>DASRAP010000351.1:0-3574 GCA_035638155.1 Gemmatimonadaceae bacterium | reverse complement strand
AGGTCAGTGATGGCCATGCCGATCTCAACGTGTGGGCGCATAACACTTCGCTGAGTTTCGGTTGGCAATGGAAGTAATGAGGTCAACGGAGGGCTAGAGGGCTAGAGGGCTGGAGGGCTGGAGGGCTGGTGGGGCGCATCGCTGCCTCCCACTAGCCCTCCAGCCCTCTAGCCCACTAGCCCTGTTTTACTTCAGGTTCTTCTTCAGGAACGCGACGGTCTTTGGCCACGCGTCCTTGGTCGCCGCGAGATTCGCGGCTTCCGTTCCTGCGTTGTTACCAGAGGCAGGATCGTCCTGCGCGCGCAGAAAACCGTGGATCGCGCCCTCGTAATTCATGCCGTAGTAGTCCTTCTTCATCGCCTTCATCATTGAATCGATCGCCGGCATCGTCGCGCCGATGCGGGCGTCGCGCGAGCCGCTGAGCAGCATCACAGGCTTCTGAATCTTCGCCATGGAATCTGCCGCGAGCGAAGCCGGAACCGCGGGAGCCGTTGCCGTTGCGCGCTGACCGCCGACCGTAAACGGAAACGCGCCGTAGAACGCAACGCCGCCCGAGTAGCCTTTGACGCCGTTGCTCACCGCGTGTCCCCACACGGTCTGGCCGCCCCAGCAATAGCCGATGACCGCATACTTCTGCTGCGCGGACGGGAGCATCATCGCGTAGCTCGCGGCCGCATTGATGATCTTGTTGCGCTCCGTGATCGGTACCATGCCCTGGAGCTTCGTGGCCGAATCACCCGGCAGCTCGTCCGTGCTTGGACCGCCCCGCGGACGCGAGAAGAAGTCCGGCGCGATCGCGATGAATCCCTCAGCGGCGACCTGATCGGCGACCCCACGCACCCACGTCTGCAGGCCGAAGATCTCGTGCACCACGACGACGACCGGTGCCTTGTCGCGCGACATTGGATACACCACCCACGCCTCGAGCGTGTCCTTCGATCCGGGTTCGACCGCGATCTTCACCCACTCGCCATGACGCGGGCTCGCCTTTATCCGCGCAGGAGCAGTGTTCGCGCTCGGCGGAAGCTTGAGATCGCCCTGCTGACGGCTCGGCGTAATCGCCGGCAGTCGCATGTCGGCGGCGCTCATATGCGCCATATGATCATCGAGCAGCGCGGCCTGCGATTGTGCCGATGGCGGCACACGCTGCAACGAACACGCGGACACAAGTGCGCAGACGGCGAATACACGACGCAGCATCGAGAAACTCCTCATGTTTGGGGAGGGCTCCGGTAACGTATCCGCCTCGTTCGCGGTTGAGGAGGGGCTCGCCCCCCTTGGCCCGTGGCCCGTTCGCCCTTGGCCCGTTCGGTCCTACTTCCCTTCCGCCGCGATATTGGCTTGGGCCGGCACGAAGTGGAAATCGTACTCGAGCGTGATGTTGTCCACGACCGACAGCACGTGCGCCACGCTCGGCTGCGCGATGTTGAACTCCGCGAAATGGAACGAGGTCGTGGCCGTCCCGGTGATTTCGCCCGTCGCGAGCATGTGCGCCTTCACCTGCCACGTCCACGGTTTCGTGACGCCGTGGAGATGCATGATGCCCGTGAGGACGAACTCGAGGTCACCGTCCACAGGCAGTTTCGCCGGCAGCCCGATCGCCGACTGCGGCATGAACTGCATCGTCGGCAGCGTTTCCGTTTCGAGCGTGTGGCGGCGCACGTACGTGTCGCGGGTCTTGCTGTCGGTCGCCAGCTCTGAAAGGTCGATCACGATCTTCGACGAGTCCGTGAACTTGCCGTCCGGACCGAGGACGATCTGCCCCTTGAGCGCGGTGGTTTTCCCGACGGCGTCGCTCGGAAAATCGAGCGTCGCGAGCTGCTCGCGGACGCGATAGCGGGCTTCGTTGCCCTCGGGCGCCAGCACGAGATGCAGCAGGTGCGAGCTCTGCGCGCCCGCGCTGCGGGCCGCCGCGAGCGCGACCGCGAGAAGGGTCAGTACAGAGATTCTCAGTGACCGGCGCACGAGCATCCTACGTGTGATCACGCTCCCGCGTTGTGCCGGATGTGCATATTCTGAAGGCAGATCAGGCAGGGGACAGACTTTTTCAGGCACACGAGGTGCCCATGCTTCGCGCCCATCTTCTCACGCTGCTCGCCTTTACGCCCATCGTGTCCGCCGCGCAATCGCCCCTCGGGTCATGGCCCCAGCACTCCAAGGACCGGCCCAAGCCGCCTATCGTGACGCCGGGCCGATCCAACCTTCCGCTCCCGCCCCCCGCGGATGCCACCGTGCTCTTCGACGGCTCGAGCCTCGCCCAGTGGGGCGACGCAAACGGTGGCCCCGCAAAATGGAAAATCGTCGACGGCGCCATGGAAGTGGTCGCAGGAACGGGCTCGCTCGTGACGCGCGCGTCGTTCGGTGACGTCCAGCTGCACATCGAGTGGATGGCGCCGAATCCACCGCACGGCGAGGATCAGGATCGCGGCAATAGCGGCGTGTTCTTCATGGGGAAATACGAGCTCCAGGTGCTCGACTCGTACGGCAACATCACCTACGCCGACGGCCAGGCGGGTGCGCTGTACGGACAATTCCCCCCACTCGTGAATGCAAGCCGGCCGCCAGGAGAGTGGCAGAGTTACGACGTGGTGTTTCACCGGCCGCACTTCGACGCGAGTGGCAAGGTGACCGCGCCGGCGCGCTTCACCGTCTTTCACAACGGCGTGCTCGTGCAGGACAACATGGAGCTCGTGGGACCAACCGCGAACATGCGGAGGCCTCCGTACGAAGCCCACGCGGACAAGCTCCCGCTATCGCTGCAGGACCACGGGCATCCTGTGCGCTTCAGGAATATCTGGGTGCGGGAACTCAAATGAGGGCTGGAGGGCTAGTGGGCTAGAGGGACAACGCAGTCGCTGTTCCCTCTAGCCCACTAGCCCTCCAGCCCTCCAGCCCTGCAGCGTGTAAACCCTTCCCGCCCACGCGTGTGTCCGAGGAGCAGAACCTTCAGCACGGACACCCAACATGAAACGATCTTTTGGTATTGCCCTCGTCGCGGCGTCGGTGGCCGCGTCGGCGGGAGCGCAGACTCGCGTCATCACGCCGCGTGATTACGCCTTTGGAAACGACAACTCCAATGCCGCGCGGATCGGCGTAACGCTCGGCGAAAACGGAATTCGGGACACGGCCGGCGTGCTCGTCAGCTCCGTCGTCGAGAGCGGCCCGGCCGCGAAGGCCGGCATCAAGGAAGGCGATCGCATCCAGTCCATCGGCGGCGTGAACCTCAAGATGTCGCGCGATGATGCCGACGACGCGTCCCTCTCGGGCATGATGTCGCGGCGGCTCACGCGCGAGCTCGACAAGCTCAAGGCCGGCGACGACGTGGAGCTGCGCGTGCTCTCCGGCGGCTCGACGAAAACGCTGCACATCAAGACCGTCGCTGCGCGTGAGCTCGAGTACGCGGACAAACAGTCCGCGCGCCCGCTCCTGCAGACGTTCCGCGACGGCAACGATCGCGCCGCGCTCGGGCTCAACATCGGCGGCACGGTTACGAAGCGCGACACGCTCGGCGTGTTCGTCATGAGCGTCACGCCCGACGGGCCCGCGGAAAAGGCCGGCATTGTCGAAGGCGATC
>DASRAP010000350.1:0-4024 GCA_035638155.1 Gemmatimonadaceae bacterium | reverse complement strand
AAACGAAATGAAAATTGAAGTTGAAGAGCCAAGTTGAAAATTGAAGCTTGAAGACCACGCGTGGTACCGTGCGGTCGTCAAGCTTCAAACTTCAATTTGAACTTCCATTTCCATTTGTATTTCCATTTCGGTTTTGGCTAGAAAGGGCCGATCTCGTACCAGGGCGACAGCGCCGGCAGCGCCTTCGTACAGGGGATGTTCGCGAGGGGGGCGCCCTTGTCGTCCTCGAGCGTTACCGGCTGCCCGGCGGCGCACGCGGAACGCACGCTGTCGTAGAGCGCGGCTCCCTGATCGCGCACCCGCTGGCCGGAAACGCGCGCGATCAGCAGCTCCTTCGCAAACGGCGGACACGTGGGCACCGCGCCGGTTCTCGGTATCGGGCCCCAGTAGATGCTCACGCGGCCGCACGTCGTGCCCATGAGGTGAACGAGAGCCGCGCGCGCGGCGTCCATCTGGTATGGCGCCGGCGGCGTGCCAGTGCCGGCTCGCAGAGGTATGCCGGCGGCCACTAGGCCGCCAATCAGCGCCGCGCCTCCGTCAGACTGCGCCACGAGAAACGCGCGCATGCGCGACGTGACGCTATCGGGTACGCCGGCCGCGGACAGCACGCTGAAGTACGTGGTGTCACTGTATTTCTGCCCGTGATGCTTGGCGGTGTCGACGAGCGCACGCCAAAACGTGAACAGGTTCGCGCGATTGTTGACCGTGTTCATCGCGGCCTCCGTCCACAGCGACAGTGCGAAGCCGCAGTCGTACACGGCGGCCCCGCGCCTGAACGCGGCCTCGACAGACGTCGCGCCGATCGCCGAGAGGCACCGGTTGAGCGCTTCTTCCTTCCGCGCCCGGTAGCGCGCGGTATCAATCACGCCGAACGCCCGCATCATTTCGTTCGCGAGCGCGTCCGCTGATCCTTCGTGCAGCCATTCACCGGGGCCGCTCATCACGTTGTGCACGAGCTGGCCGTTCCACAGGTGCGCGGACTCATGCGCGATCAGGTGAAACGCCTGCTCCGCGGCGTGGCTCGTCTCGGTCTGCCACGCCGCGCCCGTCACCGTCATGTTGACGAGACCCGTGAGCGTCCCGCCTCCCGACGACAGTCCTGTGCCGGCAGTGTCGTATCCGAAAAGCACGACGGGTTTCCACGGAAGCACTGATCCGATTCGCGCCGCGTATTCGTGAAAGAGAGCGGGGAGGCGCTGATCGAACATGGTGCGGATCCACGGCGGGAGGCCGGGGTCGATCACCGCAACGACGTCGGGTGTCTCGATCGGCTTCTGCTTGCCGATGTACACGTATGTGCCGTTGTCGCCCGCGGAGTCGGTGAGCGTGGCCGTTCCCGTCACGATCTTCCCGCGGACAATCGCGTGCGCGCCCTGTGGCGTCACAATGCGAATACTGCTGACACGAACGGTGTCGTGGCCGGTCGCGGTAACTGATCTGAGATGGAAGTGGCCGGTGTAGATCGCGAGGCCTCCATCGGTGAACGACTGGAAGAGCTCGTATTCCTTTGGAAGCGCGTCGGTGAATTCACCGAACTCGAACGTGATGTCACTGCGCGCCGTTCGTCCCGCTGCGAGTGTGACAATCTGCCGGTCCCCCGAGCGCCCCAATTGGTATCCGGGGGTCGTGACCTTCCAGACACGCTCGCGGAAAAAGCTCGCCGGCCGGTCGAACCGCAGTTCCCTGGACGGCGCGGTGAGATGATACGTCGCGCGCCACTGTTTCGGCGCGACGCGCTCAATCGTGACGCGGGATTGTGAATGCGCCGCCAACAACGGCAGCGCGACGAGCATGAAAGTCAGGCGTGTCCGCATGGCGAGCCGTACTGGTGCCGTGAATGGTCACCCTTGAGACACACCCGGACTGCCGGGCGTTCGGAGCTTACTGACCGACCGACGCGTTCAACGCGGTTGCGAGAGCTGCATCGCCGCTGATGATGTCTTTCCAGAGGAGCTCACGCCCCTTCCGATGCCCCTTCTCGACGACCTTCAGACCCTGGGGGTCGATCGTGACCATGTACGGCTTGCCCTCGATGTCGATTTCACGCCGAAGCGCCTTCTCAAGTTTGGTTGCCATGTGAGATGAGAGTGGGGAACGTCAGGTGGTCAGGGGTCAGTCGTCGGAACGTCCGAAAATCTTTCGCAGCTCGGCTTTTGCGGCGTTGAGAGTCTCGCGCCTCGACTTGCTCAGCGACTTGCCGGCGCGGTTGATGTAGAAGGTCAGCATCGACATCGCTGAACGGAAGGGATCGGTCTTGCGCCGCATGCTGAGATCGGCGGACCGTTTGAGCGACTTCGCGATTGCGCGGGGGTCGTCGAGGGTGAAGACGCCCGGCTCGAGGTCGAGCGCGTTGCTTTCGCGCGTGACGCGTTGCGTCCAGCGTTTGCGGGTCCTGGTGGCAGGCATGCCATGGATACACGGCCGCGCACGGCTGGTTCAGCCTGCGGTCAGGCAGTCGAATCCGCTGTCCTGCGGATGTCAGCGCGGCAGCGGAACAGAGGCGCGCGAGCGAAGTACGTCTACATCTCGAAAACGTGTCGACAAACAAGGAGGGACACATGCGAGTTTCGTTCATTGCCGCGGCACTGGCCGCCGGCATGGCGCTGGCGCCCGGGGCGGGCGCGCAGGATACCACGCACGGAACCGGCCACATGACCAAGACGCCGCCGGCCAAGAGCACCACGAGAATGACCGACACCACTCACAAGGCCCGGACCACGACCCATCGGGGCGGGGGCTCGGTCACCCAGGCCGAGATCCTCGGCGCTCTCATCACGGCCGATTCGGGCGAAATGCGTGCGGCCGACGTTGTGCTGAAGAAGAAAGTGAACGACCGCGTCCACGAATACGCGAAGCAGCTGCGCGACGACCACGAGGCGAACGCGAAGAAGGCGCACGATCTGGCGCAGACGCTCAAGATCACGCCGACGCACCCGGAAAACGTCGTGGCGATCCGCACCAAAGCCCGCACGCTGGCCACGAAGCTCGAGGCGCTGGACGGCACCGCGCTCGAGAAGGCCTACGTTGACGCGATGGTGAAGGACCACAACGAGGACCTCAAGCTCATCGACGACAAGTGGCTGCCCGCGGCGCGGAATGCGGACCTCAAGAAGCTGCTCGAAGAGACGCGGACCGCCGTGCAGCAGCATCTCGATAAGGCCAAGTCGATCCAATAACTGCGAAAAACGAAATGAAAGTTGAAGTTGAAGATTCAAATTGAAGTTGAAGTTTGAAGAGGCTCCGCGGCACGTAGCGGTCTTCAAACTTCAACTTCAATTTGATTATTCAACTTCAATTTCCATTTCGGTTTTCGGCCGTCATCGCTGCAGCGCGCCGAGCTGCGCGTAGCTGTTGAGCACGCCGAGCGCGCTGGCGCTGAGGACGGTGTCGATGGTCGAGAAGGTCTGGGCCAATCGCGATCCCCGCCGGCGCGGAGCGATGGTCATGCCGAGGGTGGGCGGGAACGAGCGGATGAAGATGCTCGCCGGCGTCGTCGGCATCTGGGCGACGTTGTCGTAGAACCGCGTCGCCTTTCGTTGCTGGAACAGGTACTGCTCGACATTCGACGTGTAGAACGCGCTCACCGTCGCGCCCTTTTCCTTGAGATACGACCCTACGGCGCGGAGTGCCTGCGGGCCGCCAAAGTCACCAACCACGGGAACGAGCAGGTTGCGTGATTCGAAATCCTTGAGCCATTGGAACGCGGCTTCGGTGCCCAGCCAGCCGCGATTGACGCCATTGTCATCATCGAGGGTCATCAGGCTGGCGAACGTCGCGTAGCCGCCAAATCCTCCGCCGAGGCACCCGGGATTCGGGAAGAGTGAGCCACCACCGCCCAGGTTGATCATGCCGCCGCCCGCGATGAACGGGCTGACGGGCAGGCTGTCAGGAACGCGGATACCCGCGGAGTCGCGATACGTGCGCATCACGCCCGACGAATCGGGACCATACGTCCACGTGGTCGTGACGCCGTTGTTGTTCATGATGATCGTGCCCGAGCCACGGAGCGTGGTGCTCGTGCCGT
>DASRAP010000349.1:0-3303 GCA_035638155.1 Gemmatimonadaceae bacterium | reverse complement strand
TTACTTGCGCCGGCGCAGCGCGGGTTCCGAGAGCCGAAGTTCGATCAGGCGCTTCGTGAAGTCGATGAGCGCCTGTTGTTCGGCGGTCAGGTTCCAATCGATCCAGGTGACTTCGTTGTCCTGGCAGTACGCGTTGTTGTTGCCGTGTTGCGTCCGTCCGAGTTCGTCCCCGTGACTGATCATCGGGACGCCTTGTTACAGCAGAAGCGTGGCGAGAAAATTGCGCACTTGTTTTGCGCGCATCGCGCGAATGCCCGGATCGTCGGTGGGACCTTCGGCACCGCAATTCCAACTGAGGTTGTTATTCTCGCCGTCACGGTTGTCCTCGAGGTTCGCTTCGTTGTGTTTCTCGTTGAAGCTCGCGAGATCGGCGAGTGTGAAACCATCGTGTGCGGTGACGAAGTTGATGCTCGCGTACGGGCGCCGGCCACTGTGGGCATACAAGTCGTTGCTGCCGGCGAGACGCGTGGCCAGCTCAGACACCGTGCCATCATCGCCGCGCCAGAAACGTCGGACCGTGTCGCGATAGCGGCCGTTCCACTCGGTCCAGAGGACGGGAAAGTTTCCGACTTGATAGCCGCCCTGGCCCAAATCCCACGGTTCCGCGATGAGCTTCACCTGCGAGAGGATCGGATCCTGATGAATGATGTCGAAGAACGACGCGAGGCGATCGACATCGAAGAGTTCGCGCGCCAGTGCGCTCGCAAGGTCGAAGCGGAAGCCGTCGACGTGCATCTCGGTCACCCAGTACCGCAGGCTGTCCATAATCAGCTGCAGGACTTGCGGGCTCCGCATGTTGAGGGTGTTGCCGCATCCGGTGAAATCCATGTAGAAGCGGCGATCCTCGGCCACAAGGCGGTAATACGACGCGTTGTCGATCCCCTTCAGCGACAGCGTGGGGCCGAGATGGTTCCCTTCTGCCGTGTGGTTGTAGACCACGTCGAGAATGACTTCAAGGCCGGCCGCATGCAGCGCCCGCACCATTCGCTTGAATTCGCGAACCGTTCCCGCTGGTGATTGGGACGCCGCAAGACGACGTTCCGGTGCGAAGTATCCAAAGCTGTTGTAGCCCCAGTAGTTCGTCAGCCCTTGTTCTTCGAGATGCCGATCGCGAGCGTGATGGTGCACGGGCATCAGTTCGACGGCCGTGACGCCAAGCTGTTGCAGGTGTTCGATCGCGGCCTCCGTGGTGAGCGCTTCGTAGGTGCCGCGCAGCGGCTCGGGCACGTTCGGGTGCAGCTTGGTGAACCCCTTCACGTGCATCTCGTAGATGACCGTCTCGTGCCACGGCGTGCGCGGCGGACGATCGTCGCCCCACGTGAACGCCGGATCGATCACCGCCGCGAGCGACGCGAACGCGCCGTTGTCGCGCGCATCGAACGACAGATCGCCCCGCGGGTCGCCAATCGTATAGCCGAACACCGCATCGTCCCACCGCACTTGGCGCCCGATCGACTTCGCATACGGGTCGAGGACGACCTTGTTCGGGTTGAATCGGTGCCCGGCGCCCGGATCGTACGGCCCGTGCACACGATAGCCGTACAGCTGTCCCGGGCGCACGTCGGGCAGGTAGCCGTGCCAGACCATGTCGGTGTGCTCGGGAAGGGTGACGCAGATGGTCGCGCTCGAGGCGTCAGCCGAGTCGAAGAGGCAGAGATCCACCCGCGTCGCGTGCGCCGAGAAGAGCGCGAAGTTCACCCCGATGCCGGTCCAGGTCGCACCGAGGGGGTACGGTTGACCTGGCCAGACGCGCATGGAACCACGTCTGCATCAAGAAGATTGCCATGCAGGACATCTTTATCGTTCACCCCGACGGGCATACCTCAGCAGATCTGATTCCCGGCGCGCGCGACGGGTCGACGCTGACTCATCGGCAGCCGGGCGCGATTGGCGGCGACCCGTACGGCACTGATACGCCGACGGCGCCCGCGGACTGGGAGGACGAGGCCACGCGCCGAGAGCATGAGCTGGATGGGGGCGGCGCCCAACGCGAGAGGAGCCGATCGTGAGCAGCAAATCGAAGATCAGCGGGCCGGGTGCGGCCGATTTTCTCACCGCGCAGGGGGGTGTGGACCTTCCGGAAACGAATTCATCGAAGGGGATGGGACAGACACGTGGCGAAGGGATCGTGAACGATGCGGCCGACCTCGAGCCGGATCTCGAGGCGCCCGATCCGGACGCGACCCGCGAGCAGTCGATTGGCGGAGCTATTCCGCCAGGCCGTGACGAACAGCGTAATGAGTAAGCTCGGCGTTGGTGCGCATCTTCATCTTTTCGAGGACGCGCGCCCGATAGGTGCTGACCGTTTTGACGCTCAGCGTGAGCTCCGTCGCGATTTCTGACACCGTCTTGCCTCCGCCAATCATGCGGAGGACCTGGTATTCGCGGTCCGACAGCCGCTCGTGAGGGCGGTCCTCGCGATCGGGGTGAAGCCCGAGCGCGACCCGCTCCAGGACGTCGGGGCCGAAGTACTTGCCGCCGCGCGCCAGTTTCGACACGGCGGTGACCAATTCGGCGTCGGCGGCGTCCTTGGTCAGGTAGCCCGACGCGCCCGCGGCAATCGCCCGCCGCGCGAACTGATCCGCCGTGTGCATGCTCAGGATCAGGACGGGGAGGCGCGGGCGAAGCTCGCGCACGCGCTTCAGCACGTCGAGCCCGCTGCCGTCCGGCAGCGAGAGGTCGAGCACCATCACGTTCCAGACGTGCGAGTGCAGCGAGGCAATCGCGTCGCGGCCGCACCCTACTTCGTGGATGATCGCGCCGGAAAAGGCGTCGGCGAGGATGTCGCGCAGGCCGCGGCGCACGATCGGATGATCGTCCACGAGCATGACGCGCAGCGACGAGGGCCTGGCGGTCGTCTCCGCATCGCGCGGCGGCGAATCGTAGCGCAGCGTCGTGGTCATGCGGTCGGCCGCCGCCCGGGATCCGGGATCCGGGCTGCGGGATCCGCCGTGTCATGTCCTTGGTTTTCGCGGATCCCGGATCCCGGATCCCGGCCGGTTGCCTCCAACGGCAGCGTCAACAGCACCCGCGTGCCGTGGTTGGGCCGGCTCGTGATCCGCAGCGCCCCGCCCAGCTTGCGCGCCCGCTCGCTCATGCCGAGCAGCCCCAGCGACCGCACGTTCAGCCCCGGCCGCGGGATGCCGACGCCGTTGTCGCTCACGTAGACGATCAGGCGGCCGCGCCGCGTGGTGCCGACGGTCGTGGAAATGCGGCTCGCATGGGCGTGTCGGACCGCATTGGTCAATGCTTCCTCGAACACGCGGAACGCCGCGGTCGCGATCTCGGTGTCGACGGCCTCGG
>DASRAP010000348.1:0-2731 GCA_035638155.1 Gemmatimonadaceae bacterium | reverse complement strand
CGGATGCTGCAGCTTCGCGGCGAACTGGACTTCGGCGCGAAACCGGTCACGGTTGACTTCCGCGGCGAGATCCGGCGGAAGGACCTTGATCACAACGAGCCGGTCGAGCGCCACTTCGCGCGCGACAAACACACGGCTCATGCCTCCTCCGCTCAGCTCGCGCTCAATCTCGTAGCGGTCCTTGAGGGCTTCGCGCAGACGTTCGGCGAGATTGCCGGATGGGGAATCGAACACGGGCGGGAAGACGAGGAGGCGTCGAGAAACACGAAGGGCGAGACGGAGACTACCGCTGAGACACGGCGATGGCTCGCCCCGTTGACCAGACGTAAGCCGTTCAATGTAAACGGAGCGTGCGGCCCCGGCGTCGAGTCACTTCGTCCCGGCAGGGCTTCCCCTATACCCCTAGTGAGGCTATGTATGCGCCCATGGCCGGCGCAGATCTCTACAGCGGCTCGCTCGAGCTCATCATCCTGAAATCGCTCTCGTGGGGCCCGCTCCACGGATACGCGATCGGCCGATGGATTCGGACGACGACGCACCAGCAAATCGACATCAAGGAGGGCGCGCTGTATCCCGCCCTCCATCGCCTCGAGCGCAAGGGATTCCTCGAGGAAGAATGGGGCATCACCGACACGAATCGTGAAGCCAAGTTCTATCGCCTCACGCCGCCCGGAAAGAAGCACCTGAGAGACGAGATTCTTCGGTGGCAGGGCTATGCGCGCATGATGCAGGCGACGCTGAGCGCGGGCCCTGCATGAGCGAGGTCATTCGATGAAACGCATTTTTCACCTGAGCCGCGGCGGCACGAGCGGCGCCCGCGATGTGCAGAAGGAGATCGAAACGCACCTCGCCCTGCTCACGAAGGAGTTTGAAGCGCGCGGCATGACCCCCGCCGATGCCAGGCGTGCGGCCATCGACACGTTCGGAGATCCCGCGGCCGTGCAGAGCGAAGTCACGGAGCTGCACGACGCGACCGTTCGCACCACTCGCCGCCGTGCCTGGCTCGCCGATCTTGGCGCCGACGCGACGCTCGGGCTTCGGTCGCTCCGCCGGTCGCCCGGGTTCGCGCTCGTCGCGCTCCTCACGCTTGCGATCGGCATCGGCGCGAATACCGCCATCTTCAGCGTGTTGCGATCCGTGCTCCTTCGTCCGCTGCCATACGCGCAGCCCGAACAACTCGTGCAGGTATGGAGCGACCATCGCGCACTCGGACGAAAGGAACCCGAGTGGCTGACGCCGCCGGATTTCGCCGACTGGCGTGATCAGAATCGCACGTTCACCTCCATGGCGGCCTATCAGGGATGGCTTCCGGATCTCACCGGGGATGGCGATCCCGAGTCACTCACGGGCGCCCTCGTGTCCGGCAACTATTTCGATCTCCTTGGCGTGCAGCCTGCGGTCGGACGGTTGCTCACGCCTGCGGACGATGACCCCAACGCGGCACCCGTTGTCGTACTCAGCCACGCCTTGTGGACGCGGCGTTTCGGCGGCGACTCCGGAATTGTCGGCAAGAACATTCAGCTCAACGGCGTTTCGTACGCCGTGTCTGGCGTCTTGCCCGCGGATTTTCGGCCGCCGCTTCCCGGGCAGGCCGACGTGATTCGTGCAACGCGCCGGCCTGCGACGTCCGGGTGCGGGCGCGGGTGCATCGTGCTCCGCGTCATCGGCCGCATGAAACCGGGCGTGACCGTCGCGCAAGCACAGGACGATCTGGCACACGTCGCCGCCCGCATCGCTCAGCAGTTCCCGGAGACGAACGCCAAGGTCGGCGCGTGGCTCGTTCCCCTGCACGAGCAGATCACCGGAAAGTCGAAGTCGGCGCTTCTCGCACTCACCGGTGCCGTCGCGCTCGTGCTGCTGATCGGCTGCGTGAATCTCGCGAATCTGTTACTCGTGCGCGGGGCGGCCCGCTCCCGTGAGCTCGGCGTACGCGCCGCGCTCGGCGCGGGACGGGCGCGCATTGTGCGCCAGCTCGTGACCGAGAACGCCGTGCTCGCGCTGCTTGGCGGAACGCTTGGTGTGGTCCTCGGAGTCCTCGGCAGCCGCGCGCTCGGATCGCTCGTGCCGGACGCCATTCGCCGCGTGCAGGTGATTCATGTCGACGGCGGCGTGCTCGCGTTCTCGGCGGCGATCACGCTGTTGGCCGGCGCGATCTTCGGCATCGCTCCCGCCCTCCGGCCCGTGCGCAATACCATCGATGCGCTTCGGAGCGGCGCACGCGAGACCGGTCGCGGCGCGCGAACAGTGCGACGCGCGCTTGCCGTTTCGCAGCTCTCGCTGGCCGTCGTGCTCCTGGTGGGCGCGGGACTCCTGCTGCGGAGCTTCCTGCTCATGGAGCGCGTCGACGTCGGGTTCCGGACGGAGGGAGCGTTGTTCACGAGCGTCGCGTTTCCGGCATCGCGCTATGACAACGCGCACGTCGTCGCGGCCCAGCGTGATCTCCTCGACCGGCTGCGCGCGAATGCAGCGTTTCGCGCGGTCGAAGCCACGGACCTTCCGCCGCTCACACCAGGCGGCGATCAGGACATCACCGCGATCCCTGTCGGCGAACCGACGTTCGATGGCGCGCCCCGTTCCATCTGGTATCGCTCCGTGACCGCCGGCTACCTCGGTGCCATGCACATGCGGCTCGTGTCCGGCCGAATGTTCTCCAGTGCCGACGGCGCGACCGCCGCGCGCGTCGGCATCGTCAACGAGGAGGCGGCGAAGAAGTTCTGGCCCGGGAAGGACC
>DASRAP010000347.1:0-3268 GCA_035638155.1 Gemmatimonadaceae bacterium | reverse complement strand
AGACTGATCTCGACGGGAAACTCCGTGCCGTTCTTGCGCCGTCCCGACAGCTCGAGCCCGATGCCCATCGGGCGCGTCTGTGGGTCCGAGAAATAGCTCGTGCGATGCCCGGGGTGCGACTGGTGAAATCGCGCGGGAACGAGCAGCTCGACGGGCTCGCCCAGCAGTTCGTCGCGTGCGTACCCGAAGAGGCGCTCGGTCTCCGAGTTGACGAGGGCCACGCGACCGGAATCGTCCACGAGCACGAACGCATCGGGCACTGCTTCGAGCACACCGCGGAAGCGCGCCTGCAGCACCTGCGCGGCGCGCTGGTACCTGACGCGCGTGATGTCGCGCTCATTCAGCACGAGAAAGCGCACGCCGTCCGGCTCCGTGTGCACTTTCACGCTCACGCTCACCCAGAGACGGCGTCCATCCTTGCGTGTGCGAAGCGATTCGGTGGTCACCGCGCCGCCATTCCCGGCGCTCGCGAGCCATCGCCGTTGTTCGTCCGCGAATTCAGGCGGGACGATCGTCTCGAAGATCGACCGGCTGATGGCGTCGTCGCTCGTATACCCGAACAGCTCGGAGGCGGCTTCGTTCCACGACTGGATCAACCCATCGTCAGTGACAACGAAGAGTGCGCCAAGAAAATCGGCCGAGAATTCGCTCGCCACATCGCGAGCGCGTGCATGCGCCCGAGCGCCCGGCATGGCCACAACATCCGCGTGCAGCTGTCCCCGCAACACCGGGTGTTCACCGGAGGGCGGTGAAGCGCCCGCGGTTTACATCATCTGTTCAGAGAGCGACGAGCCCGGCGCGAATCGCGTAGTGGACGAGCGCGACCACATCGTGTATGCCCAGCCGCTCCATGAGCTCGGTGCGGTAGGTATCCACGGTCTTGCTGCTCAGCTGCAGGCGTTTCGCGATGTCGGGCGTCGAATAGCCCTCGGCGACGAGCTGCAGGACCTGCAACTGCCGCGGGCTGAGCTTCTCGAGGTCGCGCCGCACCTTCAGCGCGGACGAAATCGCGCCCGGGAGTCCCTCGAGCTGCGTCTTGAACACCACGTCATCCGCGCCGTCCCGCACGCAGGCCACAGCGAGCTGCGCGTCGACCATGCCCGTGACGACGATGAGCGGCACCGCGGGCCGCAGCTTCCGCATGAGCTGCATTGCGCTGTGCATGTTGAACGAGGCCAGGGAGTGATCGCAGAGCACGACGTCAGGCGAAAACTCCGACAGGGCCCGGGCGAATGTGTCTCGCGAGTCCACCTGTGTGGTCACGATGTCGACGCCGGCGCGCTTGAGCGCGTCTTCGATGAGCTCCGCGTCGGCCGCGCTGTCCTCGATCATGACGAGCCGCAGCGGAGACTTCGGATTCTTGCGGCGCGCCCTCCGCCGACCGTTGGTATGTCCAGGACGCGTTTTTCTTGGCTTCATCTTTTTTGGGTCGACCGTCGAATCGCCGGGGCCCCGGTGGGAACCCGGATACCGCTGTCGTGCCTCTATCCGCGGCAGCTCCACGCGTTGCTGAGGACGATGAGCGTGCCGCCGAACCCGGCCCCGCGTGGCTCGCACTCGTCGCGAGCGTGGGGCCGCCTCCGCAGCGTAAACAACGCACCAGTTTGTGTTCAGGGACCGTCGCACAACACCCGGTGTTCACCCGGTGTCACGCGTACGAGGTTCAGGCCGTCGACAGAAAAGGCAATCGCTCTTGACTGCTGAGCCGTTGGCGGCTAGCGTCATCGGACAATCGACGTTGTTCGTGGTGATTTGCCGCCTATTGCCGCCACGTTAAACAAGGTGCTAAAACGCGACTCGCCCGGCGGCTTTCCCGCCCGGGCGTTTTCGTTTTCGGCCACGACGCACGGTGCAGTCACCCGTGCGCGCGTGCCGTACCGCACCATCACCGGCAGCAGGCGGCGCTCCTCTTCTGGAGGGAATCGTCGTGGTTGTCGGGTTGCGAGAGAGCGCGCGCGAAACGGGAACAGTTGCGCGCATCGAAGTGAGTGGACCGCCGGATGCGCCGGCGGTACTCGTGCTCGGCGGCATCTCTGCCGACCGGCACGTGTGTGCGTCGCCCGCGGATCTGCGCGGCGGTTGGTGGGAAGGCGTGGCGGGCCCGGGGCGCGCGCTCGACGCCAAAACGTTCCGCGTCATTGGCTGCGACTTCGTCGATGGCGGCGCGGCAGCCGACGGCCGTCCCGCAACCATCGTCACGACACACGACCAGGCGGCGTGCATTGCGCGCGCGCTCGACGACGCCGGCATCGAATGCCTGCACGCGATCGTGGGCGCGTCCTACGGCGGCATGGTCGCCCTTGCGTTCGCCGAAACGTACCCCGAGCGCGTCGAGCGTCTCATCATCATCGGCGCGGCGCATCGTGCCAATCCGCTCACGACCGCGTTCCGTTCAGTCCAGCGGAGCATCGTGGAGGCCGGACTCGATTCCGGGCGCGCACGCGAAGCGATGATCACCGCCAGAGCACTCGCGACGGCGACGTATCGCAGCGCACGTGAGTTCGCCGGGCGTTTCGACGCCGCGCCGTCAACGACGGGCGAACGCACGGCGACATTTCCGGTCGAACGATACCTGCGCCACCAGGGCGAGAAGTTTGCCGCGCGTTTCACACCCGCGCGCTTTCTTGCCCTCTCGCTTTCGACCGATCTCCACGCCGTGAATCCCGCGGCCATCGAGACTCCCGCGGTGCTCGTCGCCGCCGAGGGTGACATGATCGTGCCCCGCGACGACGTCGACGAGCTTGCCCGCACGATCGCCGGGCCCGTCACCGTGTGCGAAATCGCCGGCGTGCATGGCCACGATGCGTTTCTTACCGAGCCCGCGCAGGTGAGTGAAATCATCGCCGCTGGATTGCTGCTGCCCACTTTTTCCTGAGCTGCTCCCATGTCGACATCCCGCACCCGCGCCGTTCGCGCTTCCATCGCCACCGACCGTGAGCACGGAGCGGTCGTTCCGCCGATTCACCTGTCGTCGACGTTTGCGTTCGAGGGCTTCGGCAAGCCGCGCACGTTCGACTACACCCGCAGCGGGAATCCGACGCGCACGCAACTCGCGGACGCGATCGCCGATCTCGAGAACGGGTCGCGCGCCGTCGTCACGAGCACCGGCATGTCGGCGGTCTCGCTCGTCACGCAGCTCGTGAATCCCGGCGACGTGATCGTCGCGGCGCACGACTGTTACGGCGGTACACAACGCCTCTTTCGCGCGCTCAGGCAGCACGGTCGGTGCGATGTTGTTCTCGCCGACCTCACGCGCCCTGCCGGGCTC
>DASRAP010000346.1:0-13624 GCA_035638155.1 Gemmatimonadaceae bacterium | reverse complement strand
CTGAGCCGAGGGTTGGTCATGCGATCACCCTTTGGACAATCGGCGATCGTGCGCACCGGCTGAGGTTCGTTGCCACGGCCACCGGCGCGCCCGCCACCCGCACCGCCACGGCCGCGCGTGCCGGGAGAACCGGGGGGCCTGTTCGACACCGGGGCGTTGCCACGACCCCCTCGACCCGCGCTCGGATCGTAGCCGGGACGCGTGATGACTTTGATCGTCGTATCGCGGCTCACGAATTTCGGATCTTCGGACGCGAGGTACGCGAGCATCGCCGTCAGCGTCGCATTTCTCTTGAGATCGTCGAAGATCACCTTGTCGTACGTGTCGCGCTCGGTGTGCCACGTGTAGTTGCTGTAATCCCACGTGTGTGCACCGAGTCCGAGCGTCGGCGCGCCGTAGCACGCGAACGAGGCGTTGTCGCTGCCGCCACCGGGCTGGCCGATGCTCGACGCGCCACCGCCGCCGTAGAACGGCGCCTGCTCCTGAAATTCCTTCGGCAACTTGTCGAAGTACGTGAGCAGGTGGTTCGGCGCGTCCGGATACCCGCCGGCGCTCAGGCGCTCGATCCGTCCCGTGCCGTTGTCCTGATTCATCAGGAACATCATGCCCTTGATGAGCTCGGGATGATCCGTCGCGTACGAGCGCGAGCCCACGAGCCCTTCTTCTTCGCCGCTCCAGTGTCCCACGATGATCGTCCGCTGCGGATTCGGAAGCACCTGTTTCAGAATGCGCATGGCTTCATGCATCGTGAGCGAACCCGTGCCGTTGTCCGTCGCGCCCGATGATCCGTCCCACGAATCGAAGTGCGCGGACAGCATCACGTACTCGTTCGGCTTCGTCGTGCCCTTGATCGTACCGATCACGTTGTACACGGGCTGCTCGCCGAGGAGCTCCGCATCGAGATTCATGCGAATCTTCGGATGCTGGTTGTTCTCCGTCAGGCGGAACACGAGGCCGTAGTCCTCGCACGAGAGTGAAAGTCCCGGCGCAACCGTCGCGTACGTCTCGAAGATCTCTCGCGTGCTCCATCCATCCTTGTTGCGCGACGTCAGCGTGCCGGCCACGCCGGCCTTATCGAGCCGCTGGCTCAGCGATCCGCCGCCAAGGCCCATGCGATAGCCGGTGCCGCGATAGCTCGTATCGTTGCCGGCGACGACCATCCCCCAGTCGCTCTGAACGGCGGACCACGTGCTGTCGATGCGATCGAGCGCAACCGGCGTGGCGTTCTGCTGCCAGTCTTCGTACGGCCGGCACGTGGGAAGCGCGGGACTCAGCAGCACGAGTTTTCCGCGCGCTTGCGGAAGCCACCGCACGAATTCGGTCGAATCCCTGAACCGCGGCAGGATGATCGGCTCGGCGTCGACATCCTTCATGCCCGTGCCGGGACTCCAGCCGAGCATCGTGGCATCGAGCGTGCGCATGCGCGGCGCAATGAGATCGACGTGCGAGTAGCCGCGACGCCATCCGCGCCACGTACCGTATTTGTCGAGCTTCGCGTCAATGCCCCACGCCTTGTAGTTCTTGATGAGCCAGTTCTGCGCGCCAAGAATGTTCGGCGAGCCCATGAGACGCGGGCCGATGGAGTCGAACAACTGCTGTGCGAGTTGCTGTACGTGCGAGCTGTCGACGCCAAGCCGCCAGATGCGATCGAGGTCGGCCTGCTCTTTCGGCGAACGCTGCGCACTTGCCGTCGCACCCGCGAGCGCGAGCGCCGCGGCCATGCGCACGATGTGTCTGTACTGCATCAGCGAATCCTCGGGCTGGTCACGCGCGGGGCCTTCTGGCATGTCGGGAACCCGCCCGCGCCGCGGCCACCCCCACCCCCGCCGCGACCTGCGCCCGCAGCGACCAGCTTTTGCGCGCTGTCCGAGCTAATCTTCATCGCTTCCGCGTACAGACGCACGGCTTCCTGATACGTCGCCGCGTTTGGCGCCGCCGCGTTGCCGCGTCCACCCGCTCCGCGTCCGCCACCTCCACCGCCACCCCGGCCGCCGCGGCCACCACCACCCGCCGGCGTCGCGACCGGCGCGAGTTGCGCGCGCATCGCTTCCACGGCGGGATCGGGATCATGCATCTGCGCAACGATGCTCGTGTCGCGCGAAATGAACGTGGGATCCTCCGACGCGAGATACACGAGCATTGCCGCCATCGTCGCGTTCCCCTTCAGATCATCGAACACCACCTTGTCGTACGTGTCGTGACCCGTGTGCCACGTGATGGCGTTGTAATCCCAGCTGCGCGCGCCCATGCCGAACGTCGGCGCGACATAGCACGAGAACGAGTAATCGTCGCTGCCGCCGCCGGCGGGACTTCCCTTGCCGCCGTTGAAGTTCACCTGCGCTCTGAGCTCGAGCGGCAACTGGCTCACCCACCGGTAGAGATGATTGCCTGCGTCACCGAGTCCACCCGGATTGAGTCGCTCAACGCGCCCCGTGCCGTTGTCCTGATTGAAGAGCCCCTGGAGTCCCTTGATCACCTCCGGATGATCCTCGGTGAACGCCTTGGAGCCGACTTCGCCCTCTTCTTCACCGCTCCAGTGGCCGACGAGAATCGTGCGCTTGGGATTCGGATAGACCTTCTTCAGAATCCGCATCGCTTCCATCATCGTCATCGTGCCCGTGCCGTTGTCAGTCGCGCCCGACGATCCGTCCCATGAATCGAAGTGCGCGGACATCATCACGTATTCGTTCGGGAGCTGCGTGCCCTGCATGCGCGCAACCACGTTGAACACCGGCTGCTCGCCCAGCAATTCGCCGTCGAGATTCATCTTGATCTTCGGACCCTGCTTGTTCTCGGCGAGACGGTACACAAGCCCGTAGTCCTCGCACGAGAGCGAGAGCGTTGGCGCAATCGTGTTGTACGTCTCGAAGATTTCGCGCGTGGCCCACGCATCCTTGGGGCGCGTGGTGAGCACGCCGGCCGCGCCGCCGCGCTCGAGCGCGATGCCAAGTGTGCCGCCGCCGAGTGCAAGCGAAAGTCCGGTACCGCGCACGCCGCCGCCCTGCGCCTCGAGCTGAGCCAGCACAGCGTCGATCGCGGCGTTATCGCCCTTCTGCACGGCCACGCGCGCAATGGAATCCAGGTTTGCGCCGCCGCGCCCCCCGCCGCCCCCCGCACCCCGTCCGCCAGCGCCGCGACCCGCGCCCGCCGCCGGAACGCCGAGATAGGTCGACATCGCCGCGACACTGTCAGCGTGCGTGCGCGCGGCACGAATGCCTGCCGTGAACGCGCTGTCGTTCCCACGCCCACCACCGCCACCGCCGCGCCCCCCGCCACCGCCGGCGCCGCCACGACCAGTCCATTCAGCGGCAACCGCTGCGCGCGCCGCCTGCAGGTTCGCCAGCGATGCCGGCGTGGCGTTCTCCTGCCAGTCCGCGTTCGGCCTGCACGTGAGCGGCGGCTGATCCGCGAGAACCAGCTTGCCCTTCGCCTGCGGAAGCCACGCCTTGAGCTCTGCCGCCGAGCTGAAGCGCGGAAGAATCACGACGTCGGCCGTCACATCCTGTTTCTTCGTGCCCGGGCTGTAGCCCACCATCGTCGCGTCGAGCGTACGCTGCCGCGGTGCGATGAGGTCGACATGCGAATACCCGCGCCGCCACCCGCGCCACGTCCCGTACTGCTCCTTCTTCGCGTCGATGCCCCACGACTTGTACATCTGCACGAGCCAGTCCTGCGCGTGCGAAATGTCTGGTCCGCCCATGAGGCGCGGACCGAGCGAATCGAAGAGGGTCTGCGAAAGCTTCTGGACCCACGAGCTGTCCTGGCCAATGGCCCAGATGCGCTTGAGAACGGGATCCTGGGGCGTATACGCGGTGCGCGCGAGGCCGACCTGAGCCGCGGCCGACGTGGCGGCGAGCGCAAACGCTGACGCAGCAAGCAAGCGAGACTTCATGACACTGAGGTTAGGGTTTTTAAGAAACTACAGGCCGGGAACGACTATGGGAGATGGGAGATGGGAGATGGGAGATGTAACTGCCATGGGAGATGGGAAATGGGACGTGTCATCTCCCATCTCCCATGGGAGTTACATCTCCCATCTCCCATCTCCCCTCTCCCATGTCAGTTAAAGGTCTCCCATGGTCGTTAGAGAATTCTTTGTCCCAGCGCGCTCGCAACCAGCCCGACCGCCAACTCAGCCGTCTCGTTCTTGACGTCCAGAATGGGGTTCACTTCGACCATGTCGAGCGCGAGCAGCTTGCCGGTATCCGCCACCATTTCGAGGGCAAGGTGCGCTTCGCGGAACGTCAGCCCTCCTCTGACGGGGGTGCCCACGCCGGGCGCCAGGGAGGGGTCGACGGCGTCGGCGTCAAAGGAGCAGCAGAACCCCGCGGTCCCGTCGCTGATCGCCGCGATCGCTTCCGCCACGCACGCTGACAGCCCGCGCTGGTCGATGTCGCGCATCGAATAGAGCCGGATTCCCCACGAGCGCAGGTGCGCGCGCTCAGCGAGATCGAGATCGCGAATCGCGATGAGCGCCATGTGCTCGGCCGCGATGGCCGGCCCGCCACCGGCCAGCGAGGCCAGCGTGCCGTCGCCGTGTCCGAGGAGGTGTGCGACCGGCATGCCGTGCACGTTTCCCGACTCGGTCGACTCGGGTGTGTTGAGGTCGGCATGCGCGTCGATCCAGAGCAGGCCCACTCTTTCGCCCTTTTTTCGCTTGGCGCGCGCCACCCCCGCGACCGAGCCGGCGGCGAGGGAATGGTCACCACCCAGGGCGAGCGGGATCGCGCCGTCGTCCACGGCTCGGCAGGTCTCGTCCGCCAGCGACCGGCAGATCTCGGTGATCGCCGGAAGGAATTCGAGTCCGCGCGATTCCGGCGGAAACGTGCCGCGGTCTGGCACCGCGAGATTGCCGGCGTCCTCCACGGCATACCCCAGCGCACGGAGGCGCGTCGCGAGCCCCGCGGCGCGCACGGCAAACGGCCCCATGTCGACGCCGCGGCGGCTGGCGCCGAGGTCGAGCGGAACGCCGACGATTCGGATGGTCCGCATGGATTCGAGTGTATATGAGAGAGAGCTTGTAGCTGGTGGCTGGTCGTTAGTAGTGTGTTCCCTACCGGCTTTCAGCTGTCGGCGAAAAGCTACCTGGGCGGATGATATGCAACCTACCTCGGGTGTTTCCATGGTGGTCCGCCGCGCATGCCTCGGGCTCGCATCGCTCGCGGCGCTCGCGACTGCGGCGTGCTCGCGGCAAGGTGGGCCACGCAGCGGCCCGCTGATCGTGCGCGAGCCTGTGGACCTCACGATCGACAACCGCAGCGCGAGCGACCTCACGGTCTTCGTGTATCACGATGGTCGCACGGACAGACTCGATCGGATCGAAGGCGTGCGCAAGAAACGCATCGCGATTCCCCTGCGCATGATCGGCGTTTCGGGAGAGCTGCGGCTGATCGGAGAGCGGGAGGGCGCACACGCCGGCTTCGCCGGCCGGATTGCAACGCAAACCGTTTCACTGCATACGTGCCAGCGGCTCGAATGGACCATTGAAGCAAGACTCGAGCATTCGACGCTCGGCGTCTACCCGTCGGACAGTTGTCAGTAGAGATAGACAAGGAAGGGGCAACGGCGCCGCGCGCCGTTGCCCCCTTCCTCTCCTACGACCTACTACCTACCAGCTATCAGCTACTACTTCTCCGCCTTGCACGCCGCCCCGTCCAGGGACGTCGCGAGCGGGGGAGAATCCAGCGTGTTTCTCCGAGGCTGCGCCGCAAGATCCGGCACATTCGGATTCGCCGTCTGCTCCACCGACGGGTACGGGAAACGCGGCGGCAAATTGCCCGCAAACTGATCCGCGCCCGCAGCCGGTGTGAGGTTCGGATAACACGTGCGGCGATAGTCCGCATATCCCTCGTACGTCTGGAACGTCGCGACGAATTTCTCGTCGAGAATTGCCATGAGTAGCGCATTCCCCGTGAGCGCGCCGGAGACGTTGCCGAGTGAGTGGCGCGCACGCTCGGCGTTGAGCGTGGTGATCGCGGCGCCGGTCGCGCCGCCGCGCGCCTGCGCTTCGGCGAGAATCAGGCTGTTCTCATCCGCGGTGACGATCGGCTGATGGAACGCCGGCGCGCCACGCGTCGCGCTGAGCCACGACATCGTCGATCCGTTGAGATTCTCTCCAGGATTCGCACCGCCGATCTGGCCGTTGCCGGCCGGACCGAAATACTCCGCTTTGCGCGGATCGGCGCGCGCCGTCATCAGGTCGACGAAGAACTTCCCGGCACGCATGTAGCTGTCCCGCTCGCGAAAGAACTGGAACCAGATGTTCTCTTCTCCCGCCTTGGCGCTCGAGTACATGAGCCAGTCGCCCGACGGCGACTGAATGCCCAGCGCCGCTTCGGTCGCCGCCTGCGCGTAGGCGCCGGTGTTGACCTTCGCGGTGTGCAGATAGAATCTCGCCTTGAGCGTGTGCGCGACCGCCGTCCATTTCGTGGCGTCGCCGCCGAACGAAAAGTCCGTGTTGGTCGGACCCACGCCTTCGCCGGCCGCGAGATCCGCGATCGCCGAATCGAGCACGGCCTGCACGTGGTCATAGACGTCGGCCTGCAGGTCGAGCTTCGGCGTTTCCGCACCGCTCAGCACTTCCGAATACGGGACATCGCCCCAGAGATCGGCGGCGGTGCCCATGAGCAGCGCCTCGTAGATGCGCGCAATCCCGAGGTACGTCCGGTCATTGTTCGCGCGCGCGGCGTCTTCGACCTTGCGAATGTCGACGAGCCCGCCGCCGTCGTAGATCGCCGTCCAGATGACGTCGAACGAATTCTCGGTGACGCCCTGGTACTGGCCGTACGACTGATACTGACGGTCCGTGCCGGACATGCGCTGCACCCACATTTCGGTGAGTCGCACGGCCGGTCCGGCCATCACGATATTCAGGTTCGCCTGGATCGCCGTGAACAACTGCGCCGGCGATGCGTTCGACGCGACGTTCGGATCGCTCTTGGTCTTCTCGTCATGCAGAAAACTGTTGCAGCCGGCGAGACTGACACCGAGCGCCAACGCCGCGATGCGGATGGATGTTCTGGGAGTCATGGCGGCGGCCCTCACTTGGTAAGGGAGAACGTGAGGACGAACGACTTCGTCAGCGGATTGCCGAACCAATCGAGTCCGCGCGACGCATCCGTGCCGGAAAGATTTCCTTCCGGATCGATGCCCGTGTACTTGGTGTGCATCCACAGGTTGCGACCCGACGCGCGCACGTCGAGCGACTGCGCGCCAAGCACGCGGCCGATCCACGGCTGATCGATCGTGTACGCGATCGACACTTCACGCAGCTTGACGAAGCCCGCGTCTTCCAGGAACTGCGCGCCGTAGCCCGTGAACGAGCTGCCGAGACCCTGGAACCAGTCCTGGCCGATCGTGACCTTCTGTCCGGCGCCGGGGCCGACCACGGGGCCCTTGTAGTACGTGGTGCCGAAGACCTGGTTCGGATCGTCGCGGATTTCCGTTTCCTTCGCCACGCCGAAGTTGTCGAGCGCGCCGCGCGTGCCGTTCCAGTTCCTGCTGCCGTGACGAATGTCGACGAGCGCCGACACGCGCCACTTCTTGTTGAGCGTGAGGCTCGTCGTCAGGCCTGCCGTCCACTTGGGCAGCGGGTTGCCGACGATACGCTGCTTGTCGTCACCGATCGGGAAACCATCGTCGCCGATGTAGAGCGCGCCGTTCGGCGCGTTCGCGGCCTTGCAGATCGCGTTGATGTCGATGCCGCCGACGATGTTATCCGTTTCCTTGTAGCGGCAACGCGCCAGGTCGTAATCGAACCACGAGCCGACCGGGTACCCGACCATGGCGACGGGGTCGAACCCGAAGCCCGTCGTGCCGCCGTAATACACGAATTCGGCGCCGCGCAGCGCGGTCACCTTGTTGGTGTTCTTGCCCCACTGCGCACCGAGCTCCCAACCGAAGTTCGGCCGGTTCACGGCGCGCCAGTTGGCCGACAGCTCGAGCCCCTTGTTCTCGATCGTGCCGGCGTTCTGCGCCTGCGACGTGTAGCCCGTCGACGGCGGCAGCGGCAGCGCGAGAATCACGTCCGTGGACTTGCCCTTGTAGTACGTCACACTCGCGTCGACACGGTTGCCAAGCAGCGAAAGATCCGTACCCGTTTCGAACTCGGCGTTGCGTTCCGGCTTGAGGTCCGGTTGCGGGCGCTGGCCCGACGTGGTGAGGCCGCCCGAGCCGTTCTGGTTGGGCGTGAGGAACGGACCCCAGTTGTCGGTCAGCGTGCTCGTGAGGTACCCCGAATAGATCTGGTACGCGATGGGCTCGCGCCCCGCGACGCCGTACGCCGCGCGCAGCTTGCCGGAGTTGAAGAATCCGGTCTGCGTCGCGTGCAGCGCGTCCGAGAAGAGATAGCTCACCGACGCTTTCGGGAACCACGCGCGCCCCGCGCTCTTGCCGAACGCCGACGATGCGTCGTTCCGCGCGCCGGCCTGCAGGAAGAGCTTGTTGTTGATGTCGAGGTCGCCCAGGAAGAAGTACGACTCCGAACGGACGAGTGACTCGTATTCCTGCGGGATGAAGTCCGTCGTGTTGTTCAGCTGGAGCTGGTCGGGCACGATGAACTTCTCGCCCTGCATCTGCAGCTGATGGTACGAGCGGCTGTTGAGGTTCTGCCCCAGCGTCAGCGAGCCGTTCATCTTGTCACTGAACTTGTGGCTGCCGATCGCGAGCAGGTTGTGGTCGACCTGGTACGTGGTGTAGGTCGCGCGGTAGATGCGCCCCAGCGGCTGCGTCGAGCTCGACGGGAGGAGCGGCTCGACACGCTCGTCCGACGCGTAATCCGCGCTGAGCGTGTACTTGATGTCGAGCCACCCGTACGGGTTGTACTCGGCGTTGACGTTGCCGTACGACCGCCCGACCGCAGACGTGGCCTTGTTCTTGTTCATCGTCCAGTACGGGTTGTCATACGCGCGCGTGGAGAAATCCGACGCACTGATCGGCTGCGGATAGCGGTACGACCGCTGCGTGCCGGTCACGCTGTCGATGTAATAGCGATCATCGAAGTTCGGCGGAGAACGCCAGCCGCCGAGCAGCAGGCCCGATGTATTGGACCCGCGCTGAATGAAGTCGCCCCGCGCATCGACGAAGTTGAACGCCCCGCCGACGCGCAGCTTGCTGTTTACTTCGTTCGTGCCCTTGAGCAGCACCGACGTCCGGTCGTACTGGTTGTTCGGGCCCTTGATGATGCCGTGCTGCGCCGAACGCCCCATCGACAGATAGAACGTCGTCTTCTCACTGCCACCCGAAATGCTCAGCGTGTTGTCGTACGTGTGCCCGGTCTCGAAGAACTCGCTCGCGTGGTCGAACGTCGGCGTCCCCGCATCGAGCTTGGGACCCCAGGAGCTGCCAGTCAGGCGGCAGCCTGGCGCGTTGCACACCGCGGCAACGCCGCCCGAGCCGTGCCCGTACGTGCGCTGCAGGTCGGGCACGCGGTCGACGTTGTCGAACGACGTCGACGAACGCAGCGTGTAGCGCGTCTCACCGGGGCGTCCTTTCTTGGTCGTGATGATGATGACGCCGGCACCGGCACGCGCGCCGTAGATCGCGCTCGCGGCCGCACCCTTGAGAATGTCGACCGACTCGATGTCCGCCGGATTGATGTCCGCCGCGCGATTCACGGCCACGGTGGACGCCGTGACGTCGCCCGTGGTGACGTTCGTGGTGTTGTCGATCGGCACACCGTCGACGACGATCAGCGGCTGCGAATTGCCCTGGATCGTCTTGATGCCGCGAATCTGTACGAAAGCAGAAGAGCCCGGATCACCCGAGCTCTGATTGATCACCACGTTCGGCGCCTTGGCGGCGAGGGCGGTCACGATGTTCGACTCCTGCGATTTGTCGATCGTCGCGCCCGACACCGTCGTGATCACATTGCCGAGTTTTTCGTTCGTGGTCTCTGTTCCTGCGCCGGTGACGACCACCTCTCCGAGGCGCAGCGGATTGACGGTCAGTGTGAAGTCCGCCGTCAGCATCCCGGCCCGGAGCGCCACTTTCGTGGACACGGCTTTGTAGCCGATGGCGCGAGCTGTGACGGTGACTTGCTGACCGGACACGCGTGAGCCCGGGACGAACAACGCGTATTTCCCGTTGTCCCGGCTGACGGCGATGATCCCAAGTTCTTCCACCACCACCTGAGCGGCAGCGATCGGGATGCCGGTCTCGTTCTTGACCGTGCCCGAGATCGTCGCGGGATCCTGCGCGGTGACGATCCGGGGCAGCGCGATCAGAGTCGCGAGCCCGGCGAGGGCAAACCAGCGAACCAACTTCATGCGTCCTCCTCGGCAAATGCCGGATGGGAGTGTTGTGCACGCGGCGATGTGATTGGGTGTGGCCGTGCCATTGAGGACGCGCGCCTTACTCAACGCCTCGTCCCGCGTGATGCTAGCCGTCCCGACCCTCTCACGACTCGCCACTCCGCAAATATCCGTGGGAGTACCGAAGTGTCAAGATCGCGTAACGACAGGTGTCGGAAACGCGCGACTTGCTGAGTCGCGCAAAAAGTGGTATTCGGTGTCCGCTATTTTGGGCGTGCGTTTGGCAGCGCAGCGATAGCGGCGCGAAGCGCGGACAACGTGGAACCAATCGGGCCCCTGCGGGTGAATAACTCGCGCCCCGCGCCCGAAATGAGATGGAACTCTGGCACGCCTACAACGCCGAGCGCTCGCGCAATCGCGCCATCTGCGTCCGTCGCAATCGGATAGGCCGCACCCAGACGTTCAGTCCAGCGCTGCACGTGCGATGAATCTTCGTCTCCGGCGCTCACCGCAAGAACGCGCACGCCAGTCATGCTGTATTCATGTTGCATCGCGTTGAGCGTCGCGACTTCGTCCTTGCAGCTCCGGCACCACGTCGCGAACACCGCCACAAGCGTCGGCCGTTCACCTGGGCCGACCCGTACGTCAACGCCATCCAACGCGCGCACCGCGAATCGAACCAATCGTTCCGCACGCGCCGGCTCCTGGCCGTGCGCGACGCTCGCGGTGGACGCGATCAGCGCGCCGATCAGCGCGCCGATCCGCGCGCGCAACACCACGCGCGTCACACTACTGCTTCTTCGGCGGCAATACCGGATCGGGAATCCAGTCGAAATAGCCAATCATCATTTCCTCGAACGTCTGCTCGCCGAACCGAACGGTCTTCGTCGGATCGGGATTGGACGGATTGCCGCGTGAGTTGTCGTACCACGCGGTCGCGAGGAGGCGCATGCCCGAATCCACGCGCACCGGATGCTTGAATCCGTAGAACGTCTGCCAGTTGAAGTCGTAGCGAGGAACGTCGAGCAGGAGCGTGCGCGCGCTGTCGGCGCCCATGAGCTCGATCTTCCACGCCTTTCCGCGAAGATGCGTGTGCGGGAACAGCGAGATGACGGTCCCGCTGCGTCGGAACACGTACGGCGTCGCATCGACCTGGTAGTTGGGATTCTCGGGCGGGATCGCGAAGCGCTGGTTGTACGCGGAGCGGCTCTCGACTTCGAGCAGGTGGCCCGCGGCGACCGTGGAATCATCCGCGAACTGAAACCCGATCTGCGTCTGATCGACTTGCTCGGCGCCGTTCGGCTGGTAATGAATCTGGAACTTGAGCCACGCGCCTTTTGGGAGTTTCTTGGCGGCGCCGAGCGGATATACAGTCGCTGGTGCACCCGGCGCGGTCGCCGCGAAGAATCCATTGATGCCGCCCTGCGGCAGCGGGTCTCCTGGCTTTCGTGTGGGATCGTTCCCCGCTTTGCGCCCCGGCTCTTCAATGAAAATGAGAACGTGGTGCACAACGGTCGGCGCGGTGGGCTTGATCTCCATCGCCGTGATCCATTTGTCCGTGTCGAAGTGCGTCTCGACGTACGAATACTTGTATTCGACGACGCCCTGCGCGGGAATGCGGAACGTATCCGGGATCTGCACGATCGCGTCGGGCTTTCCCATCTCCCACTTCGCCGCGTAGCTGCGCGGTACCGGCGCGTGCGCGTCCTTGCCCTTCGGGGCACCCGCCTTGAACCACTCGACCACGTCGCGAATCTCGCGATCGGTCAGACTCACGTCGTTCGTCCACTCACCGACGTTCTTGTTCGCGTTCCACGGCGGCATGCGACGCGCCTGGATCTGGTCGAGGATCACGCGCTGCCGCGCGACGATCTGCTCGTAATTCTCCAGCGGCATCGGCGCGAGGCCGTCCGCGCGATGGCATCCCTCGCACCGGGTCTGGAAGAGACGGCTGATGCGGTCGTGATACGTGAGCGGGAGCGCCTCGCCCGCGGCGTCCATATCCACGTCGAACATGCACCCTGACGCCTCGGTCGACGGCGTGGAGACATCGCGATTCTCCGCCACGCGCTCGAGCGCACTCGCGAGCCAGTTCTTCGTCGGCGCGTCGCGATGGAAGTTGATGCCGTACTGGTCGTCCACCGCGCCACGGTACCGGAGCGTCCCGCGCGTGTCGATGACGAACGCTTCCGTCGTCGATGTCGCACGGAGGGCGTGCGCGATCGTGCGCGCGGTGTCCTGAATGACGCGTCCGGTGAGTCCGTACTTCGCGGCATTCTGTTTCGCTGCGTCGCGCGAATACGGCGTGACATCTATATAGACGAACCGGAATCCCTTGGCGGCGTACCGCTTCTCATACTCTGCGAGCCGCGGAGCGTATCGCTGCGACACCGGACATTCGGCATCGCGCATCACGATCACCACGCCCCGGTCGCCCTTGCCCGTGCCGGCGAGCGCGGACAGCACGCCGGATTTTCCGGCAACGTCCTTGAACTTCACATCGGCGACCCGTTCTCCGGGCTTGTAGCCATAAGAGAAGTAGCGGGCCGGTGACGGCGCCTTTGCCAGCCCGGGTAAGGCTGTGAGCAAGACGAGAGATGGAAGCAGATGGAGGCGCATGTCCTGATCGTGAATGTTGAAACGGTAACCGTCAATTTAGGTTTGGGTATGCAGGGAAGACGACTCCTCCTCGGTTTGTCGGCAGCAGCGGCACTTGGCGCCCGGTCCGTTCGGCTCGCGCCGGCGGCTGCGCCGGCGCTCGTGGCCCGGGCGGCCGGCCATGAGCTCTCCGCCGAGCACCTGGCGTCGTTCTTCGCGCTCGCCAACGTCCCTCCCAACCGCATGAACGTCGCGGTGACCGCGGAGCTGTGGGTGAGCTATCAGCTCCTCGCGCATGCCGCCGCGCTGAACGACAGCCTCGGAAATGATCTCAAGCTCGTGTACGCCTCCATGTGGGACGAACTAGAGACCGCGCGAATCGAGAACGGACTCTATCCCACGATCGCGAAGTCGTTCGGCGGCCCGGACACGTCCAATCTGAGCGCGAAATACGCGCGCGGCGAATTTCTGGCCGCGCAGCACATCCTTTTCACGGTTCCGGCAGGCGCAGCGAAGCCCGTCGTCGATTCGATCAAGGCCCTCGCGGAATCCGTGCGACTGCGCGCCGCGGCCCCCGGCGCGAATTTCAGCGCGCTGGCGCGGCAGTACACGCAGGAGCCCGGCGGCAAGGAGAACGGTGGAAGCCTCGGCGTGTTTCCGAGAGGACCAGCACCGGGTGCGATGGTGCCGGCATTCGAAGCCGCCGTGCAAGCGCTTCAGCCCGGACAGGTCGCACCGGTCGTCGTCAAGACGGAGTTCGGCTACCACGTCATCCG
>DASRAP010000345.1:0-26837 GCA_035638155.1 Gemmatimonadaceae bacterium | reverse complement strand
GGTGCGGTCGGTGCTGCCCGAGTCGACGACCCAGACTTCCGCGCCGAGCGTTGCGAGGCTCGCGAGACACCGGCCGAGGTTCGCTTCCTCGTTGAGGGTGAGAACGACGACGCTCAGACGAGGCAGGTGGGGAGAGCTCATCGCAGACGTTAGAATTTAGTCCGTGGTCTCCCGAAACATTCCCAGTGATCGACGGCCCCGGGTCGCGGCGGTAGTTGAAAAGCCGATTCAGTACTTCGTGCCGCACTACCGGCAGATCACTGAAGACGGTCGAATTGACCTCGAGGTCATCTACCTGACCGACAAGGGGGTCACGCCGTACACATACCATGGCGCAGTGGTCAAGCAGGAGCAATCGATCCTCGATGGCTATCGGTGGCAGATGGTCGAGCGATCGCGGTGGCTCGGCGGGATGAACAACTTTCGGGGGCTTCGGCCGAAACTCGCCGGCGCGCTCGCACGTGGCGCGTACGACGCCGTCTGGTTTCACGGATACAACATTCTCGGCAATTGGATCGGCCTCGCCAGCTGTGTCGCGCGCGGCACCCCCATTCTCTTCCGTGGCGAGTCCGAGAACTTCTTTCCGCGCCCCGCCTGGAAGAACCTCGCGAAACGGGCGTTGCTTCAGCCACTGTTCTCGCACGTCGACGCATTCCTCTACATCGGGACGGAGAACCGGAAGTTTTACCGCGAATACCATGTTCCGGAGGAACGGCTCTTCCCCGTGCCGTATGGCGTCGACAATGCCTGGCTGCGGGGAACGCCGGCTGAGCGGGCGGAGTGGAGGTCGGCAATTCGCGCTGAGCTTGGCTTGGGCGCCGACACGATCGTATACCTCAACTGCTCCAAGCACCGGGTGGAGAAGCGCGCACACGACGCCGTTGCAGCATTCTGCCAGCAGCCCCCTGATGCGAACGCGGCGCTCCTGATGCTCGGCGACGGGGAGCTGCGCGGGCAGATCGAACAGGTGTACCGCGATAACCAGCGCGGGCATCGCGTGGTGTTTCTCGGACTGCGTCCGTACTCGGAGCTTCGGAAGTACATGGCGGCCTCTGACGTGCTCGTGTTTCCGTCGGAGGAGACGTGGGGCATGGCGGTCAGCGAAGCGCTCGCATCGGGGTTGGCCATTTTGTGCGGCGATCGAATGGCGGGGGGCCCCGACCTCGTTCATCACGACGTCAACGGCTACAAGTTCCGCTCGCGTGACGCGTCGGATCTCGCGCGCTACATGCGTCTCATCTCGTCCGATCGGCAGCGTATCGCAGCGATGCAGGCCGAGTCTCTCCGGATCGCCGACACGATGAGCTTCCAGGTCATGACGGACGGACTCATTCGAGCGGTCGAGTACGCTTTACGCCGGACGACCGAATGAGCCAGCAAACTGCTTCGGTCCGGATGACGTTTATCGGTGCGCTGTATTGGGGCTCTACCACACGTCAGCGCCTGGAGGCTTTTCGCCAGCTGCCCGCTCTTGACGTGCAAGCCGTCGACAGTGAGGCGAATATCGACCGCGAGCCCGGGCTCGTGGGGCTGTGGCATCGGGGCCGATCCAAGCTCGGGTATCCTGCCGACCGCTATCGGGAGTGCGCGCGCCTGATCGCGGCCGCCGAACAGCATCGTCCGGACGTCGTTTTCGTTGACGCGAGCCGCGTGCTGACGCGAGGAACGCTCCGAAAGGTGAGAGCGATCGGTGACCCGACCCTGGTCTACTACATCCCTGATGACGTCATGGCGCGACACAACCAGACCCGCCAGCGCGTCGCGACAATGCGGGATTGGGACATTTTTTTCACGACCAAGACGTTCAACGTTCCCGAACTTGCCGCGCACGGCGTTCGGGAGCCCACGCTCATTGGAAACTCGTTCGACCCGGCGCTCCATCGGCCGATGACGCCGGCGGATGTCGGTCCCGAGTATGAACAATTTGACGTCGTCTTCGTTGGCTCGTATGAAGGGGAACGTTGCGACAGCGTCAACGCGCTTGCCGAGGCCGGCATCAACGTGATCGTCTTTGGCAGCGACTGGCCACGCCGGCAGCTGGACGCGCGCGTCCAGCTACGAGAGGGGGTTTACGCGGAGGAGTACTCGCGGTGCATGCACTTCGGAAAAGTGGCGCTGAACTTTCTGCGAAAAATCAACCGGGACCGGATCACTACGCGGTCGATCGAGGTGCCGGCCATGGCGCGTCCCGTCGTTGGCGAGCGCTCGGATGAGCACGATGCGCATTTTGTGGACGGAACCGAGTATCTGGGGTTCTCGAGCGATCGCGAATTGGTCGCGCATGTCAAACGTCTGCTCGCGGACGACGTATTTCGCCGCAACCTGGCGCTTGCAGGAAGGCAGCGCTGTCTCGCCTCAGGCTACAGCACGCTCGATCGAGCGCAGGAAATGATGAACAAGATCATCGAGGTGCGGTCTCGGACGACCTCGCGAACGGTTCATGCCTGATCGCGACAGGTCGGTAGCCACTCGCGCGTGGGCTCTCGTGTGTCCGCAGTGTCGCGAGACGCTTTCGCAGGGCGCGAACGAGCTCGCGTGCGCTCGTTGCGGCCGGATCTATGGTATCACCGACGGCGTCATCCGGTTCGTCTCGGAAGACACGTTCTACGAACATCGGTACGAGCCCGGCACGCTGGAGTTCTCCCCCAACGAACGCACGCCGTGGGGACGCTCGCTGCTGTACCTCGTCAGCATGCACTATTTCTGGTACATCAGGAAATTCATCCCGGCGGGTTCCAGCATTCTTGACCTGGCCTGCGGCGCTGGCATGCGCTATTTGACCACGCGCGGCCGCGTCGCAGGCCTGGAAGTCTCGTTCACCGCCGCGCGCCAGATGTCTCGCGTGTATGACCTCGCGCTCCAGGCGTCGGCGCTCGAGATCCCGCTCAAGACCGGATCGCTCGACGCCGTCGTGTCGCGGTTCTTCCTTGAACACGTGCCGGTCGCAAGCAAACCCGCCCTGCTGCGGGAAATCCGGCGGGTGCTTCGGCCGGGCGGCTGGCTGATTACCCAGCAGGACTGCGAGTGCGACAACTCCCTCTGGAAGTGGGCCCAGAAGGATCGAGCCTTGTTTCAGAGCCGGTTTGTCGACAACGACGGACACCTTGGGTTGCAGTATCCAAGCGAGAACTTGCGACAGTTCCGCGATGCCGGGTTCGAGGTGGTGAAATTCCACGCCAGCAACAAGACGCCGTTCGTCACGCTGTCGATGCTGGAGTGGATGCAGCCGTACCGATCGAAGTCCGCGATCGCCAACGTGCTGCTCGGACTTGGGGGCGTCGTCAATCGCAACAAGTTGCTCAACACTGCGTACACGTTTGGAACCACCCTGCTCGACGACGCGGCGGAGCGCTTCCTTCCGTTGGACTCGGCTCGCTATCTCGTAGCCGTGTGCCAGTCGCAGCCGGGCGAGTGAATCCGCGAGCTGCACTCGACGTTCTTGGCACCCGCCTGCGCGCGGCGCGCACGTCGACGCTGGTGCAGAATACGTTATGGGTGACCGGACTCTCCGCGTTCGAACGCGTGCTCGGCGTCGTGCAGACGCTGGTGATTTCGCACGCGTTGGGCATTACGGAGTACGGTGTCTACGGGCTGTTGTTCGGAACGATCGGGTTTGTCGCGTCCGTGATCGGCCTCCAGATGGGGCTGACAGCAACGGTGTTCGTCGCGCGCTACAAGACGGTGGAACCTGCCAAGGCTGCTGCCGTCATCTCGATCGTCGGGCGGTTCGGATGGATCGCGGGGCTCGGGTTCGTGGCAATCGCCGCGCCGCTCAGCGGTTTCCTGTCGGTCAAGCTCGTCGGCGCTCCCGGTCACACGCTCCCGGTTCTGCTCGGCATCTTCTTCGTCGCGACGTCGATCATGAGCGGGGTGCAGGACGGCACCGCGCAGGGCTTCGAGATGTTTGGCGCACTGGCGCGACTCAAGATCGTGACGGCACTCGTCGCGCTCGCGCTGGTGTATCCCGCGGCGGCGCGTTTCGGCCTTGCCGGCGCCATGACGGCGATCCTCGCGGGGCTGCTGATCAAGCTGTTCGTCCTGCGCATCATGGTCTCGCGCAAGCGTGAGGCCGCGGGGCTGCCGAGCCATGGTTCCGGCGTGTCCTTCGTCGAGCTGGTGCACGGCTTCGCCGTTCCGTCCATGCTGGTCAGTCTCGTCGCCGGTTTCGTGACGTGGTACGGCATGTTCCTCCTGTCAAAACAGTCGAGCGGGTTCGATTCTGTGGCTATCGTGAACACGGGAATTCAGTGGCGCGGCCCGCTCCTGCTCCTCGCAACGTCGGTCGGAACGGTGGCCGTGCCCACGTTCAGCCGCCTGGATGCACAGCGCGACGTCGGCGCCACGCGGCGTCTCCTCCGCAACCTCATGCTGCTGAATTTCGGCGGCTCCTTGCTGGTCGCGGGAGTCCTCGCCGCAGGCTCGGGATGGCTGCTCAGTCTCTACGGCCCGGGATTCGCGCAGGGGCGTTTCGCATTCTCGCTCATCGTGCTGTCGTGCGTGCCGACGGTCACCACGCAGCCGTACATGCAACATCTCGTGGGCGCGAGCCGGATGTGGCGGCAGTTCTTCCTCCAGTGCCCGCACTTTCTGGCGTGGCTGATCTGTCTCGTCACGCTGGTGCCGGCGTATCACGCCGCCGGATACGCGAGCGCCATGCTCATTGCCTCGCTCGTGCTCGCGATCAGCACGTACGTGGCGGACAACATCGATCTCGCGCGAGCGCAGGCACGCGGAGACAACCAGGCCGTCGCCTGATGTGCGGCATTGCGGGTGCGATCGGTGCCGGCGCGACGAGGCAGCTCGTGGCGCGGATGCTCGACATCGAGCGTCATCGCGGCCCTGATGGCAGCGGCGTGTGGATGGCGTCGGCGCCCGGGCACGGGAACGTGATTCTGGGCCACCGGCGTCTCTCGATTCTCGATCTGAGCGACGCCGCCGCGCAGCCCATGCTCGACAATACGGGCCTGTTCGTCATCACATATAACGGCGAGCTGTACAACTACATCGAGGTCCGGCGCGAGCTCGCCGGCCACGGAATTGCGTTCCGGACCGCGTCGGACACCGAAGTGTTGCTGGAGGCGTACAAGCACTGGGGTCGCGAGTGCTTGTCGCGTTTCAACGGAATGTTCGCGTTCGCCATCTACGATTCGGTGCGCCGGACCCTGTTCTGTGCGCGCGACCGGTATGGCGAAAAGCCGTTTCTGTTTGCGGCCATGAACGGAGGATTCGCGTTCGCGTCGGAGTACAAGTCGCTCTTGCAGCATCCGGGCATTCCGCTCGATTTCGACGAGTGGCGCCTGCTCCGCGCCGCGCACAATGCGAGCACGGGGCTGGACGCCGATCGCGACACCGTGTTCACCGGCGTGCAGCAGCTCCTGCCGGGCGAAGCAATGGAAGTCGATACCACCACATTCGAGCGGCAAACGTGGCGGTACTGGTCCATTGTGCCAGGTCCGGTGGAGGCGGTTCGCGATGAACGCGCCGTGTTCGACGAGTTCGGCGAGCTGCTCACCGATGCCGTGCGGTTGCGCCTGCGGAGCGATGTGCCCGTTGGCAGCTGCCTGTCAGGCGGACTCGATTCCAGCGCCATCGTCTGCATCGTCCGGCAACTGCTTGGCGCCGAAGCACCGTACAACACGTTCACGGGCCGGTTTCCCGGTACCCACGCCGACGAGTGGAGCTACGCCGAACAGGTCGTTCGCGCGACGAACGTCCGCAGTCACGTCGTCGAACCCACCGTGGACGGCTTCCTCGATGACCTCCCGGCGTTCATGTGGCTCAACGAGCTTCCCGTCGGCGGGTCGAGCCAGTACGCGCAGTGGTGCGTGTTCCGGCTCGCGGCCGAGCACGGCGTCACCGTGCTCCTCGATGGCCAGGGATCGGATGAGGTGCTCGGCGGCTACGAGCAGTATTTCGCGCGCTACGTCGACGCGTTGCGTGCAACCGGAGACACGGAGCGGCTCCGTCGCGAGCTTCCGGCGATTCGTGAGCGCTACCCGCTCGCATTGGCTCCGGCGCGCCGTGCGATCCGGGATCGCATTCCGTTCGCGCTGCGACACCGGGCAGCGGCGCGGTTCCAGCGCGGCACCAACGTTTTGTTCGGACTCAATCGGGATGTTGCGACGCAAATCAATCACGTCAATGCGCTTCCGCGTCTCCCGGGCTTCAATCCGCTCACAAACGCGCTGGTCCAGGACTCGTTCGGCCGGTTCTTGACGACGCTGCTCCGGTACGGCGACCGCAATTCCATGGCGCATTCCCGGGAAGTTCGTCTTCCATTCTGCGATCACCGCATTGCGGAATTCGTCTTCAGACTGCCCCCGCACCTCCTCATGGGAGAGGTGCAGACGAAACGGCTGCTCCGGGAATCGCTTCGCGGGATCCTTCCGGAGGGCATCCGAACGCGGTGGAACAAGCAGGGCTTCCGCCCGCCGCAGCATCTCTGGTTTGAATCGCCGCGCTTGCGGGCGCTCGCGCGCGAGACCTTCAGCAGTTCACACTTTCGATCCAGCGCATTCTGGGAACCAACGTGGTGGACGCAAGCGCTCCGCCGGCTTGAGCATGGGGAGAGCGCGCTGAGCGGAACGTTATGGTCGCCGCTGATTATCGAGCTTTGGCATCGCTATTTTGTCGAGCCATTGCGTTCGTCGCGAGCGTTCCGCGAACACACGGTGGTCTGATGCGGCTGGTGTTTGTGAATCGTACGCATCCCGGCGAACCCCATGTGTCTGGAATGCGCATCGGCAGGTTTGCGCGCGAGATGTCGCAACGCGGGCACGAGGTCGCCGTCCTTACCAGCACGCTGTCGACGGAGCCCGCGGGAACAGGCGGCGCCAGCCTCGCCGAGCGACTCGCAACCCACGACTGGACAAGCCCGCTGGTTGTGCCGGCCGAATCGGGACGCGCGCACCCTCGAGATGGATCAGGCGGTCTTCCGGGTCCGATCCGCCGTGGGGTCACCATGTGGAGATTAGCCGTCCAGGGCGGCGCCTTTGTCGAGTGGCAACGTGAGGCGTGGAAGCCTTCGGAGCTCCTCGCACGTCAGTTTCGCCCGGATTGCGTGTGGGCCACGTTTGGCAACACAAGCAACTGGATCGTGGCGCAGCGATTGGCGGCGCGAGCAGGCTGTCCATGGGTCGCGGATATCAAGGACAACTGGGAGCTGTTCATTCCCCCGCCACTCCGCAGGTGGATGGCGTGGCGCTTTCGCGATGCGGCCGGACACACGTGCAACTCGGAACATCATCAAATCGCAGCCCGTGCCTCGATTGCGTTCCGGCACGTCCAGGTTATCTACAGCGGAGTCGCCGATGAGTTTTTTGAGCACCCGGCGCCAACGAAGCCCGCGCGGCATCGCTTGCTGCTTGTGGGAAGCACGTACCGACATCCATGGCTGGAACGCTATCTCGCCGCGTTGCGCGCGTGGCTGGCCCGGCTCGACGACGTCGATCGGCGGAGCATCGAATTCCTGTATGCAGGCTCGGATGGCGAGCGCGTCGCTCGCGCCCTGGGCGACATCCCCCTGGGATGCGCCACCCGCGTCGAAGCGCAATTGCCCATCCATCAACTGGCCGAGCTGACGCGCGACGCTTTTGCGAACTCCTACATCTGGCTTGCGGAGACATTCCACCACAAGCTCATGGAGCTGTTGATCGCCGGACGGCCAGTCATCGCGTACCCTGGAGAGAATTCCGAGAGCCGCAGGTTAGCTGCAGGGACGCCGACGCAATTTGCGGCCTGCGCCGACGAGCGCGATCTGGCTGCCGCGCTCGACGCCGCGTGGGAGCGCAGAGGCAATCCGGCAGCAGCGTCGACCGGCGTTCATTGGCGCTGGTCGGATTTCGCCGCGGAACTGGAGGCATTTCTCGCCCGAGCGGCCCGCCGATGAGGCTGCGCCCTGCCTCCGAAAAACCCGAAGAGATTAGGCGAGCGACGCGTTGGTAATCGCGGCAGCGCGCGTTCCCAGCGCGCCGCCGGGGTGTACGCAAAGCATGTCCGTATCGGACTTTCGCAGATCTGCAGAGGTCGCGACCCGGTCAACCCGAAAGCCGCGCGGCACCGCAAAGCCGTACCCGAGCTCCCCGAGAAACCGCATCAAGTCATCGAGGGAATACCCAAACGCCGCGACTCTGCGCTCCCCGTCTGCAATCTCGAGAATGAGCTGCGGGTGATACGATCGCAGCACCGACGCCGCGCCGCGCAGCACTGGAAGCTCGAAGCCTTCAACATCGATCTTGATGAGGTCGACGGCGCGCCCCGATCCCACGGACGTCCAGTATGCGTCCAAACTTGTCGCGGGCCGTTCGATCGCCACCAGTTCTGCGTTTGTCCGCCATGCCTTGGACACCGACGATTCGGCTGAGGCTGGGTGCTGGTAGATCGTGAGGATTCCCGGCTGTTCAGCGAGCAGCGATTGATTGAGACGGACGTTGCTCAAACCACCGAGGCGCACGGCCGCGTGCAACAACCGAAACGGGCCGTCGAGTGGCTCGAAGGAATGGACTTCGCCCTTTCCGCCAACACGCGCGGACGCGAGCATGGTCATCTCGCCCGCGCTCGCACCGACGTCGATGCACACTGCTCCAGGAACGAGCAATTTCGCGATCAGACGATTCGGCGACGACGGCACCGGACAAAAACGAGAGGCGTAGAGCTGCAAGCCGACCGCAGTGCGCGCCCGGATGTATGGTCTGAGTGCGATGCCGGGTCCGCTCGTGCCGAAGCTGCGGAGCATGGAGTGAAAAAGGGCGTGCTCCATGCCCACCAGTTTCACCAATGATTTGCGGCCGCTGAAGAAGGACACCGTTCCACCGCTGAATGTTGACCGAAGCTCGCGGGCACGCGTCGCGCACCGCGAGGCAGGTTAGCAATGCCATATCGCCCACGCAACGACTGCTCCGCTGTGAACCACGTGTCCGGCAATGCCGGCACCGGACAAAGATACTGCGCTATGTTTCTGCCGATGGATGGGCCATGCCGTCGCCCCTGACGATCGCGCGGGCGCTTCGCGTCCACCAGTGGCCAAAGAATCTCCTGGTGTTCGTCGCACCCGCGCTCGCGCACCGTATCGCCGATCGTGCGGTCCTTGCGGACGCAGGAAGCGCGTTCGTCGCGTTTTGCCTCGTGGCGAGCGCGGGGTACCTGTTCAACGATATGTGGGATCGCGGCGCCGATCGCACGGACCCGGAAAAGCAGACACGCCCCATTGCCTCGGGTGAACTGACCGTTCGGACCGCGATGTTTCTGGCCGCGCCGCTGTTCGTGGCGGGCGTGCTGATCGCCTTCGCGATGTCCGCGCCGCGACTCGCGTGGATCCTGATCGCATATGCGCTCGCGAGCGCCACGTATACCACAACGTTCAAGCGCATCGTCATCGTGGACGTGCTGGTGCTTGCGCTGCTGTATTCACTGCGTGTGCTCGGCGGCGGCGTCGCCGCACAGACTCCGGTCTCGGCGTGGCTCCTCGGTTTCTCGACGTTCTTTTTTCTCAGCCTTGCCTTCGTCAAGCGCTATTCGGAACTGCAGCGCGTCGCGGCGGCGCCGGAAGTGGCAACGCGACGCGGGTATGCAGCAGCAGATGTGGCAATCGTTCGCACGATGGGACTTGCCGCCGGATACCAGTCGGTGCTCATCCTTGCGCTGTATTTGAACAGCAGCGAAGTAATCCGGCTCTATCGCACGCCGTCCGCGTTGTGGCTGGTGTGTCCGCTCGTTCTCTACTGGATCAGCCGGCTGTGGTTGCGCGCGCACCGGGGACAGCTTCACTCCGACCCGCTCGTCTTTGCGCTCGCTGATCCGGTCAGTTACATGCTTGGCGTTGCCACGGTGCTGGTCGTTGCCGGCGCCACGATGTCGTTCGCGTGAGTGACGCCGCCGACGTCACCCTTGCCGGGTGGGGAGGGTGGCCCCGGGAACTGTGCAGAGAGTACCGGCCGCACGACATCGCCGAGATCGCGGCCACACTGAATGTGCGCTCGTCGGCCAATTTCATCGCCGCCGGAATGCACCGGAGTTACGGGGACGCGGCGCTGAACGCCGGCGGCGGCGTCATTCGCCAGCGAGCGCGGGCGCGCGTCATCTCATTCGATGAAACGACCGGGGAGCTGCACGCCGAAGCCGGAATGACCATTGCGCAGATATTGTCCTCCTTTCTTCCGCGAGGGTACATGCCGGGCGTCATGCCGGGAACGAAGTGCGTCACCCTCGGGGGCGCGATCGCGGCGAACGTGCATGGCAAGAACCATCACCGCGATGGCGCCTTCTCGTCGATCGTCAGCGGGTTTGATCTGCTGACCGCGGCCGGCACGACGCTGCGGTGCTCGAGGTTCGAGAACACCGAATTGTTCTGGGCCACAGTCGGGGGAATGGGTCTGACAGGAATCGTTGTCTCCGCGAGCATCCGGCTTTCGCGCGTGGACTCGGCCTATGTCGCCGTACGGACCGAACGAACTCGTGACCTCGACGACACGCTTGAACGCTTTTCCGCGGACGATGCGCGCTTCCGGCATTCGGTGGCGTGGTTGGACTGTCTCGCTCCGCGTGGCCGGACCGGTCGCGCAGTCATGACGCGAGGCGACCACGCCACGAGCGCCCATTTGCCGGAGCGTCTGCGCGCGCGGCCGTATGCCGTGCCGAACCAGGCGGCCCACGCGCTGCCGATGGCGGTGCCGCGTGTGCTTCTGCGGCGACCCGCATTCGGGTTGGTGAACGCGATGTATTACGCGCTGCGCCGGTCATCTGTCGACCGTGTCGTCGACATTGAACGGTTCTTCTTTCCGCTCGACGGTGTCAGGAACTGGAACACGGCGCTGGGGGCGGCTGGATTCATCCAGTATCAGCTGGTTCTTCCGCTATCGGCGAGCAGGCAAGGGCTCATCGAGCTGCTCGACGCCATCGCGACATCGGGACAAACGCCGACGCTGTGTGTCCTCAAACAGCTCGGCCCCGCCGACGCGGGCCTGCTCTCGTTTCCCCTCGCAGGAATGACCCTCGCCGTTGACCTGCTGAACACCGGGGACGCGCTCCGCCGGCTCGTTGAACGAATCGACTCGATCGTCGTGAAGCACCGCGGACGATGCTATTTCGCGAAAGACGCGATGAGCTCGGCCGAAGCCGCGCACGCCATGTACCCGGGACTTGGTGCGTTCAGAGCGCTCAAGAGGACGGTAGACCCTGAACGCGTCTTCTCCTCGTCGCTCGCACGCCGTCTTCAGTTGCTCGACGACTGATCGGCCCCTCGGCTCGCGTGGGCGAGCCTGGCACTCACGAGGTTGCTCGTCAGTCCCGCGGCGAGCGCGATCGCAAGTCCGGTGATCGTGTCGAGCCGGAGGAGCACGATTGCCCAGGCGGCCACGATATGCAGCGCGACCAGCGCGCGTAGCTGGCTCGCGTTCAGTGCGCGCACGTGCGGCGCGAGCATTGGCGGCACCGCGACGACAAATGCCGGCCATCCGTACGCGAGCAGGCGCCACACGGCAGCGCCGCTGATGGGCGCAATCAGAAAGGCCGCGAGTCCATACCAGAGGGCAATGCGGATCGCGAGATCGTGGTCGGAGCTCATGCGCCAAAGCCCGCCGAGTCCGCTTCCTGCCATGAATCCGGGGATCACGCCAAACAGCGTGACCACCCCCGCGAGCGTTCGCAGCATGGGAAGAGCATCGAACCCAACGAAGCCGACGGTGGTCATTCCGCCGCTTGGAAGCCATGACGGAACGGCAATCGTCCACGCTGGCGAACCGGCGGGATTGGGGAGTGTGTTACTCCATAATTCGATGCCGAGGTTGTGGGCGGTGTCAAACGGTGCCTTGAGCATCAGATACACGAACGTCTCCAGCCCGTGAGGATTCGGCGCCGCACCGCGCGCGAAGAACGATGCCACTGCGACTCCGAGCAGCCCCGCCGCGACCGCACCGACCGCGAAGCGGCGCGAGCCGTCGCGCCACGCCAGCGCCGCCGCGATGAACCCGAGCAGCAGCGAGGTCTCCCGTGTCAGCTGTAACGCGAAGAGCACCATGATCGCCGCGAACCAAAACCGCCTCGAAATCAGCACGAGGAAAAGCGCGACCAAAGCAGCGTGAACCATGTCTGCCAGAAACACCTGCGGAAAGAACCCGCCGAGGAACGGCGGCCGGAACGTCCCGGCGAGAAACGGCAGCATGAGGACGCCGGCGGCCGCAAGCGGCCCATGCGCACGAACCATCCACGCCACGCAAATACAGAAGAGCAACAGGCCCGCGACGGCGACGGCATAGAACGCGGATTCGAGCGGAATGCCAGTCGCAAGGTGCACAGCGCGAACAATCGCTGGCTGGAGAACGCGGTTCGCAAACGGCGCCGGTACTTCCGTTCTCTTCGACTCGGCGAGCCGGATGTATTGGTCGCTGTCCGGAACGCGCTGCGGGAGGAATGTGACCGCTGTGACTGCCCAGATCACCACGGCGATCAGGATGCCCGCGAACAGCCATCTTGGCGACGGTCCGCCGGTCGTCATCATCCCAGAATTACATCGACAAATCGCTCACGAAGCTGCGCCGGCTCGAACTGCGCCTTGTGCACTGCGAGGGCGCGGGCGCCCATGGCGTTGAGCTCGGTCTCGGGCATCACCGCAATGTCGTCGAGCGCACGGCGCATCGCCGCGCGGTCTCCGTGCGGAACCACCCAACCGATCCGGTGCTCACGAATGCGTTTTCCATGCACGCTCGCTGGGCTGCCGAGCAGCAGGACCGGCCGCCCCGCCGCGATGGCGCCGTAGAATTTCGACGGGTGCACGATGCCTTGCATCGCATCGCCCATGGATACCACGTGCACGTCCGCAGCGGCGAGCAACGTGGAAAGCGATTCCTTCGGCTGATATGGCAGTACGCTCACGCGGGGGCCGCTCAGCGCTTCAACGCGAGGCTTGGTCAGCCCCCCGCCAACGAACGCGAAGCGCAGCACGTCCCCGGCCGGCCGCGCGGGGATTTCTTCGAGCAGCGTATCGAGTGGGTGTACCGGCGTGTGATTGCCCGCATACATCACGACGCGCTCATTCTCCCAGCCCTGCGCCCGCCGGAACCCGCGGACGCCCTCGGCGTCGCCCGGGCCCTCGATGATCGACCACGGTTCGATGACGTGAACCGACGCCGGATTCGCGCCGGCCCGGATTGCTCGCGCTCGCATGTCCTCATCGAGCGTAACGATTGCGTCCGCGCTCCGAAGGCCGCGACGCTTCCACCACTGTCCGATTCGCGCGACGAGTGACCGCTCGGACACGGCACCGGCGGCGATCGCCTGATCGGGATTGATATCGGTGAGCCACAGGACACAGCGCGCGCGTCGTAGCCGCGCGAGCCAGATGCCGATGAGCGGCGCCATCGGCGGCGATGTTGGTACGACGAGCACGTCGAACCGTGGAGCGCCGAGCACCCACCAGCACGCACCGAGCAGGAACGCGACACCCGCAAGGATGCGGCGGCTGATGCTCTTCTTCGGCGCCGCTGGCGCGAAAATGCGGCGGACCGCGATGCCGTTTCGCGCTTCGAGCTGCGAGAACCGGCGTCGCGGTTCGTCGTAGCCGCGGTCCGATGTGATGACCTGTACCGTTCGTCCCTTCGCGACGAGTGCGCTCGCGAGGTCGGCGAGGTGCTGCCCCACCGAGGCCTCGTCGGGGACGTACACCTGGGTCAGCATGAGCACGCTGGCCACCGTACCCTTGGCACCCTTCGGCGGAGTTCCCGTCGGCACGGATGGAAACATAGCGCTCGGCGGACAGCGCGGTCGCGCGCCGTCCGGCGCTATGTTTCGCGGCGATGCGCCTTGCTGCGCCGCTCGTGTGTTACGTCATCGCGCTCGCGGTCTTTCCTCCCGCCGCCTTCACCGTGGCGGATGAGGGATTGTATGTCGCGCAGGCTGTCGCGTTCGCATCCGGATCGCGCACTGTTCGCACGCTGAATCCCCTCACGGGCGTGGAGACGCGCGCGCCCGTGGCCCGCTATCCCGTGGGTACGGCGTTGATCCAGACACCGTTCGTCTGGCTCGGCGGCTGGCGCGCCGCACCGTGGGCATCCGCGTGCGCGCTGGCCTTCGCCGTGCTCGTGCTCGGCGCGTGGCTTCGTGCGATGGGATACGGCCCGGCATTTGCGCTGCTGTTGTTCGCGTACCCGTCGGCCCTGGTCCTTGGTCGCGTCGGCATGAGCGACGTCCCTGCGGCGAGCATCGTGACGCTTGCGCTCGCGCTGTTCTGGTGGTCGAGACAACGCTCCGCGCGCGCGCAGGCGATCGCCGGCGGCGTGATGGGCATCTCGTTGCTTTTCCGCGAAACGAATCTCCTCGTGTGGGCGCCGTTCGCGCTTGGCGCGATGTTCCGTCGCGAGCCGGGATGGCGCGCGCTGGCAGGTGGCATCGCGGGGGGCGTCGCGGTGCGTCTCGCCGTTTCACTCTGGATGTACGGCAACCCATTCTTCCTGCGCGATCAGGGTGCGGGGTTCGCGATCGAAGGGGCGCTGCGCAACGCCGCGTTTTACGCGGCCGTGCTCATGACATTCATTCCCCTCGGGCTCGCCGCCGTGGTGGCATACCGCGGACCGCGCCGCGCCGAGCTCACGTCCGCCGTCGCCGCGACGTTCGTGCTCTTCACGTTTTATGCCTATCGCGCGACGTCATCGGGCCTCGCGCAGCAGCTCGTGCTGGCGTCGCGCTTCTTTCTCCCAGCCGTACCGCTTCTCGTGGTCGCGTGTGCCGAGGTGTATCCGCGGTGGTTTGCGCGCCTGGCGGCGCGAGGGACACACCTCGCGGATGCGGCAAGTGTTCTGGCCTGTATCGCCGCCGTGGCCGTGCATCCCGTCGTCGCGCGAAACAGCGAACAGCAGGTGATGATCGTGCACGCGATCTACGGTGCAACGCCGGACAGCGCCGTCGTGATCGAGAACCTCGCCGGTGCACAACGATTCCTGAATCCGGTGTACGGTCCGAGAACAACGGTGTATCGGCACGAGGTCCCGGCCGACTCGCTTCCCGGTCTCGTAGCGCGCAATCGTGACGTGTATATCGCGTTCGTCGATCGGCCGGAAACGGCCACGCTGCGCGAGGACGCACTGGAAAACGCGGTGTACGTGCAGGGCGCCGAGCGCGTATGTGCACTGGTGCTCGTGTACGATCAGGCGCATCCCGGCGGGCACGTCCGCGTGTGGAAGATCGCGGGCTGCGATGCGAGAACGCGACGCCCGTCGCGGCGCGGATAATGCGCATCGGTCTGAATCTGTTGCCGTTTCACCCCGGTACCGGCGGCACGTGGCAGTACGTCGCCGGCTTGCTGGCCGCGCTCGCTGAGCACGATCGTGCGAACGAATACGTCGCGTACGTCACGTCGCACAGTGACGCGCTCGTTCCCCGCGCACCGGCGTTTCGCACGGTGCCGTTCGCGTTCGATCCGAGGCGCCGTCCGATGCGCGTGCTCGCGGAGAATCTGGTCCTTCGCGGACGGTTCCAGCGTGACGGACTCGATTGCATGCATCACCTGTTCAACACGCTGCCGCGCAGGTTTGCGCAGCCGAGCGTGGTCACGGTGTACGACGTGATGGCATTCGAACGGCCTGGCGATTTCCCGCTGATCAAGCGGCGCTACCTGCACGCGGGCATTGCGCGCGCGGCGCGGCATGCCGCAGTACTCGCGCCCATGTCGCGGTCCACCGCCGATCATTTGCGCCGCATGTTCGGCGTCGACGAGGCGCGCATCGTGCTCGTGCCGGCGTCGATCGGGGACGGATTCCGGCGTGCGAACGATCTCGACATCGAGCGCTTCCGCCGTCGCTACAGCTTGCCGGCTGCATTCTGGTTGTTTGTGTCGGGGGCGTATATGCACAAGAATCACGCGACGCTGCTGCGCGCCTTTCAGGCCTTGCGTGCGACCCGCCCGGATGCGTGGCCGCTCGTCGTTCGCGGCGAGGTGACGCCGGAGGTCCAGCGGGTGATCGATGACGCGCCCGCGGGCATTTCCGTTTTACCGAGGCTCGCGGACCACGAAATGCCGTTGCTCTACAGCGCAGCCGCGGCGCTGGTGTTTCCGTCGCTTTTCGAGGGCGCCGGTCTTCCGTTACTGGAAGCGATGGCCTGTGGCTGCCCCGTTGTCGCGTCCGATCTCGAGACGACGGCGGAATTCGCGCCGGGCGCGGCCCTCATGTTCAATCCTGGAAGCGAAGCGGAGCTGACGGCCGCGATGAGGCGGGTCGAAGAATCGGCCGGGTTGCGGGAAACGCTCCAGGCCGCGGGCCTTGCCGCCGTTGCGTCCTTCCGCCCCGCGGCGGCCGCCGCCGCGTGCCTTCGCGCATACGAGGTGGCCGCACGCACGAAATCGGCACGGTCATGACGCCGCGGGCCGCTCGGCGCGAATGGTGATGATGATTGGATACTCGGCGTCGCGGTACTCGAGAATGCTTTGCGGCAATTCTTCGGCCGCCCGGCCCTCGAGAAACGCCGTCGCGACGGCGAGATTGCCGTGCGCTTTGATCGTCACGTTGAACCCCGGAAGGGCCGTTGTGCAGAGTTTTCTGACGCCTGGCTCAGTGAAACTCGTATACCACGTTGTGCCGGTCCCTTCCGGCGGGATTCGAGATATCGCGGGGACCGACGCCAGCAATACCCCGCCTGGACGAATCGCCCGGCCAGCATTCACGAGCCCGGTCACGGGAACTTCGAGGGACTGCAACACCTGTGTGAGGAGGATGCAGTCGAACGTGTCATTCGGAAGCGTCCGTACGTCGGACAGGTCGCCGAGGATCGTGGCGCCACGGTTCGCGCTGTCGACATCCAGGACGTCCAGACGCGCGATCTCCGCGCGATATGCGTCTGCGTACCGCGGTGCGCCCACTTCGAGCACGCGACCGCGAACATCGCGGCCGTTCTCACGAATGAACCGATCGAGGTAATACCTGTCGACGGGTTGACCCCGATCGAAGCCCCAGTGATCGCTCACGGGCCGCAGGCCGCGCAGCCTTGGAATCAAAGCGCCGTACGGGAAAAACAGCCGCAGCGCCCGCCCGATCCAACTGTGGCGAAAACTCACCTGGAACCCGTCAGCTCTTTCGGTCATTTACGAAAGCAAACACGTCACCGGGAGGATCGTCAGGAAAAACCGCGCGCGCTTCGAGGGACCATCCCGCGCGCCGGAACGTGTCGATCAGCTGTTCTTCCGTGTAGTTGTTGAGCCAGCCCATCCCGATACGATGACGGAGTTGACGAAGGCGCGGTAGCAGGCCGTGCGATCTGGTCGCGGGCACATAGGACACCACACAACGGGGAAACTCGCGCGCCAACCACGCGATCACTCCGGGCGCGTCGTGGAGATACTCGAGCACGCCGGCAAGTACGGCGACACCCGCGTGAAGGTCGTCCAGCGCGGGAAGAGGCCTCGCGTTGAGGTCGATGCGCCGCATCCCAGGCATTCGCTCCACGACGTCCGTCGCGATGTACGTACAGCCGGCGGGAAGGAACTGTGCGAGCGTCGCCGGTCCGGCGCCGAACTCGACGACGGTGCTGGCAGGAGGGATCAACCGGGCAATGCATGCCGCGCGCGTGGACCACGCCGCCGGAAAGGGATAATCCGCCCAGCGGGCTGTATCGGTCTGGTGCAAAAGGCGAAACGACAACGTCCGGACGATACGCGCATACGCCCGCACGCGATCGCTCAGCGACGGTCGGTCATTCACGCGTGCGACCGTTGCACGACGCGTGCGTTCATGAGCACCCCAAATCGCTCGTAGGCCGCCCGGCTCTCCCGGGCCTGGCGTTCCGCGGCTGCACGAAGCGCGTCTCTCACCTCGTCAGCAGTGTCCCAGGCCAGTGTGAGTGCCTCGTGCAAACGGTCGCGCCAATCACTCGCGCGAAGGGACACCGGGTGGACGCCAGATCCGAACTGATGGAGCAGTCCCGCCCACTTGTCCCGATAATAGGCCGACCGTTCCAGCCCCACGATGGGCACGCCTTGCGCCAGCGCGAACACGCCCGCGTGGTAGCTGCCGGTCAACAGCACACGACAGCCCGACACCGCGCGGCCAAACGACTCGGGGTCGTCGATGCGGGAGGGACGCACGTGTCCAAAGCCGGCGAGGAGTGCTTCCGTCGGCTGCCCATCACCGGACTGCGGGTGAAGGTCCGACGGCGCGGCCATGAGCGGCGCGCCGCGGCTTCTCGCGAACGCCTGCACTGCGTCGCGAAGCGGGGGGAGAAGCTCCGAGCCCACGTCTGCGTAATGAGCGATGCGAACATTTACCCCGAGCGCATCGCGCGGGCCGTGGGCGCCCGCTGCCAGCGCGACGGCGATTGCGTCATCGCCGGTCACGACGACACGGTCGCGCGGAACATTCATGGCGTCGAGCAGGGCGGCGCTGATGCGGCCCTCGCGCAACGCGATCAGGTCCACGTGCGGCAGCACGGCGGCGGCGTGCGACCACAGCTGCGTGTTGCGTTCGAGCGGTCCGATTCCCTGACCGAACATCGCGACGAGACCGCCGTTCGCCTTCGCGAGCGCAATGACATCGAGCAGCGCCGCCGTAAAAGCGGGAAACGCATCCGTCACGCCACCCATCCCGCATACGACGAGCGCATCCGATTCAGTCACCGCCTCATGGAATGCGGCGACATCCTTGCGTGCGAACGAGGGGGCGCGCAGCACGAGCGCGCGTTCGGCCGAGGCGAGCGCGGCGCGAAGGGGATACGTGAGCGGCAGGCGGCGGCGAAGTGCGGGAACGCATCCCGCGATCCATGCGGCGCGACCCGACGTATTGATCCCCCGTACGTTGGGGGCGTACGCTGGGAGATTCGCGGGATCGTCGGCAAACACGCGGATGTCCGACGAGGGCCACAACGCGGCCAGGCGAGTAATGGTGGTGTGTTGCATCGCCATGTCGCCGACATTGGTAAGCCGGGAGTACTCGCTGGGCTCGACGAGAATGCGCACGCTGTCGCTTAGCGAACCCACAAACGGGAACGCGCACGGATGACGAGCGCGCGCTCCTCCGGCGTTGCGCCGCGAAGCCAGTACAAACCATAAAAGACGATGCACGTTCCCGTCGCGATGGCGACGACGGCGGGAAGCCCGGATGGATGGAACGCGGTCATGGTGCCGACGATTCCGGCCCCCGCGAATGCGAGTGGTCCGATAATCCCGGAAAACACGTCCGATACGAAGCGTCGAAGCGTGTAGTCCGTGCGACGCAGGGCCGCGGCGACGTAGAACGATCCGCCCGTTGCAATCGCGGCGGTGAGCGCGAGGGCGGCGCCGCCGACGCCCCCAACCCGCGCGAGCGCGAGAGTGCCGATCCCGCCCACAAGCGCCGCGGCAGCCGTTCCGTACACAACACGCCGCATATTCGCCGTTCCCCAGAGTAGCTGCACCGACGAGCTCGCGACGGCATCACACAGGACAGCCAGAGAACACACGCGCAGCACGAAAGCGGCCCCCTCCGGAACGGCGCCGAGCCACGCACGGAGCAGCAATTCGGGGACCAGCGCGGTCATGAGGACGGCCGGTGCAAGAGCGATCACCACGGTCCGCGCCCCCACGCGTAGCAACATGCGCTGCTGATCGAGGCTCTGTGCGTGCCTGCTCGCTGCCGCCGGAAACAGCACCATCGTGATGTTCCACGCGCCCGTCAGCAGCACCGCGGGTATTCGCATGCCGACGTAGTACGCGGTGATCGCAGCCGGACCGAACAGAAAACCGAGCGTGAGCGGCCCGCACTGCCACGTGAAGGCCGAAAGCGCGGCCACGATCTGGCTGAGAAACCCAAAGCGCACGTGCACGGAGACCCCGGCCATATCCACGCGTCGGGGAAGCAATCGGACCCCAAGCCTCGACGGCTGGAGTATGACGAGTGTCGTAACGAGTGTCGCGATCGCGAGTGAAGCGTGGAGGAGGCCGATGCGGAGCGGCGTCATGCCGGCAATCGCGATCAACGCGACGGCGGCAAGGCGCACCGCCGCGAAGACTACGCCGACCATGTTGGTCACGCGAAACCGGTGCTGTCCCGCGAGCACTTCGTTGCAGAAGGACAGCATTTGATTCGCCGCGAACGCAAGTGCCGCCGCCGCGAAGAGTGACGAGGCCCAACTGTTCCCGCTCTTCGCGACACCGAGCCAGGCCGGGAGAAACAACCCACTGATAATGAGCACGATGGCGCCCACCGCGCCCACCGAACAATGCGCAATCCATGCTCCTTCGAGAAACGAATCTCTGCCTCTCGGCGTGGGTTGCCGCGCCACGTGCCGGGTGATGATCCGCCCGAGTCCCAGACTCAGGAACGACAGTGAGTCGGCGAGCGTCAGCGCGGCGATCCAGGCGCCGTACGCCTCCGCGTCGAGCCCCCGAAATGTGAGGCGAACGCTGAACAACGAGAATGCAGCGACGACGATCGGCGCGGCCGCGTTGAGCAACGCGTCGCCAACGAGCCGGCCTGCGTCGACCGCCGACGTATCAGAAGTCGCGAGGTCCGTCTGTTCCGCGAGATCGACCACGTTAAGTTGATCCGCAGCCTGCGGATGTCATGACCATCGCGACGTCGTCAGTCATCGTGGTTTCCCATAATAACTGGCCCGCACTCGACCTGGCGGTGGCCAGCGCCATCGGTCAGACTCGGCCACCCTCCGAAATCATCGTCGTCGACAACGCCTCCACGGATGGGAGCCCGGAGCGAATCTCGGCGGCGTTCGGATCGCGCATTCGAGTGATCCGGCAGGAGAACCGACTTGATTCTGGCGGCTATAACGCCGGGATCGCAGCTTCGACCGGCGATGTTATTCAGCTGCTCGACGGAGACGACCTGCTCGACCCCCACAAACTCGAACGGCAGATCGCCGCACTCGATGCCGTGCCCGATGCCGACATTGCCTATGGCGACGTCACGCGTTTTCGCGAGGATCCCTCGCACGATGGATGGATCGATTACGAGTCGCGTCAGTACGACGACGTGCTACTCGAGCTGTGCAGAACCGGAGGACGCGCTGGCGGCTTCGTGGTCCACAGCCTCCTCTTTCGCCGGCGCGTGATCGAGAAAGTCGGACGCTTCGACGAATCCATATACGGCGCGGACTACGACTACTGGTTTCGCGCTGCCGCGGCGGGATGCCGGTTCGTGCACGTCCCCGGCGCCCTCGTGTTTTATCGGGCGCGGCCCGGGCAGATGAGCATGAATCGCGCGGCCATGGCGGCACGCTCCGCGCGCACATTTGAGAAGGCGTTGACCTTCATCTCGCGTGAGCCGTGCCGGGCGATGCTCGAGCGCCACCTTCAGCGGTTTCGTCTGAGTCTCACGCTCTATGGGGCGACCGCGGCCGAGCGGCGCAACGCCCTTCGCGCGCTGCGAGAGAGTCGGTCATCGACGCCCGCGGTGCCGGCGCTCTGGATCGCCTTGGGTACGTGTGCCGTCGTGGCGCCGGAGTGGGCACGAAACGCGCTCCGGCGCGTTCGCCCCGGCGCGCTCGCGGACATCGTGGCGCGCGGGTGACGCACATCGCCGCATCAGTATCGCGGATGTCGCGTGCCGTCCGGCGGGGAATCGTCGTCACCGCGGGCGGATGCGCGTTGCTCGTGTTTGCGGATCTGGTCGCTGCGGGCGGCTTGTGGCTTCGCGATCGCGTTGCCCCCGCGCAGGCTGTCGTCGCGCACCGGACGGATTCCGCGCTGACGCTCGCCTATCCCGGATGGACGAAACGCGACATTCGAACGATTCTCGCGGAGTCGTATCGCCCCATGGAATATGAGCCCCTCACCGGGTTCCGTCCCCGTGCGAGCAGCGGACGTTTCATCAACGTCAGTGCCTCGGGTTTCCGCGAAGGAGGCACGCACGATCCGTGGCCTCCCGACTCCGGCGCGCTCAATGTATTCGTGTTCGGGGGTTCAACGACGTTCGGGACCGGCATTCGTGACGCCGAGACGATCCCGGCGCGAATGGAGGCACACCTCGGTTCACGGTGCAACCGCGTCGCGCACGTCTACAACTTCGGGCGCGATTCGTATTACAGCACGCAGGAACGCATTCTCTTCGAGCACCTGCTTACCGAGCGTTTGGTGCCGGGTGCCGCCGTATTCATCGACGGCCTGAATGACGGGAGCGCGACCGGCGATACGCCCGCATTCTCCAGCGAATTCCGCGAGGTGTTCGACTTCATGCAGACGCGAACGCCGTGGTGGCGTGGAATCGCACTGGCCGCGTCGAGCACGGCCCTGGGCCGGCTCGTGCGGGGGCTTCGCGCCCCCCGGCTGTCGCCGATGTTCGCGGACTCTGCCGCCGCTGGCCGCGAACGGTCTCGCAATGTCGAGCGTTGGCTCGCGTCCAGGGCGATGATCGGCGGAGTGGCGAAGACCCAGGGCGTGGTGCCGCTATTCGTTGTCCAGCCGGTCCCTGTCTACCACTACGATTTTGCAGCGGACCCGTTTGCCGCCGACGCGCGGTTGCAGCTCGCAGGCGTCGCACGCTTCTACGAAATGCTTGCGCGGGAGCGCAGCGATACCGCGGCGGACGTTCTCTGGCTCGCCGATGCGCATCCATCAGGGTCGACGAAAACGCCCTACGTCGATACGATGCATTACGCACCATGGTTCGCCGACACGATTGCCCGCGCCATTACTGACGCCCTCGTTCGGCGCTTGCCGGGCGCGTGTGCCCCGCATAGCCGCTGATCCCGCGCATGACAGGCGCGATAACCGGTGGCCGTTCACATACCTGCAGTGTGGTCATCGCCACCAGGAATCGTGCCGGCCTTCTGGACCGTTGCCTGCGCGCACTGGTATCGCAGGCGCCGCATGAAATCATCGTGGTCGAGAACAGCGTTCCCGGGGGAACAGCCGCGACCCGCTCCTGCGCGGCCTTCCATGGGGCGCGGTATGTCGAACATGAGTCGGGCGGGTTGAGTGCCGCGCGCAATGCGGGGTGGCGCGCGGCATCCGGAGACATCGTGGCATTCACCGACGACGACGCGGTGCCCGACGAGGCGTGGGTTGTTTCGATCACGGGCGCATTTGCGGATGCCACGATCGACGCCGCCACGGGACGCATACTCCCGCTGGCGACCGAAACGGAATCGGAGAAACACGCACTGCGCGCCGCGGCCGGTGGCGTGTTCGGCGGCGATGCGCCGCGCATCATTGATCGGTCGCTGCCGGACTGGTTCGCCATGGCGGCATTCGGCGGTGCGGGCAACGGGGGCAACATGGCGTTCAGACGCTCGCTGCTCGCACAGGGGTTCTCCTTTGACGAGCGCACGGGCCGCGGCGCGCCGCTCATGGCATTCGACGAGCACTACATCTTTCTGCAGCTCATCTCGGCCGGGCACCGCGTCGCGTACGTTCCGGACGCGCTCGTGCGGCATCCACTTCCGGCATCGCTCGACGAGCTGCGCCGCGCGAAGCTTCGGGATTACGCGGCGCTCGGAGCATATGCCACGCTGCTCATGGTCGAGTCGCCGCACCGGCGAGATACGCTCGCATACGCGCTTGGCGGTATCGTGGGACGGCGGCGCGTCTGGCGCGACACTCCGCAGACGGCGGGGCCGCGGGTCATTTCCCGCGCTCGCGCCGCGCTGGCAGTCGCGACCGGACCGTTTCGCTACCTGCGCGCCCGCCTGCGGTGATCAGCGACGCGGCACGAGTTTCACGACGCACAGAGGAGCGTGATCCGGCGGTCGTCCCGGCGTCCGGTAGGCGTAGCTCACGGCGGAGGGCGTGAAATACACGGTGTCGGCCGACCGGAATTCTGTGTCGCGCGCGGCGCAGCTCTCGCCGAACTGAAACAGCGGCGAGGAGCCAGCCGCATCGCGCGCCGTGATGACCACTGAGCGAGGAGCATATGCGGCCGGGATGCGCGGCTCCGCAAGCAGCGTTGCGTTGCGGGGCAGCACCGAGTCGAGGGCGCGAAAGTCCTCGTAGTACGCGACGTACTGCGTGCGGAATGCGTCGGGCGTTTCAAGACCGAGATCGACGGGCGCGAACAGCCGCGCATAGTACAGAGTCGGCGCCAGCCAGGGCGCGATCAGGAGCAACGCGAACGCGGCGCGTGCGCCCGCGATGCTCGAAGCAAACGTCGCGCTCGCCGTGACCGCAAACACGATGGCGAAGCCCGCCGGCATCCCGCTCAGAAAACGCACGTCGTGGTTCGTGAAGAACACGATCAGCAGGCATTGCGTGAGCACGAGCGCCGTGGCGAGCAGTCGCTGCCGCGGAGCGAGGGCGCTCGAAACCAGCGCGGCACCGGCCCCGACCCACAAAAGCAGCGAGTAGCGCACCGCCAGCTCGGGGAGCCCAAGTCCCTCGCCGGGGTCCATGAGCTCGCGCATGGGCAAGCCCGCGTAGACCGAGTGGGGAAACAGTGCAGCAAACGCCGGCCCGAACGGTGCGCCCGACGCATGCCATGTCCACACGATGCACGGAGCCCAGAACACCAGGAACGGTGCGACGCTCCACATCAGCGCGTCGCGCATCCGCTCGCGATCACTCCAGAGCTCGATGCTCACCAGCGCAATCGCAAGTGGGGCGGACGAGAGTTTCGAAATCGCCGCGGCAGATCCGAGGACGCCGAGCGCTGCAGCGCGCGCGCGCGACGTGTCGCCGGGAACACGCGTGAAAATCGCGACCACGAGTGCGCTCATCGCGAGATCGCCGAACGCGTGCGATCCACCCGTGGTGCGCCAAACGGTTGTATACAGTCCGACGATGACGACCGCGCTCCACAACATGCCCCACCGTGACCGCCCGGCATCCGCGACAACGCGATACGCAAACCACGCGAAGGTGGCGCCGATCGCCCAGCTCACGATGTTCGCCGCATCGGGAAACCCGAGTGCGTACAGCGGCGACACTGCGAGCTGGAACCCCATCTGCGGCACAATGGCGCTCTCCCACGGCATCAGGTAAAACCGCAGCGCCCCATCGTGCACGAGGCGCGCCGGGGCAAGCATGTGATAGTAGACCTCGTCCGCTTTCGTCGACGGGGCCGCGGCGACGATGAGCGCAGCGAGCAAGCTCAACACGACGACGACGAATGCCGCCGCCGTAGCGGGATCGCGGATCGCCGCTCGGAGCGAGGCCAAGCCGGTACGGATTCCCCGCGCGGTTCCGGTGATCACGCCCAAACCGCCGATCCACCAGACCACCAGCAGCGCCACCAACACGCCACGTGTCGCCACTGACAGAATCCCCGCAAGGAACACCACGCCCGCGAGGAGCTCAATGCCGAGCAGGACTCCCAGAACTGTCTGCCACGGCTCCACCGTTCGAACCCGTATCAGCCGCAGCGCGAGTCGTCCGACGCCTGCTGCGCCCGCGTACGTCAATGCGCCCGCAATCAGGACCAGCAGCGGCACGTAGGAGTCGCGCGTGAGCCAGGGCGCCATTGGTGCGGCATAGTATAGGGTTCCGTTACAGTGTTTGCGTTCGGCCCCGCTCGTTCGTTTCTTCGTTGAAGGAGCCTGAATCACCTCATCCGCCCGAGTCGTGGCTGTACAACCAACCCCCACGTCGGGGTCGCAGGCCGTAACGAGCTCACTGGGCACATTGCTGCTGATCGACGACGACCAGCAGGTGCTGAACGCGCTGAGCCACCTGCTCGAGCGTCACGGGTGGCGCACGGTCCGCGCGAACGACCCTCGCACCGGCGTCGCGCTGTATGCGCAGGAGCGGCCGGATCTCGTGATCTGTGACGTGAGCATGCCGGGACTGACTGGGCTCCAGGTCCTCGAAATACTGAAGTCGTCAGACGCCGACGCCACGGTGGTCATGCTCACCGGCAACGCAGACATCGAGACCGCCGTGGAATCCATGCGCGCCGGCGCCGAAAACTTTCTGACAAAGCCGTGGAAGACCGAACACCTGCTCGCTGCGGTGAATCGCGCGGTGGAAAAGGCGACGCTGCGCCGCATGAACCGGTTTCTTGCCGTGCGGCAGGTGCTGAACGCGAATCTCGAAACGCTGGGGAGCTCGCCCGCGATGCGCGAGCTCGCCGGTCAGATTCAGCTCCTCGCGGCCGGAAACGCACCGATTCTACTCACAGGCGAGACGGGCAGCGGCAAAGGCTGGGCATCCAAGCTCCTGCACGCGAGCTCGGCGCGCGCCGGAGCGCCGTTCGTTTCGATCAACTGCGCGGGTCTCACGGCGACGTTCCTCGATTCCGAGCTGTTCGGTCACGAAAAGGGCGCGTTCACCGACGCGAAGACACAGAAGCCAGGACTCTTCGAGCTCGCCAATACGGGCACGCTCATGCTCGACGAAATCGGTGACCTCTCGCCCGAGCTGCAGCCCAAGCTTCTCACCGTGCTCGAGACCCAGCGTTTCCGCCGGCTGGGCGGCACGCGCGAGATCCAGGTGGACGTACGCCTCATCGCCGCGACGCACGTGGATCTCACCGAAGCCGTCAAAGCGGGACGGTTCCGCGAAGATCTTTTTTATCGCCTGGCGGTGCTGCCCCTCCGCATTCCGTCCTTGCGCGAGCGCGGGCACACTGAAATCGCCGACCTCGCCATACGGCTCCTGTCCGACCACCGGCGCAATCTCGGACGCGGCCCCACGAAAATCTCCACGGAAGCGCTCGAACGCATCGTGTCCTACGCGTGGCCCGGAAACGTGCGCGAGCTGAGGAACGTGCTCGAGCGCGCGCTGCTCCTTGCCGGCTCCGCCGAGGAGCTCGAGGCGTCGCACCTGCCGATCGGCGGAACGCCGGCACGCGGGACTCCCGTCATCATGCCGGCCGCGCGGTCCGCCGCCGAGCTTACGGGCGACATGACCCTCGCGACCGCCGAGCGCCAGCATATAGAACGCGTGCTCGCCCATGCGAAGGGAAACCGGGCGCTTGCCGCCCGCCTACTCGGCGTCTCCC
>DASRAP010000344.1:0-2233 GCA_035638155.1 Gemmatimonadaceae bacterium | reverse complement strand
CCAACGGGAGCACGAACGAGGTCGTCGCCGCGAACGATGGAACGATCTGGGTACGCGCGGCGTTCCCTGCGTTTGGGCCGGGCGGACCGGCACCCATGACGGGCCAGCGCCCGATGATTCACTACGACATTTCCGGCAACGTGCTCGATTCGCTCGTGCAGGGTCCGGGCTGGCTGGCGACTGGGTCGAGTACGGGCGCCGTACGCGAGTGGTGGGCGCCGATTCCCGATGGACGAGTCATGCTCACGCGCACGGACAAAGTCGGATTTCTGCTCAGCGACCCGAAGCGAACCGCTGCTCCGATCATCGTCGAGGCGCAGGTCGAGCCGGTGAAATACACGCCCGAGGAGCGCAAAGAACTGGAAGCACTCGAGGACTTCGTGCAGACGATGCCGCGCAGCGGACGACCGGCCCCGCCCCGCCGCGTGTTCGGCGAAATAAAACCGGTCGCATACGGCGCAAGCGTGGATGTCGACGGACGCATCTGGGTCAGCCGCCCGGGGCCCGCGCAGAAGACCAAGCCACGGATCGCAGCATCGTACGGCGGGCGCGAAGGTAGTGGATCCTTCAGCACGATCTACCAGGACCAGGTGATCTTCGCAGGATTTCGCGCGGACGGCACGTTCCTCGGCGAGGTGCGTTTTCCTGCGGGCGTACGGCCAACGTTTGTCGGCAACACGGCGTGGGGCATCGTGCGCGACGAAGACGACACGCCGGTTCTCGTCAAATACAGGATCTACTAGACAACGGAGAAATGCGATCCGTCATCAGTATTTCCACCACGCTGTCGTCGTACCCGCAGGCATGTGACGCAAGCCGAACTCCGCCATCTCCCTGAGACGATCCGCACTCGTACCCGGACCGCTCCAGCAATGCGGCTTCTGGTCGCCGTACACGAAGTAGCCCTCGTAGTGCGGATTCTGCGTCGTCTTCATCCACGCTTCCATCTCACGCGTCGCACGGTCGAGGAAGAAGCTGTCCATGTTGCCAACGTACACGTGCATCTTGTCGACGAGTTTCGGACCCACCGTCGCCCAGTTTTTCTGCAGATAGTAGAGCAGGTCGAAGTTCTCTTTCCAGTATTGCGTCACGCTCTTGTCGATCACGCCCGTGCGTGAATCCACCGCGGGCTTGAAGTAACCATCGCTGCCCATTGGTCCCCACACTGCCTGCCAGATGTCCTGCTGGCCGGTGCCCGAACGCCCCTTGGTTCCGTTCACGAGCTCCATCCAGTAGCGCTGCTGCGCGGTCTGGCGAATCTCGCCGTTCACCTCGCGCGAGTTCACCGTCGGCGTGAGTTGCCATTCGCTGTATTTCTTGTAGAAGGCGTTCTCATCCTTGTACATGTTCACGCCTTCAACATCTGTGAACGTCACCGGGTCGGGACACGACGCCCACGTGCCGCCAAAGAAATCCGGATGGAAGATCTGCAGCGCCAGCGCTTCCCATCCGCCGGTGGATCCACCGGAGAGCCAGCGCGCCCACGGTTCCCTGATCGCGCGATAGCGTTTCTCGATCTCGGGAATGAGCTCATTCATGATGGCGTCGCCGTACGGGCCGACGTTCACGCTGTTCACCGCGTACGAATCATCGAAGTAGGGCGTGGGATGTTGCAGCGTGACCGCGATGATCCGCGGGAAGTTGTCCGCGCGCCATTGGTCGCTGAATGACGGTCCCCCAGCGCCGCGTCCACCCCTCCCGCCCGCGCCGCCTCCGGCGTCGAATCCGTACGGCGCATTCAGGCCGAAGTGGCCCTGGACGTAGTTGACGGGATAGCTGATGGTCGCCGTCTTGTAGTCGCGCGGAAGAAGCACGGTTGCGCCGAGGAAGATCGGGCGCCCCCAGAACTTCGTGAGCGACGGACTCTGAAACTTGATTCGCTGAACGAAGTCATTGTCGGCCTGCAGCGCGAGCGGCGGAATCACCTTGTCGGCGACGAGCTGGATTGTGGCCTTGGTCTTCGGATCGAAGTGAACTTTCTTCGGCGCACCGTAGATGTTGCCCGGAGACCGCGGCCAGTTCTGTCCTTCCCATTGATCGTCGTGCATCCAGAGCACGTGTCCGTCCGCGCGCTTGAACTCCGAGTACACGTTGACGAACGGCTGAATCCAGTAGTCGCCCGCGGGGATGTCCGCCATGTCGAAGACAGGCGTGCCGAGATCGGTTCCCGTGATGGTGGCCGGCGCGCCGGGCGCGAGTTGCTCGACGTCGTGACCGAAGAGCGGTGATCCCA
>DASRAP010000343.1:0-3246 GCA_035638155.1 Gemmatimonadaceae bacterium | reverse complement strand
TTCCGCGCCCTGCATGTGCGGCGCGCCGATCAGCCGGCCGTCGATCGTGTAGGTCCACGCGTGGTACGGGCACTGGATCGTTTCGGAGAACTGCCCCGACGTTGCCTGGCAGAGCCGGGTCCCGCGGTGACGGCAGATGTTGAAGAACGCGCGCACCGCGCCGTCGCGCCCGCGGACGATGATCAGCGATTCGCCAGCGATTTCGCGCAGGAAATAATCGCCGGCGCCCGGGATGGCGCTCGACCGTCCCACGCAGTTCCACTGGCGCGCGAAGATCGTCTCGCGCTCTTCCGCGAGGATGTCGGGCGACGTGTACATCTCGCCCGGCATGGTCCGTGCGTTCGGCTTGAACGACTCGACGGTACGATGGAACACAGTCACGCTTCAAGATAGCTTCGTTGCGTGTCGAGAGAATCGAGGCGCCGAAGGAAAACCGGAGGAGAGGCGGACGCTCACTCGCGCGTGGCGTCGGAGTTCCCGGCGTGGGCGCCATGGGCGCTCGCGGCGGTCACGCTGCTCGTGTTCATTCGCGTAACCGGGAACGGATTCATCAATTTCGACGACGACGCCTATATCACGACGAATCCGCACGTGCTCGGCGGCCTCACGGCCGACAACGTGCGGTGGGCGTTGACGAACGTTGCGTATTTCTGCTGGCAGCCGCTCACGTGGCTCTCGCATCAGCTCGATGTCACGCTCTTCGGATTGAATCCGGGGCCGCCGCACTTCATCAATGCGCTGATCCACGCGCTGAACGCGGCGCTCTGCTTCCGTCTGCTGAAGCGCATTACCGGGCGGGACTGGGCGGCGCTCGTTGGAGCGGCGCTCTGGGCGCTGCATCCGCTTCGCGTGGAGTCGGTTGCCTGGGCGGCGGAGCGGAAGGATGTGCTCAGCGTGTGTTTCTATCTGCTCGCCACCATCTGGTATGTGGAGCGTCGTGCGTATTGGCAGACCACGCTCTGGTTTGTACTCGGCATGGCCGCGAAGCCAACGCTCGTGTCATTTCCGGTCGTTGTCACCATGCTCGACGTGTGGCCGCTCGGGCGCTGGAATCTGCGAGAGAAGATTCCGTGGTTCGTCCTTGCAGCCCTGCTGAGCATCGTCACGGTGAAAGGCGCCGCCACAATGGGCGCAACGGCCGCGCTTGGCGCCCTGCCCCTCGGCGTGCGCGTCGCGCACGCCTGCTGGAGTTATTTGCTGTACGTGGTCCAGACGGTGTGGCCATTTGGGCTGGCCGTGATCTACCCATACAGCGAGACCATTCCTGCGTGGCAACCGGTGCTTGGGCTCGCCTTCATTGTCGGCGCCTCGGTGGCAGCGTGGCGGTTTCGCGCGCGGTACCCTGGCGCTCTTCTTGGTTGGGCGTGGTACGTGGTCACGCTCGCGCCAATGAGCGGCGTGGTCCAGGCGGGCCCGCAGATGGGCGCCGATCGCTATTCGTACGTTCCGGCGATCGGCCTCATGCTCGTGGTGATCTCGGTCTGGCCGCGCGTGCGCGTTGCGGGGCTCGTGCTTGCCGGAGCGCTCGGCGTGGTCACGTTCCGTCAGATTTCGTATTGGAAGGGCAGCGTGACCGTGTTCGAGCATGCGATGGCGGTCACCAGCAACAACTGGATCGCGATGCGCAATCTGGGCGGCGCGTACATCACTGCGGGCGACACGCTCCGCGCCGTCGCGTTGTTCAAACAGTCTCTTTCACTGACGCCCAATCAACCCGAGACCAATTACCAATTCGGCTCGGTCCTGGCGGCGAAGAATGACTGGGCGCGCGCGCTGCCGTATTTCGACGCTGCGCTGAAACTCAGTCCGCGGTACGCCTCGGCTGAATACGCGCGAGGCACAGCACTCGCGCATGCGGGCAAGTCCGCCGAGGCGGCGCAGTCCCTTGAGCGCGCGCTCACGCTTGAGCTCGCGCCATCGTACAAGGCCGAGGCGCATAACACGCTGGGCGTGATCGCGATCAACGCAGGCGACCGCGCCGGGGCGGAGCGACACTTCAAGGAAGCGCTCGTGCTCAATCCGGCGCTCGAGGTCGCGCAGCGCAACCTGACGGCGCTCCGTACCATGCGATAGCTCAACAGCGCGGCCAGCGCCTCGCCTCTGCGCCGTAATTACGGATTACGCCTTCGCGGCCTTGCTGAGCAACGCGAGCGTCCGGTCGACGTCCTCTTCCGAGTTGTAGATGTGGCATCCGTGGCGAGCAAGATCTCCGTTTGCACGCACGCGGATCTTTGACTGCCACAGATAGTCCATGAGCTGCGTGCCCTTCATTCCATTGATCCCGTACAGCGTCGTCGCGCAGCGGAGCTCGGGATGCGTCGGTGACACAATCGTCGCGCCCGGAATCTTTTTGAGACCGTCGCGCAAGCGATCCGCCAGCCCGACGATTCTGTCCTCGATGACCTTCGACCCGATCTGCTGGTGAAACGCGATCGCCACGTCGAGTCCCTTGAGCAGCGAAAGGTTGCCGGTGCCGTACGCCTGCATACGCAGCATGGGATCGTCGACATCGTCGTAGTGACCGGACGCGAGCGTGCACCAGATGGACTTCTGGTGCTCGGGACGCAGATAGAAAATGCCGGTGCCCTTCGGTGAGAGCAGCCACTTGTGCGGGGAGCTGAAATAGGCGTCGCAGCCAAGATCCTGGAGATCGACCGCGATGTGTCCCACGCACTGCGCGCCGTCGACGGTCGAGAAAATGCCGCGCTCGCGCGCCATCGTGCAGAGACGCTTGACAGGAAACCTGATGGCGCGAGCCGATGTGATGTGTGGAATGGCCCACACCTTCGTGCGCGACGTAGTGAGATCGGTATAGTGCTTGATCAGCGTGTCGGGATCCGGCACCGGATCCTTTGGCAGGAATTCCTTGACGACAATTCCGTCGCGCTTGGCGCGCAGGTCGAAGCCGCGCCGCCCGCCGGTGTGCGCGTTCTGCATCACGATCACTTCGTCACCCGCTTTGAGCTCGAGCCCGTGCGCAACGAAGTTCATGCCGAACGTGGCGTTCTGCGTGAGCGCCAGATCCTTACCGCTGCAATTCAGGATCTTGGCGAGCGCGTCGCGCGTGGCGAGCTCGTCGAAGTAGCCGGTGAAGTACTGCTCATGATCGGCCTTGTAGTCCCACTTGGCGATGTCGCGGTCCACATGCCGCATGTGGTTGATCACCGCCTCCTGCACCGCGAGCGGCGACGAGCCCATGGTGCCCGTATTGAAGAAGACTTCGTCGCGCGGAATCGTGAACTCGGC
>DASRAP010000342.1:0-3368 GCA_035638155.1 Gemmatimonadaceae bacterium | reverse complement strand
ACGGTGCCCATGCCGTCCCGACGATCACGCACGTTGGGCGGCGGGGTGATGCCCAGGCCATTGAGATCCCGGCCCGTCACACCGCGGCGCGTGTTGTCATTCACAGGACGCTCGCGCTCGCGAGTGACGAATCCATCCCGGTTCGGCTGCGTGTTGCCCCAGTCCTTGAAGATGAAGCGGGGCTGCGGACGATTGGGGCGCACGAACACCACACGACCGCCGCCGTACGTCCGGTACGGATAGTACCAGGGATCGTCGTACACATACATGCGGAAGCGCACGCACGAGTAGTAGTAAGGATCCCAGTACGAATAACTGACGTAGCTGTGGCAGTCGTAGCACAGGAATCGCGGATAGTCGTGATGACTCTCGACGTTGTAGGACACGACGTCGTAGTCCCAGTCGGCGTAGCCTTCCGGAACGATCCGCTGTGCGAGATCGGTGAGCGCGACGTAAGGATCTCCGCGGACGCGCCCGTCGGCGATCACGCGGTAATCCCAATGATCGCCCGTCTCGATCTGGTCATAAACGAAGGGGTCTGGGGCGGCCACCGCAAACAGGTAGCCGACACCGGGCGCGTCGTCGATCGCGAACGCCTCGCGGCCGAGCTGAGTGCCGTCTACTTCGAAATCGCGGCCACCGCGGGCGAAATTGTCCTCCCACGGTTCGCGCGGAAACAGGACGCGAATACGCCCGTCAGTATCGATGCGGAAAATCGTGACATAGGCGTCCTGATCGAGACGGAAGTACAATTGGACTCTGTCGCCGCGGGTATAAACGGCGCCATCATCCTTGTTGGTCCAGATCTCAATGCGTGGACGGTAGAAACTCGGGTGCCCCGCCGTGGGAGCAGGCGTGGGAATCAAAGCGAGGCTGAGCAGGGCGATGTTTGTAAGCATAAAACCTCCTGCCCTGTCTTAGGCAGAGACTGTGCCAACCCGACAACTGGCGTAAATTATATTAGCATAATGACTTGGAGTCACTGCCCGTCTTTTTGACTGTCCCCTTGGAAGGACACCTCGTGCCACCAGTAAGCCAGCGCCTCGATCTGCTCGACCCCGCGGAAGTCGCCCGCCTCGGGGGGATCGAGATCGTGGCTGAAGGCGTGGTCGAGGGGTTTCTGGCGGGGGTGCATCGCTCGCCGTTCCGGGGGTTCTCCGTCGAGTTCACCGAGCACCGCGCCTATCAGCCTGGTGACGAGCTGCGCTATCTCGACTGGCGGATTCTCGGACGCTCCGATCGTCTGTTCGTGAAGCAGTTCGAGGAAGAGACCAACCTTCGTTCGATGATTCTGGTCGACGCGAGCCGCTCGATGGCGTGGCGCGGCGCTCCCGAGCGACTCACCAAGCGTGCGTATGCGGACCGGTTGGCGGCGGCGCTCGCGCTGATCCTGTTGCGGCAGCGTGACGCGACCGGCCTCGTCACGTTCGACGAACAGGTCCGTCAGCTGGTTCCTCCGCGCGTCAAGACGGGGCAGTGGACGCGCATCGTGCGCGGCTTGATCGATACGCCAGACGGCGCCGGCACCGCAGCGCACGCGGCGCTCCAGCGTTTGACGGCGCTGCTCGCGCGCCGCGGCATGGTCATTTTGCTTTCCGATCTGCTCTTCGATCGCGAGCTCGCCTTGGCTGCGCTGCGCTACCTCCGCCATCGCGGCCACCAGGTGATCGTCTTCCATCTTATGGATCCCGCCGAGGTCGAGCTGGGCGGTCCACCAGAAGTCCGTTTCCGCGACCCGGAGTCGTCGGTGAGCGTTGTCGTGCGGCCGCGCGAGCTCGCCCGCGCGTACGCGGACACGGTTCGGCGCGAAATCGCGGCCTGGCGCAAAGCGTGCCGCCGGCACGGCATCGCGTACCATCATGTGCAGACCGATTTGCCGTTCGGCATGGCTCTGCGGCTCTTGACGTGAGCTTCATACATCCTCTGGCACTGCTCGGGCTCGCCGCCGCGGCGATCCCGGCGCTGCTGCATCTGCTGCAACGACGTGTTCCACCCGAGCTCGACTTTCCGGCGGTGCGGTATCTCAGCGCGGCAGAGCGAGAGAGCGCGCGGCGGCTGCGACTGCGGCATTTGCTCCTCCTCATTTTGCGCACGGCGCTGATCGTCGTGATCGTGCTCGCGGCGGCGCGTCCGCTCATGCGCGTGCGTGGCGTGGGTGGTGGGGGCGCGCACGAGCCGACGGCCCTCGTGGTAATTCTCGACAACTCGCCGTCTTCGGGTGCGATCGTCGAGGGCCGCCTGGTGCTCGATCGGCTGCGCGTGCTGGCGCACTCGTCGATCGCGCGCACCACGACGGCGGACCGCGTCTGGCTCATGCTGTCGGACGGCGTGCTGCGCGGCGGCACCCGCGAAGCATTGCTCGCGACGATCGACAGCACCCGGGGCGGGTGGCAGCGTCTCGACGTGGTGCAGGCGGTCCAACGCGCGGCGCGACTGGTCGAGGCGCAGCCGCTGCCGGCGCGCGAGGTCCACGTCTTGAGCGATTTGCAGCGAACGGCGGTTGCGGCCGGCCGGGCGAGCGTCGCGCGCGGCGTGCGCGTGCTCGTCAGTGCGCCCGGCCGCGCCGCCGTTAATCGTGGAATCGCGACCGTTGCAGTGAGCGAAGGAGCCGCGGTGATCACCCTGAGCGGATCGAACGCCGCCGGCTCGGATGCGCCTCCCGTTCCCGTCACGATCCGAATCGGTGGCGGACGGCGTGGCGAGGTCACGGCACGCGGACTCGGCGCGGGTGGGGGAGGGAACGCAGGGGCATCGCTGTCGATCGCGCTGCCGCTCCAATCGCTCACTCCCGGGTGGTGGGTGGGTGAAGCGCAGCTCGAGCCCGATGAGCTGCGGGCAGATGATCGCCGGCCATTCGCCTGGCGCGTCGCTCCGCCCGCGCGCGTGCTCGGGACGCCCGGAGCGGGATCCTTCGTTGCCGCCGCGCTCGGCGTGCTGCAGGAGGGCAAGCGCGTCGTAACCGGAAGGGACGTCGTGATCAGCGGCGGCGACGCCATCCCGGGCGCGGGCGCGCGCGCGATCGTCCTGCCGCCGGAAGATCCCGCGCTGGTCGGTCAAGCCAATCGCGCACTCGCCGCGCGCGGCGTGCCTTGGGCGTGGGGTCGCGGCGGCACACCGGGCCCGGTCGCAGCGCCGACGCTTCCCTCGCTCAGCGGGGTCCAGGTGACGCGCCGCTACACGCTCGAGGGAGCCGGGCGCGGGGACCAAGGAGCAGGTGAGGTGCTCGCGAGCGTCAACGGCGAGCCATGGCTCGTGCGGTCCGGGAACGTCGTCCTCGTTGGCAGTCGTCTCGATACCGCGTGGACCGCGCTGCCGGCGTCGCCCGGATTTGTCCCGTTCGTCGACGCGCTCGTCAATCGCATCGTGGC
>DASRAP010000341.1:0-27910 GCA_035638155.1 Gemmatimonadaceae bacterium | reverse complement strand
AAAACGCTCGTGCAGACGCAGTACGGCTTCCACATCGTGCGCCGGAATCTGCTGCCGGAAGTGCGCAGCAAGTTCGTCGAGAAGTTGACGGAGGATAACGTGGTGACGCAGCAGAACGCGTTCATCGCCAAGTTGCGTTCCGACTGGAAAGTCGAAGCGCGCCCCGGCGCGGTTGCGAAGATCCGCGACGTGGCCAAGCAGCCGATGAACGCGCGCGGCGACAAGACGGCGCTGTACACGTCGCGCATGGGCGATTTCACGGCGGCGCGTCTCGCGCAGTGGCTCGACGTGATCCCGCCGCAGGCGGGCATTCGCGAGCGGCTCGCATCGCCGCAGATGCCGGACTCAATGGTGCTCAACCTCGTGCGCTCGCTCGTCGATCAGGAAGTGCTGGGCGCCGAAGCGGACAAGCAGGGCATCAAGGTCGACACGCTGGAGGTCAAACAGATCCGCTCGTACTTCGGCCGCATGGTGAAGTCGGCGATGATGGGCCTGCGCGTCGATCCGTCGCTGCTTGCCGACAGCGCGAAGACCGATGGCGAGAAGGAAAAAGTCGCCGCCGCGCGGGTCGACGACGCGCTCGACGCGATCTTCGCGTCGAACGGCCAGGGCATGGTCGAGATCACGCCGCAGGTCGCGAGCGCGCTGCGCTCCCGGTACAGCTTCCGCGTGAACAGCGCGGGCGTTGACCGCGCGGTGGAACGCGCGATGGCGATCCGTGCGTCCGCGGATTCCGCGCGCGCGAAGGAAATGCCGCCGGCAGGCTCGGGCGCTGGTCTCCCCCCGGGAGCCGTGCCGGTGCCGGTGCCGCCGGGAGTGCGCGGGCGCGGCGGGCGATAAGGGGCAACGGGCTAAGGGCGAACGGGCAACGGGCGAACGGGCGAACGGGCAACGGGCAACGGGGGGATCGGTATGGGGCAACGGGTGACTGAGGAACGGGTACGAACTCGTATGAGTCATTCCCGTTGCCCGTGGCCCTTTGCCCGTTGCCCGTGGCCCTTTGCCCGTTGCCCGCGCCCCTTTGCCCGTTGCCCGTGGCCCGTTGCCCTCATAGTGCTGTCCGCCCTGGCCGCCCCGCTACACGCACAGGGTGGCCGCGGACAGACGCGGCCGGCTCCGGCGACGGTCGACACGGCTCGCTCCGTTCCGCTCGACCGCATCGTGGCCGTCGTTGGGAAGAAGGGCATCACGATGTCCGAGTTGTACGAGCAGATGAACGACGAGGATGCGCGGCGCCAGGGACAAGGCCTGCCGCCGCTGAATCCCGCCGACTCGCTCAAGCGCATGCGCCGAATCGTCGAAGGCATGATCGACGCGCAGCTGCTCCTGCAAAAAGCCGAAGAGTTCAAGTTTCCGATCAAGGAGGAAGAGCTCCAGCAGCAGGCCGACGCGCAGATCAAGGACATCCGCGACAAGCGGTTCAAGAGTGACCGCGAATTCCTGGACGCGCTGAAATCCGAAGGCCTCAATTCGGTCGAAGAGCTGCGGCACTCGTTCATCGAGCAGGAACGGCAGCGCCGGCTGCAGCGCATGACGGTCGACACGCTGACCAAGCTCGGCCAGATGCCGCAGATCAGCGTCTCGGAGCGGGATATCGAGCAGGCGTTCGATACGCTCAAGGCGCAGCTCGGTCCGCGCGGACCGGTTGTCACGTTCCGCCAGATCGTCATCAAGCCCACGTGGACGGATTCGTCGGACGCGCGCGCGAAGCATCTCGCCGACTCGCTCCTCACCTTGCTCAAGGGCGGCGCGAGTTTCGATTCGCTCGCGAAGAAGTTTTCCGATGACACGTCGAGTGCCGTGCAGGGCGGGGACCTGGGCTGGTTGCGCCGCGGCGTCACGGTCAAGGAATTCGACGAGATGATGTTCCGCCTTCCCATTGGCCAGCTCTCGCCGGTCGTGAAGACGGAATTCGGCTACCACATCATTCGCGTCGACCGGCTTCGTCCCGGGGAAGTGCGCGCACGCCACATCCTGATCATGCCGCGGAAGGACGCCCACGATCTCGCGCGCGCCCTGACGACGCTCGAGCGGCTCGTGGACACGATGAAGGCGGGCGCGAGTTTCGATTCCATCGCCGACAAGTACCACGACGGCCAGGTGCATCGCCGCAAGGTCGAGAGCAAGCAGATCGATTCGCTCCCGCCCGAATACATTCGCGCGCTCACTGACCTCAAGCCGGGCCAGTTCAGCAAGGTCTTCGAGGTCTCGATGCTCGACGGCAGCCTGAACAAGGCCGGCGTGTTGCAGCTGCTGAACCGCAACGACAGCGGTGAGTGGACGCTCGCTGAAGCGCGTGAGCGTATCCGCAGCGATCTCAGGCAGGCGGGCTCGTGGCGCCGTCTCCTGGACAACCTGCGCAAGCAGACGTACGTGGCCATCCACCTGGACGCCCCACCCACGGGACGCGCGTCCCAGTGACGCGCCCGCGCCTCGCCGTCACCCTCGGCGATCCGCGCGGGATAGGACCAGAGGTCGTGGGACGCGCGCTCGACGACGCGCGTGTGCACAGCGTGGCCGAATGGATCATCATTGGTCCGGAGGGCGGCGGAATCGCGCCCGCCGTCGCCGTCGGGGGCTGGGAGCGAGGGCGTTCCGCCGCGGATGCCGGCAAGCTGGCCGGACTCGCCATCGAGCGCGCGACGGCGCTCGCGCTGTCGGGTGAAGTGCAGGGCATTGTGACCGCGCCGATCGACAAGCGCGCGCTCGCGGACGCGGGCTACGCGGACCCCGGCCACACGGAGATGCTCGCGCGGCTCACGGGACGGCGCACCGTGATGATGCTCGCCTCGGAGCGCTTGCGTGTGGTCCTTGCGACGACGCACATCGCGCTCAAGTCGGTGCCGACCGCACTGACGTACGACGCCATCGTCGAGACCGCGCGCATTACGAAAGAGGGCCTCGCCGATTGGTTCGGTCTCGCGACGCCGCGCCTCGCGCTCTGCGCGCTCAATCCGCACGCCGGCGACGGCGGCCGCTTCGGCGACGAGGACGATCGCGTGCTGCGGCCGGCCGCTCGCGCAGCGGAGATGGATGGTCCGTTCCCTGCGGACACGGTGTTCGTGCGTGCGATGCGCGGCGAATTCGACGCCGTCATCGCGCCGTACCACGACGTGGGAATGACCGCGATCAAGGTTGCGTCGTTCGGCGACGCCGTGAACGTGACGCTCGGTTTGCCGTTCCCGCGCACGTCACCCGATCACGGTACGGCGCTGGATATTGCGGGGCAGGGAAAAGCCGATCCTTCCTCGATGATTCAAGCCATGCTGCTGGCTGCAAGGATCGCCGCACAACGGTAGTTCAGCTGTTCTTCGCCGGTTCGGGCGGCAGGGGGTGCGCGTCTTTCTTGACCGCGACCTCGGCAATGCGACGGCCGTCCATCTTCCGCACAGCGAATTGCGCGCCGCCGCCTGCGACGCGATCCCCCAGCGCGGGAAGCCGTCCGAGCATCCCGAACACGTAACCACCGATCGTCGTGTATTCGTCGTCGGGCACTTCGAGCCCGAGCCGTTCGTTCACGTCGCCAATGGGTGTTTCGCCGGCGATGATCGTTTCATTCGCGACGTTCCGCGCGGCCGCCTGCGCTTCGTCGTGCTCATCGAGAATCTCGCCGACCAATTCCTCGAGCAGATCTTCCATGGTCACCAGGCCGGCGGTTCCGCCGAACTCGTCGAGGACGATCGCAAGGTGTGTCTTGCGGCGTTTGAAATCGGCGAGCACTTCCTCGACCTCGCGCGACCCGGGCACGAAGTGCACGGTGCGCATCACCTGCCGAAGATCGAACTGCGCGTCGCGTCGGCGGGCCATCGGGAGGAGGTCTTTCACGAGCACCATGCCGATCACGTCATCGAGCGTATCCTGGTAGACGGGATACCGCGAGAACTTCGTGTCCTCGACCGCCGCGAGCGCTTCCTCGAGCGTGGCCGCGACGGGAATGCCGATCATTCGGGTGCGGGGGGTCATGACGTCGCGCGCCTTCTTTTCGGTGAACTCGAACACGGCGTCCAGCATTTCCGCGTTCTCCGGCTCGATCGTGCCCTGTTCCTGGCTCTGCTCGACGAGCATGCGGATCTCGTCCGCGGAATGCACCGCGCCTTCGCTCACGTCCGGTTTCTGGCCCGTCGCCTTGAGGAGTCCGCGGGCGCTCGAGTAGAACACGAAGATCACCGGGCGCGCGATCCACGCGAACCCGAGGAGCGGTATCGCCAGCCACTTCGCCACCTGCTCCGGGTGATTCAGCCCGACGGCGCGCGGATACAGCTCGCCGAGCACGACGTGCAGATACGTTGCTACCGCAAGCGCAATACCACCCGCGAGTGTGACGCGCGTCGCAGCTTCGAGCCCGATGGGGAGCGCGCTCAGCCAGCCCGTGACCGCCGAACCGAGGACCCCCTCCGCGACCCATCCGAGGCCGAGCGAGGCCAGTGTTATTCCCAACTGGCTCGCCGCGAGCATTCTGGTGAGATTGTCCATGGCGCGGAGTGCGAGCCTGGCCAGGGGATCACCGCCCTCGACCATCGACTCGAGCCGCGTCCGACGCGACCGCACGAGCGCAAACTCGGCGGCAACGAAAAATGCGTTGAGCGCCAGCAGCGAGATGATCGTGACCAGTTTCCCCATCCGGCGAAGGTACGCGGCCCACGGCCATCACCGCCAGCGCCGCTCGTGAGACGCTCGTGAGGCGCTCGTAATGGTGCACATCCACCGTCACGGGTCGGGGCACGGGCATGGCCACAGGCATGGCGACGGTCATGACCACGGCGACCATGGGCACGATCACGCACATGGCGGCGCGGGGCAGATGCACGCCGATCTGCATTACCAGTCGGGCGTGCGCGCGTCCCGGTCGCCGCTCGTTCGCGCGCTCATTCTCACGTTCGTCATCGCCGTCGCCGAAGTGATCGGGGGTGTCATTACGAATTCCCTGGCGCTCATTGCCGACGCCGGGCACATGGTCACCGACGTGGCGGCGCTCGGGCTCGCGCTCTTCGCGGGATGGCTGAGCAGGCGCCCCGCGCTTCCGGGCCACACCTTCGGCCCGCGCCGGTGGGAAGTGCTCGCCGCATGGCTCAACGGCGCAGCGCTGGTCGTGATCAGCGCGGGCATCATGTACGAGGCGATCGGCCGCTTGCATGCGCCTCCCGCCGTTGAGGGAAAGCTGATGCTCACGGTCGCGGTCATCGGCCTCGTGTCAAACGGGTTTTCCGCGTGGTGGTTGCACGGCGCGTCGAAATCGAGCATCAACGTGCGGGGCGCGTATCTGCACGTGCTGGGTGATCTCGGCGGGTCGCTCGCGACGATCCTCGCGGCGATTGCGCTCATCGAGTGGAACTGGACGATCGCCGATCCGATCGCGTCGATCGCCGTGTCGTTGCTCGTGCTGGTCGGCGCGTGGCGGCTCATGCGCGAGGCGACCGACGTGCTTCTCGAAGCCACGCCTCCGCACATCGACCTCGACCGCGTGCGCGGCGAGCTCGAAGATGTCAAAGGCGTCGACAGTGTGCACGATCTGCACGTATGGACGGTCGGGAGCGGCGTCGTGGCGATGAGCGCGCATGCGGTGCTGGCCGATCCATCGGGTGGCCAGGTGGTGCTGGAGGAATCGCGGCGCGCCATGGAAGATCTCGGCATCGCGCACGTCACGATTCAGGTGGAAGGCCCAGCGCTCGAGGGCTGCGGCGACTGCACGACCGGCGGCGAAGGCGAACGGGCCACGGAACGGCGCAGCGCGAGTGTGACCGCAAAGTGAAATACGGCGGTTCGTGAAACGCCGGTGCCTACTTATCCGTCACGTTTGGATGTTTATTTGATCGAGGCCTCTCGCTCTCTCGTTCTCTCGCTTCTCGTTCTCTCTCCTTAATGCCCCAGTTAGACAAGCTGCTGTCTGCCATGATTCAGACGCAGGCCGACTATCTGTTGCTGCGGGAAGATGAGCCGGCGGCGCTGATGGTTGGTGACGCCGCGCGTCCGCTGACGAAAGCGCCGCTCCCGGGGCCGCAGGTCATCGCGCTCCTCAGGGAGATTGCGACGCCGGCGGCCTCGAAACAGATCGACGCCAAAGCTCCGGCGACGTTCGGGTACGAAAACACGGATGGCGTGTTCGCGGTGAAGCTCATGCGGAACGCCGAGAAATGGCACGTCACGCTCCAGGTTGACGAGCGCGCCGATTTCGCGCGCCGCACAGGTGCCCACCAAGCCATGGATCTGCCTCCCGAGGTTGCCACGCAAGCTCCGCCAGCGACCGCTGCGTCGAACGGCGCCGCGCACGACATGGACCGGCTGCTCAGGAAGCTGGTCGAGCTCAGCGGCTCCGATCTGCACCTGCGTGTCGGCGAACCGCCGATCGTGCGGAAGCACGGCGAGATGATGCGCGTCGAGGCCGAGGCCGTGCTCGATAGCTCGAGGATCGAGGCGATGCTCGCGAGCATCATGCCGGAGCGCAACAAGAAGGAGTTTGCCGAGGTGAGCGACAGCGACTTCGCCCACGAGATCAAGGGCGTGGCGCGCTTCCGTGCAAATGCCCTTCGGGACCGGAACGGTGCCGCCGCGGTCTTCCGCGTGATTCCGGCGCAGGTCGTGACCGTCGAGCAGATGGGCGTGACGCAGGAAGTGCAGAACCTCTGCTTCCTGACCAAGGGACTCGTGCTCGTCACGGGACCCACGGGATCCGGCAAGTCGACGACGCTGTGCGCGCTCATGGATCTCGTGAACCGCGCGCGGTCCGATCACGTCATCACGATCGAAGACCCGATCGAGTTCGTGCATCCCAACAAGGGGTGCATCTTCACGCAGCGCCAGGTCGGCGTGCACACCGGTTCGTTCAAGGCGGCGCTGCGCGCCGCGCTTCGCGAGGACCCGGACATCATTCTCGTCGGCGAGCTTCGCGATCTCGAGACGACCGCGATCGCGATCGAGACCGCGGAGACGGGCCACCTCGTGTTCGGCACGCTGCACACGACGACGGCGCCGAGCACGATCGACCGGCTCATCGACCAGTTCCCGGCGGACCGCCAGGAGCAGGTGCGCACGATGCTGTCGGAGTCACTCAAGGGCGTCATCTCGCAGGTGCTGTGCAAGAAAGTCGGCGGCGGCCGCGTGGCGGCGCGCGAGATTCTCCTCGTGAATTCCGCCATCAGCAACCTGATTCGCGAGGGCAAGACGTTCCAGATCCAGAGCATCATGCAGACGTCCAAGCGCCTCGGCATGCAGACGATGAACGACGAGCTGATGAGTCTCGTCGAGAGGAAGATCGTCGAGCCGAAGGAGGCGTACATGAAGAGCGTCGACAAGACGAGCTTCGTGAATTCGCTCAAGGCGAAGGGCTTCGAGACGAGCTACGTCGAGTCGGACGCGACAGCGCAGAAACCCGCCCCGGGCGCACCGGCCAAGCGCTGAGCGAGGAGGAGCGGACCGAGGGCGAGAGGACGTCCCGTTCTCTCGCCCTCTCTTTTTCCCGTTCTCCCGCTCTCTCGCTCTCTCGCTCTCTCGTTCTCTCTTTCCGTTCCCCGTTTTCCGCCTTTCTGCCGTTATCTTTCTTCCAGCATGCAGATCCGCAACATTGCCATTATCGCGCACGTCGACCACGGCAAGACCACGCTGGTCGACCAGATGCTCAGGCAGGCTGGCGCGTTTCGTGAAAATCAGGTCGTCGCTGAACGTGTGATGGACTCCAACCCGCTCGAGCGCGAGCGGGGCATCACCATTCTCGCCAAGAACACGTCCGTCCGGTGGGGCGACGTGAAGGTCAACATCGTCGATACGCCGGGCCACGCCGACTTCGGTGGCGAGGTCGAGCGCATTCTGCGCATGGTGAACGGCGTGCTGCTCGTCGTCGATGCGTTCGACGGCCCCATGCCGCAGACGCGCTTCGTGCTGCGAAAGGCGCTCGCGCTCGGCCGCACGCCGATCGTCGTCATCAACAAGATCGACCGCCCCGGGGCCGATCCCGCGCGCGTCCGCGACGAGGTGCTCGACCTCTTTATCGAGCTCGAAGCCGACGACGCGCAGCTCGACGCACCGGTCGTGTACTGTTCCGCGAAACTGGGCACGTCGACCATGGATCCGTCGATGCCGCCGCAGGATCTGTCGCCGCTCTTCACGTCGATCATCGATCACGTGCCGCCCCCGCCGGGCGACGCGACGGGCTCGCTTCAGATGCTCGTTTCCACGATCGACCACTCGCCGTACCTCGGAAGGCTCGCCATCGGCCGTATCGAGCGCGGGACGTTGCACGTCGGTGACTCGGTGTCCCTCCTGCCGTTCGCAACGCAGGGGACGGCCGAGCAGGCGAAGGTGAGCAAGCTCTTCGCGTTCGAAGGGCTGGAGCGTCGCGAGGTCGAATCCGCGCCGGCCGGCGAAATCGTCGCGCTCGCGGGACTCGAAGGCGTCGAGATCGGCGACACGGTCAGCGATCCGGAGTCACCCGAGCGGCTCGAAGGCATCGCCGTCGAGGAGCCGACGATTTCCGTCGACGTGCTCGTGAACAACTCGCCGTTCGCAGGCCGCGAAGGCAAGTACGTCACGTCGCGGCAGGTGCGGGAGCGGCTCTACCGGGAGCTCGAGCGCAACGTCGCCCTCAAGGTCGACGATACTGACAGCACTGACACGTGGACCGTGTCCGGGCGCGGAGAGCTGCACCTGGCGATCCTCATGGAGACCATGCGGCGCGAGGGCTACGAGTTCCAGGTGTCACGCCCGCGCGTGATCATGAAGACCGGGGCGAACGGTGAACGGCTCGAACCATACGAAGAGCTTGCGATCGACGTGCCCGAGGAGTACCTCGGCATCGTGATGGAGAAGCTCGGGCCGCGGCGCGCCGAGATGATCGAGATGAAGAATCCCGGGCAGGGGATCGTGCGGATGTTGTTCAAGATTCCCGCGCGCGGCCTGTTCGGGTTTCGGTCGGAGATTCTGACCGATACGCGTGGCACCGGGATCATTCATCACCGGTTTCTCGAGTACGGGCCGTGGGCCGGCGGACTCGAGGGACGGTCGCGCGGCGTGCTGGTGTCGATGGAGGCCGGGACGGTCGTCGGCTTCGCGCTCAACAATCTGCAGGACCGGTCGATACTCTTTGTGGCGCCCGGCGCCGCGGTCTACGAAGGGATGGTGGTGGGCGAGAATTCCCGCTCCGGCGACATGGACGTGAATCCGACCAAGGAAAAGAAACTCACCAACATGCGGTCCAAGTCGGCGGACGAACACATCCAGCTCGAACCACCCCGGGAGTTGACGCTTGAAGGCGCGCTGGAGTATATCGAGGACGACGAGCTGATCGAGGTCACGCCGCGATCGATTCGTTTGCGCAAGCGCAAGCTCGCAGCGAGTGAACGAAAGCGCGTGACGCGGGAAGCAAAACGTGAGCGTGAACGCGATCGCGCATCACTGTAACCGGTTCACGGATCCACACGGCACGGAGAGTCGCGCACATGCGTGGGATGGGGGGGGGCGGGAACGGCGGGGCAGGCGAAGAAACGGAAGGAACGTTGTGGGCCGCCGGGTGGACCGGCCCCGATGTGTGGGCGTTCGCGAACGACAACGGGAATGGCGCCGGGAAGGACGCGGACGCCGACGCCGACGCCAAGGTCGTTGAGGATGACGACGCCGACGATGTGGACGACGTCGAGTTCGACGATGCGGAGCTCGATGATGATGATCTCGAGGACCTCGATGACGACGATCTCGAGGATCTCGACGATGATGAGTTTGGTGAGGACGACGAAGACGACGAGGACGACGACGAGTTCGACGATCTGGACGACGATCTGATCGACCTCGACGACGAGTACGACACGACCGACGAAGAAGACCGGCCGCCGGGACCGTCGAGACGGTACGACGAATAGCCAAGCTTAGGGAAAAGGGAAAAGGGACGAATTTGAAAGACAGAGGGGCAAACGAATCCCCGCCCTTCGTCTCTCGACCTTCGTCCCTTTTCCCTCTTCCCTTGTTATTTTTGTGGTCTTGGGGCCATTAGCTCAGGTGGTTAGAGCGCACGCCTGATAAGCGTGAGGTCCGAGGTTCAACTCCTCGATGGCCCATGAAATCATTGCCCGAATACCCGAATACCCGAATACCCGATTGGCGATTGGCAATTGGCGATTAACGATTGGTGGAGAAGGCGCCCCCCGGGGCAGAAGGTCGGCACGGTTGCGGCCGGCCTTTTTTTGCTCAAGGGACTCGCGTGGCTGAGCGTGGGACTGCTCGCCGCGATGTCCGCGTGCTAATTCCGGCTGGTCTTTCGCCTTGAGCGCTGAGTCCGGCGGCGCAATCTGAGACCAGTTCACGGCTCGATCTTGTAACAGCACACCGAATAAGGCAATGAAATTCTTGACGCGTGGAGTCGTTCTTGCGGTTTCCTCCGGCGTCGCGATGACGGCCGCGGCGCAACCTCGCGCGTGCACGCGCCCGCCGGCCCGCACGTTTCAGGCTGGAGAAACGGTGGTAATCAAGGACCCCGTGAAGCCACCGTGCACGATCGTGTTCACCGAAACCGGCATCGAGCTCAAGGCCGACACCGCTAAGAAAGTGCAGGCAATCGCGGGCGCCGTCGTGCGCGGCCCGGACGGCCGCTTCTACACGTCGACCGGGCGGGGCGAAATCACGGTCTGGTCCCCCAAGGGCACCGTCGTGAAAAAGATCGGCGCCCTGGGCCGCGGACAGGGCGAGTTCGCGCCCGGCAACATGAGCATCATGTTCGATCATGCGGGACGCATGTACGTGCGCGACGGCAATGGGCGCTGGTCGATCTTCTCGCCGTCACTCACCTTCGTCCGCACGGTATCTGCACAAGGAATGGGCAGTGAGGCGCGCCACTCCGCGTTTCTCGACAACGGACTCTTTCTCACCACGGGCTCGACCGTTGGGCGCCACGACACGTTCTTCCACGTGTTCGATTTCGCGAAGACGGAAACGCACATGATCTCGCGCAAACCGAACGAACCGCTTGCGCCCGAGCAGGGTCCGGCGCATGTCCGGTCATTCGGGAACGTGCTCACGCGCGAGACGCATTTGCCTCCGGCGTCGCTCGAGCGGCTCATCAGCTACACGGGAGGCGACACCTTCTGGGCCGGACCGCCGATGTCCGCGGGACACGGCTATGAGATCGAGCTCTGGAAAACCGATGGCACGCGCCTTCGCACGATTCGCCGCGAGGCTTCGTGGTTCCCCCCCGGAGCGGATTCACCGCCACCGCCCGCGGTACGCGGCCGCCCGCGCCCGCCCACCCAGGTTGTCACACTGCAATCCGATCCGAGCGGCCTCGTTTACGTCGGTGTATTCGTTCCCAACGACAAGTGGGGACCGATTGCGGTGAACATTTCGCCGGCAGAACAACAGAAAAAACTCGATGAAATGGCCGAGCTGCACGTCGAGGTGATCGATGCCAACGCGGGCGTGGTCCTGGCGGAAAGCGGACCGATCCGTCGCTCGCGCGCGCTCGCGGAGTATGCGCTCGGCTTCATGACCGGCACGATGGGATACCGGCCCGCGCCGCTCAGCGTCCCCGCGATGCGCATCGTCGAGTATCACCTTGTGAGCAAATGATCGATATCGCACGCGCACCGCGTCCGACGAGCCCGGCCGATGTCGAGGGCAAAGTCACGCGGTTGCGCGACGCGCTCGCGTCGCGCGGTTCGTTGCTCGTGGGGTTTTCCGGCGGCGTCGATTCCGCGCTGCTCGCGGTCGTCGCGCACGACGTGCTCGGAGAACGCATGCTTGCCGTGCTCGGCGTCAGCGCCTCGCTCGCGGCGGATGTGCACGCGCGCGCCCGGCAGATCGCCAACGACTTCGGCGTTCCGTTCCGCGAAATGGCCACGCACGAGCTGGACGACGAGAACTACGTCGCCAACCGCGGCGACCGCTGTTTTCAATGCAAGCAGGAGCTCTGGCGGAAGCTCGCACCGCTTGCGGATGTTCTCGGGTTTGCGGCGCTCGCCGACGGCACGATTGTCGATGATCTCAGTGAGCACCGCCCCGGCAAGGCCGCGGGCGCGCGTGCGGGCGTCTGGTCGCCGCTCGCCGAGTGCGGCCTCACGAAAGACGACGTTCGCGCCGCCGCACGACTGCGGGGCATTCCCATCTGGAACGCGCCTGCGGCGCCGTGTCTTTCATCGCGGCTGGCGACGGGCGTGACCGTGACCACGGAGCGCCTCGCGCGCGTGGAGCGCGCTGAGACGGCGCTCCGCGCGCTGGGCATCACCGGTGATCTCCGCGTGCGTCATCTCGGTGACGCCGCGCGCGTGGAGCTGCCGGCCGGGAGTGTCGCGGAATGGGAACGTGCGCCGCGCCGCGCCGCGCTCGCGGCGGCCGTGCACGCCGCGGGCTTTGCCCGCGTCCTGCTCGACCGCCGCGGCTACCGGCGCGGCAGTGTCTCAACGCAGGAACGCGCGGATGCGGAAACCGGCGACGTGATCGAGATTACCAGCGGGCCTGCTCCCGACACTTTGCCAAAGGGTCACGCGTAATTATCGGCATGGCGCACACGTCACGAACCAGGCGACCGACAACATCGTGAGACGCGTTCTCGTCATCGACGACGAACCCGGCGTACGCGCCGCACTGCTCCAGCTTCTCGAGTACGAGGGCGTCGAAGCGCGCGCGGTCGCGTCCGGCGCCGAGGGCCTCGAGAGTTACGAGGAATGGCGTCCCTCCGTGACGTTCCTGGACGTGAAGATGGCCGGCATGGACGGCCTCGAGACGCTCAAGCGCCTTCGTGCGCTCGACCCCGCCGCGATCGTCGTGATGATCAGCGGGCACGCGACGATTCGCGACGCCATCGAGGCCACGCAGTCGGGCGCCTACGACATTCTTGAGAAGCCGCTCGACACCGACCGCATTCTCGTCACGCTGCGAAACGCGCTCGGCACGCAAACGCTGCGCGCCGAGAACGCGCAGCTTCGCGAGCGCGTGGAAAGCCGGTACGAGATCGTCGGCGCCTCGTACGCCATCCGCGGCCTCATCGCGCAGATCGATGCCGTCGCGCCCACGACGGCGCGCGTGCTGATTACGGGGGAGAACGGAACGGGCAAGGAGCTGGTGGCGCGCGCGCTGCACAAGCAATCCTCGCGCGCCGACCGCCCTTTCATAGAAGTGAACTGCGCCGCGATTCCCAGTGAGCTCATCGAGAGTGAGCTCTTCGGGCACGTGAAGGGATCGTTTACGGGCGCCGTGGCCGACCGCACGGGCAAGTTCGAGCAGGCGAACGGCGGCACGCTCTTCCTCGATGAAGTTGGCGACATGTCCCTCGCCGCTCAGGCCAAGGTGCTGCGCGTCCTGCAGGACGGCGAGGTGACGCGCATTGGCGGGACGAAGCGGGTGAAAGTCGACGTCCGCGTGCTGTCGGCCACGAACAAGCGCCTCGAAGACGAGATCGGCGCGGGGCGATTTCGCGAGGATCTGTATTACCGGCTCAACGTTGTGCCGCTCCTCGTGCCGCCCCTGCGCGAAAGACGTGAGGATATTCCGCTTCTTGTGACACATTTTCTCGACGTGCTGTCGCGGCACGAAGGCGTGCTTCCGCGCGCCATCGACCCCGATGCGCTGGAGCGGCTGCGTCAGCTCGACTGGCCGGGAAACGTGCGCGAGCTCCGAAACACGATCGAGCGTCTGCTCATCCTGTCATCGGGTTCGACGATCCGGCGTGCGGACGTCGACCGCCTCGTTGGCGTGCGGGCCGCGGAGCCCGGCGGGATCGGCGATCTTGCCGAGTACACGACGTTCGAGGAGTTCAAGATCGCCGCGGAACGCGCATACCTGCTGGCGAAGCTCCGCCAGCATGACTGGAACGTGGCAGAAACGGCGCGCATCATCGACATGCCGCGGTCAAACCTGTATAAGAAGATTGAGCGTTATCGTTTGGCGCGGGAGAAAGGATGACCGAACGGAATTGGGACGCCGAGCTCGCGAAAATCGACAAGCGCATGGCGTCAGTGAGCGATGACGAGCTCTTGGCGAGCAAGGCGGTGGTGCGTCCCGCCGCGACTGCGTCGCAAAATGTGAGGGAGGACACAGGTGGCGTGACGGTTTCCGCGCCACCGACGCGCTGGGGCGTGCTCCTTCGCGTGGGACTTGCCGTTGCGGTCGCGGTTGCCGTGCCGTTCTGGCCGTATGCGTCGCGCTGCGGTTTGTGGCTGATCGGATTTCTCGGAACCGTAGCGGCTATCATCGTCGCCGGCTCATGGGCCGCGGTGTCGACGTGGCGCGCGCGTGCACCGCGGCTCCATCTCGCGGCACTGCTCGTGGTCGCGTGGGGACTCACGCTTGCGGCGCACGAAGTTCTCCCGCGGATCGGTTACGCGAAAGACGAGGCGCGAGTGGCTTGGGTGTGTAAATAGAAACTGCTCGGCGAGAGCGGGAGAACGAGAGAACGAGAGGCGTTCACTTTTGATGATGTTCGCGTTGTTTTGCGCTTGCGTGCGGTGACGGCGCCCAGTTAATTCCGTCGTGGTCTTCCCACCGACGCCGATGTCCCAGGAAAGTTCCGCGAATCCCACCACGAGCGCGCCGCGTCGCGCGCGGCGCAAGCTCATGGTCGTGGTGGACTGGCTGAAGACCATCTCGTTCGCGCTCGTGCTCTTCGTACTCGTGCGCTCCGCGCTCGTCGAAGCGTTCAAGATTCCGAGCGGCTCCATGGAAGGCACGCTGCAGGTCGGCGACTTTCTCCTCGTGAACAAGCTCGTGTATGGTGCCGAGCTCCCGCTCACGCACAAACGGCTGCCCGCCCTGAGAACACCGGCGCGCGGCGACGTGGTCGTCTTCAGCTATCCGCTCGACGTCGAGAAGAACTACGTGAAGCGTGTGGTTGGCATCGCCGGCGACACGCTCGAGATGCGTGACGGCTGCCTGATGCGCAATGGCGAGTTCGTCGAAGAGCGGTACGTCTCACACACCGCACCGGGAACGGATCCGGGCGGAACGGAATTCACCTGGCAGCGGTCGTTCCTCGTGCGCCGCGCCGGGGCCGCCGAACGGGGTTATCACCCGTCGCGCAACAACTGGGGCCCGATCGTCGTGCCGTCCCGACATCTCTTCGTGCTCGGCGACAACCGTGACAATTCGCAGGACAGCCGCTACTGGGGATTTTTGCCGGATTCCCTCGTGCGCGGCCGTCCGCTGTTCGTGTACTGGAGTTATGCGCCTGCTTCCACTTCGGCCCGTGACTGGGTCTCGCGTGTTCGCTGGCAGCGGCTTCTCACGAAAATCGAATAATCACGCGGCCGTTCGCGCGGGTCGCGGCGGCAGCTCTGGATCGAATCACCGTAGCAGCACGAGGATCAGCGTAGATGCAGCAAGTTCGACTGACAGCTCGGAAATCGATCTCGGACGACGGATCGCTCGACCAGTACCTGCGCGACATCAGCCGGTACCCGCTCATTACGCGGGAAGACGAAGTGCGGCTCGCCCAGTGCATCCACGTTGGCGACCAGGAATCGCTCGACACGCTGGTGCGCTCCAACCTCCGCTTCGTGGTGTCCGTGGCGAAGAAGTACCAGAACCAGGGCGTCTCGCTCTCGGATCTGATCAACGAAGGCAACCTCGGCCTGATCCGCGCGGCCCACAAGTTCGACGAGACCAAGGGCATCAAGTTCATCTCGTACGCCGTGTGGTGGATCCGCCAGGCGATTCTGCAGGCGCTCGCGGAACAGTCGCGCATTGTCCGTGTGCCGCTGAATCGCGCGGGCACGCTCCACAAGCTCGGCAAACGCGCCAACGCGATGCTGCAGTCGCTGGGCCGCGAGGCGACGCACGCCGAGCTCGCGATCGAGATGTCGCTGACGGAGGAAGAGGTCGCGCACACCATGAGCATCTCGCAGACGCACCTGTCGCTCGATGCTCCGCTTGCGCCAGGCGAAGACAACAAGCTGCTCGATTATCTCCCCGATCTCCTCAGTCAGACGCCCGACGAGCAGACCTTCGAGAAAGCGCTCGCCGAGTCCATCGAGCTGGCGCTGGGATCGCTCAAGGAGCGCGAAGCCAAGATTCTCCGCCTCTATTTCGGCCTCGACGCCGCCGAGCCCATGACGCTCGAAGAGATCGGTGAGCTGCTCGGGATCACCCGCGAGCGGGTGAGGCAGATCAAAGAGAAGGCGCTCAGCCGCTTGCGTCACGTTTCGCGCGCAAGGGCGCTGGAGTCGTATTTGGGGTAAGCGTTAAGCGCCAAGCGCCAAGCGCCAAGCGCCAAGCGCCACGCGCTGAGCTCTCCCGTTCTCTCGCTCTCTCTCCATCTTGCAGTTCTCCCTGCTTACCCTCGGGTGTGACAAAAACACCGTTGACTCCGAACGCTACCTCGCGTCGCTGATCGAACATGGCGCCACAGTGGCGGCCGAGCCCGGCGACGCTGATGTCATCATCGTCAACACCTGCGGCTTCATCGATGCCGCGAAGCAGGATTCGATCGACGCCATCGTGAACGCCGGCCGCCTCAAGGCGGACGGGGCATGCCGCGCGGTCATTGCGGTCGGGTGCATGGTGGAGCGTCACAAGGGCGAGCTGCAGGCGGCACTCCCCGAAGTCGATGCGTTCCTCGGCGCGTCGGAATGCGACCAGCTCGTGCCGATGCTGATCGAGCGCGGATTGCTCGAGAGCGAGATCCTCGCGCATCCCGGCGAGCGCGTGTTCGCGGGCGGGATGCCGCACGTGCGCTACCTCAAGGTGAGCGAAGGCTGCGATCATGGCTGCGCGTTCTGCGCGATTCCGCTCATGCGCGGCAAGCACCGGTCGTTCGCGCTCGACGATATCGTGCGCGAGGCCCAGCTCCTCGAGCTGCAGGGCGCGAAAGAAGTGAATCTCGTGGCTCAGGATCTCGCGCATTACGGGCGCGACCGCCGCGATGGCGTCGGGCTGCCGGAGCTCCTCCAGGCGCTCGTGCGCGAAACCTCGATCCCGTGGTTCCGGAACCTCTACCTCTATTCGGCCGGGATCACGCCGAAGCTCATCGAGCTCATCGCGTCCGAGCCGCGGATCCTTCGCTATCTCGACACGCCCATGCAGCACGGCTCCGATCGCATGCTGAAAGCCATGCGGCGGCCGGAGCGGCAGGCGTCGATTCGCGAGCGCATCACGCGCTATCGCGAGGCTGTGCCCGAGCTCGCGATCCGCACGACGGTCATCGTCGGGTTTCCGGGTGAGACCGACGACGATGTGGACCAGCTGTGCGATTTCCTCGAGGAGCTCGCGCTCGAGCGCGTCGGTGTATTTGCATACTCGCCTCAGGAAGGCACGCGCGCTGCGCAGATGGAAGACGATGTGCCGGATTCGCTCAAGCGTGAGCGGCTCGAACGCGTGAGCGAGCTCCAGCGCGCGATCACCGCGGAGCGTTACGAAGCGCGCGTGGGCGTGCGAACGACCGCGCTCGTTGATCGTGCCGCTGCCGATGGCGAACCCGCACTCGCGCGCCTTCCGTGGCAGGCGGATGACATCGATGGCGTGACGCGGCTCGATGTCGATGCGCAGCCGGGGACGTTCGCAGACGTAGACGTGACCGCGACACTGGACGACTACGATTTCGCCGCGCGCCTCATTCGCGTGCGGCCGGACGTCGTGCCGGCACCGGTCCCGTCGCGCCGTCGCGCGTTGCCGCTCGCAACGACGGCCGGGAGCTATGGACGCTAGAATCGCCATTCGCACGTTGCTTGCGGCTGCATTCGCCGCAGGTGTCGCGCTTGCGGCGAGCCCGGCGGTGGCGCAAACGCGCGCGGGTCCGCTCGCCATGCCGGCTGACGCCGCTGCGGCCGCCCGCGCCGCGATGGAGGACACAGCGCGCGGGAACGCCCTCCACGTCACGCTGCTCACGCAGGGACAGGGTGAGGCCGTGTGGGAGCGCTACGGCCACAACCTCATCTGGATCCGGAACGACAAGACGGGCGAGAGCCTGCTCTGGAACTGGGGCGTGTTCAACTTCGCGGAGCCGGGCTTCATCGGACGCTTCCTGTTCGGCAGCGCGATGTACAGGATCGCCGCGTTCAGAGCGCCGCAATGGCTCGACGACGAGTCCCATGGCACACGCGAGGTCATTGCGCAGGATCTCGTGCTCACGCCGGGACAGCGGGCGGCCGTCGACGCCTTCGTGCGCGCCAACGCACTGCCGCAGAACCAGTATTACCGGTACGACTACTTCCTCGACAACTGTTCCACGCGTTTGCGTGACATGCTCGACTTCGTGCTTGGCGGCGCGATGCGGCAGTCGATCGAGGCGAAGCCCGGCGCGTACTCGTACCGCGACGAGACGCTCCGTCTCAACCAGCACAACACGCTGCTCTTTCTCGGCCTCGATCTCGCACTCGGCCTCCCGGCGGACCGCACGATGACGCCGTGGGAATCGGCGTTCGTCCCGATGCGACTTCGCGACGAGCTCCGAAGCGTTCGTGTGCCAGGGCCGGGCGGCACCATGGTGCCGCTGGTCGAGAACGAGCGTGTGCTCATTCGCGGGCGCGAACCGGCGGAAGCAACCCGCATCGAGTCGGGAGGCGTGCGCGCCGCGCTGTTCGGAGTCGCGCTCGTCGTTGCGTTACTGGCTCTCTGGCTTGGGTTCACCGGGAAGCGCGGCGCGCTGGTTGCGCTCGCGGTCCCGGTGCACGTGGTGTTCGCGCTGGCGGGCACGCTGCTCGTGTTCATGTGGCTGTTTACACGGCATGCGTTCTGGGCGTGGAACATGCACCTCTTGCTGTTCACGCCCGTTTCGTGGGCCGTTGTGGTGTCGCTGCTCCGTTCCCGTGCGCGACGGCCCGCGGCGCCGTGGGTGGCGCGGTATCACCGGCTGATGGCGGTCAGCGGATTCGTGGTCGGTGTGTGTGCGCTCGCCTGGCCGGGGCGATGGTCGCCCGCCGAAGGCGCGATGCTGGCTGCGTGGGCTGGCGCGGCATGGCTCATTCACCTGTCGATCGGGCTCGCGCTCAAACAGCCCAAATAGCGGAGCCTCCGGGAGGCTCTCCAGGGCGGGGAACTTCTCAAGCGGGGGAAACGTCTCTAACTACGGGACGAGGTTGCCTAATCCACGACAGGGTGGCAACATTTCTGCCTGTACCTACCCCGTTCACTTACGGAGTTTCTGCGATGCGCGTGCTATCCGCTGCTTTGGTTGTTGGTTCCGCGGTCCTGATCGCGGCGTGCGGTAGTTCCTCGGGCGGGGCTGCGAAGCCTGCCACGAGCCCGAAGCCTGCCGCCGCCAGCGCCGATGCCATTCCCCCGCAGGTTACGCCTGAGCAGGTCGCCAAGGGCAAACAGCTCTTCCAGGCCGGCATCTGCATCCAGTGCCATGGGAATACCGGCGAGGGAGCGCAGGGCGGTCCGCCGCTCAACGACCATAACTGGATTCACGGCAACGGGTCCTACTCGCAGATCGCGAACATCATCATCAGCGGGTTCCAGCTGTCAGACGTGATCGGCGGCTTCCCCCGCGGAATGCCCGAGCGTGGATTCCGGCAGATTCGCAATCAGCCGGCAACGCGGCTCACCGACGCCGAAGTCGCCGCCGTGGCCGCCTACGTGTGGTCGATCTCGCACGACAACAAGGGCGCCCAGTAACTCAGAAAACCAAAAAAGAAATTCAAATTGAAATTTGAAACTGAAGTTCAAGATTGAAGTTGAAGAGGGGCCCGAACGGGCCCCTCTTTTTTTTTCACACTTCAGCTTCCCGTTTCAACTTTCACCTCAACTTTCATTTCGGTTTTCTCAGTTAACCGGTCAAACACACAGATTCCACTCCAGGGCCTGCTCGGTTTCCAGTTCTTCGGCTCGGGAAGTTTTGCGAGCAAGCTCCAGAAGAACGGCAGCCGGCGCAGGCGGCCGGCTTCGTGAAACATCGACGCGGCATCCATGGGCTTCCATCCGTGCCGCGTGAAGAATTCGGGCCCTTCCTCCGGCGCAAATTTGAATGGCGCGCCGGCCTCGCGCACGCGCCGGCCCATGGTCTTGTCGAGCATCTTGAGCAGGCGTGGCGACGAAAGGTCGGTGATCCACCGTGACGCGCCCGGCATGGCGTGGAGATCATCGGCGAGCGATGCGACCTGCTCGCGCGAGAGATACACGATCAGCCCTTCTGTGATGATCAGCGTGCGCTTCGCGCGCGCGCCGAGGCGCGCGAACACGGCGCGGCGGGCAGATTCGTCCGCCAGGTCGAGCACGATCCGCTCGAGCCTGCACCTCGGCATCTCGTTCCGCAGGATTTCCTGTTTTTCCTCGATGATCTCCGCGAGATCGATCTCCACCCACGCGAGCGACGGGGGCAGATCCATTCGGTACGGCCGGGAATCGAGACCCGCCGCGAGATTGATGACCTGGTCGCAGCCCCCCGCGACCTCGCGCGTCACGAACTTGTCGATGAGAAACGTGCGCGCCACGAACGGCCATGACATGCTCTCGCGTTTCCTGAGGCTCGCGATGATCAGCGGTCCGCGCTCGCCCATCAGCCGGCGCGCGTACGGATCGCGGAACACCGCGTCAGGGCGCTCCGTTTCTTCGGCGCGATACACGGCCACCCAGCGCGCCGTGTCGGAGATGTTGCGGATCTTCCCGGGGGGCGGTGTGGTGGTCACGCCTCCAACATAGCGTTGCCCGCGGAGACGTGCTCCGGCTCAGCGCGCGACGCGCGACACGGTTCTCGCGTGCAGCAGGCTGTCATCATCTCCCACGAGAAGGAGCTCAATCGCGCGGTCGATGCCGTATCCGTCCGTGAGGTCGAGCACGAGGCCTTTCGCGTCCGCCGGCACGTCAAAAACGAGCGTCGTGCGAAACGATTCGCCCGCGTTCACGACCGACTCGATGGGTGTCGACGGACTCCCAGATGCCGCGAGGGCGCGCTCCGCCATGTCTGAGCGCGCGAACGCTCGGCCGTCAGCCGCTCGTACGACCGCCCTCGGATCGACAAAGTGAATCGGCGCGCGGCGCGCGTCACTCGAGACTTCGACCGTGACAATAAAAAACAGCCCGCCCGCGGTCAGCTCCGCTGTGGCGGTGCGAATGAGGCGCAAGGAGTCGACCCCGACGACGGCCGAATGGAGATGGCAGTCGAGATAGAAGCCACAGTACCGCTTGGTTTCACCGTAGCTCAGCACGCGAGGCTTGCTGGTGAGCGATGTCCCGACGAGCAGCGTGGCGTAGGCCGCACCCCAGGCGCCAAGCGCAATCCCGGCCGTGACGAGCAGGTCGGACACATTGCGGCCGCGAAGCTTCCACGCGACGAGAGCGACGCCGGTCAGGCCAAGCAGGCCGATGGTTGCGATGAAGAGGAGTAGCGACATGGGAGACGGGAGATGGGAGATGGGAGATGGCTAAGGAGTTAGCCGGTCAGCCCATATCCGAGATTCAGGCCACCGAAGCGGCGTTCGCGTGAACCGAACCAGGAGAGGGCCGCATCGAGCTCGGCGGCACCGAACTCGGGCCACATCACGGGCGTGAAGTAGAGCTCCGCGTATGCCGATTCCCAGAGCAGGAAATCCGAGAGACGTTGCTCTCCGCCGGTGCGGATGACCAGATCGACGTCGGGGAGCACATTGCCGGCCGCGATCATCGCGCGCGCCGAGTAATCGATCGCGAGGCGGAGGTGCATCGCGCCGCAGAGCGCGGTCGCGCGTTCGGCGCGGGCGATCGCGGCGCGAAGGGTGTCGGGCATCCGGTCGCGGCGTCCGATGATCTCGAGTCGCACGTCGTTCGCGAGCAGGCGCGCCGTTTCCGTGCGCAGGTGCCGCGTGAACAGCGTCATGAGCAGACGCACTTCGGGTTCGGGGCGCGACCAGTTGTCGGATGAGAACGCGTAGAGCGTGAGCGCGCCGACGTTGCGCTCGCGGGCCGCTTCGACGATCCGGCGGACAGCGGTCGTCCCCGCGCGGTGCCCCACCGCGCGCGGCCGGCCGCGTCGCGTGGCCCAGCGGCCGTTGCCGTCCATGATGATCCCGATGTGTAGTTGCGAAGTACTTTTCATGGCAAAGTATATGGGCGAAAGAAATGCGCACCGAGGTGCGCATGCGTGAACGTGCGTCAGCGCTCGCGAGTGGCGTGAATGATGGCTTCCATGTGGTCCAGGTACCGTTCGAGCGCGCGGCGGCCCACCGGCGTCAGCCGGTATTCCGTCTTCGGCACGCGGCCGTCGAATCCCTTGCGGCACGAGATGTATTTCGCGTCCTCGAGCTTGCGCGCGTGGACGCTGAGATTGCCGTCGGTCGCATCGAGCAGCCTCTTGAGATCCGTGAACGTCAGTGACTCGTTGGCCGCGAGCGCGCTCACGATGCCAAGCCGCACGCGCTCGTGAATGAGCTGGTCGAGCTCCGCGGGCGAGGGTGACGGCGCGGGCGGCGCGTGCCGCGGGACCGGCGATGATCGGGCAGGGTGAGCTTTAGCCACCGTATCTCCTTGCAATGGCAATTCCGAAAGCAATGTGCAGGCCGCCGAATCCGGCGCCGAGCAGCCAATCGTCCCAGGGAGCGGGGGCGAGGAGCGCCGCCGTTCCGGTGGCGAGAAACGCGAGGCCCATGACGGGCACGATTCTCACCGAGAATGCGCCTCCAGTGACCACGCCCGTGCCATAGAGCAGCAGCCACGTCGCGGGGATGAGCGCCTGAACCCCGGCGAAGTACAGCGCAAACGTGAGTAATCCGCCCACGGCGATTGGCGGAAGGAACGCGAGGACGAATCGCCGACCCGGACCCGAGTGCAGCGGCGACTGAATACGGTGGGCTTTGCGCACCAGCGACCCGCCGCCGACGATCAGGGCAACAAACCCCTCCGCGAGCCACACCATGAGCCAGCCACTCGGTCCGGGCTGCCTGGCCGCGAGCCACGCCGCTGGCAAAGCCGTGGCGCCCATGGCCACCATGCCCCAGCCGGGAACGGCCGTGAACGATCCCGCTTGCTCCATGGTCGAGCGGATGAAGCGGAGATTGTCGAGCGCGCGGTCGCTGATGGGAACGGGACTGGTCACGGGCTCAGTTTAGCCGATCGGAGGCGGTGGTGTCAAGTACTTTGCGATGCAAAGTAGCGCTTAGCGCTTAACGCTTAACGCTTAGCGCTCAACGCGCAGCGCCAAGCGCCAAGCGCCAAGCGCCAAGCGCCAAGCGCTAGCTCAACCGCTCCCTGGCATACTTCGCCCCGTAGTACCCGCCGATCGCCGCTCCCACGGTGCTGGCAAAGAACGCGAGAACGAATCCGAAGCGGGCGGTGAGCCACCACGCGATCGTGCTCGCCACGAACGCGCCGAAAATTCCGAGAACCTTGACCATGCGCTAACATACTATGCCATGGATCTCGGACTTGCCGGAAAAGTCGCGCTGGTCAGCGGCGCGTCGTCGGGACTCGGGCTCGCCATTGCGCGCGAGTTGGCCGCCGAGGGCGTGAACGTGGCGCTCCTCGCACGCCGGAAAGAAGAGCTCGAAAAACACGCCGCCGAGATTTCCCTGGCAGGCCCGGGAAAGGCGGTGGCCGTCGCGGGCGATGTCACGAAGGCCGGAGATGCGGAGCGCTGCGCCAGTGAAGCGGTCGGGCACCTGGGCGCGATCGACATACTCGTCGCGAACGCCGGTGGGCCGCCGTCCACGACCTTCGACTCGACCAGCGACGCGCAGTACCAGGCCGCGTTCGAGCTCAACCTCTTCGGATCGATCAGGCTCGCGCACGCGTGCGTGCCATCCATGCGTGCGCGCAAATGGGGCCGCGTGGTATTTCTGACGTCGATGGCGGCGAAGCAGCCGGTGCCGGGGTTGCTGCTGTCGAACACGATGCGCGCCGGTCTCCTCGGGTTCGCAAAAACACTCTCCGCCGAGGTTGCGCGCGAAGGCGTTACCGTGAACACCGTGCTCCCCGGGCACTTCGACACCCAGCGCGCCATCGACCTCGCCAACATGCGCGCCGAGCGCGAGAAGAAGTCCTTCGACGAGGTCATGCGCTTGCGGCTTGCATCCGTGCCGATGGGGCGCACGGGCGATCCGCGTGAGATGGCGGCGCTGGTCACCTTCCTCGCTTCAACGCGCGCCGCGTTCATCACGGGCACCGCCATTCAGATCGACGGCGGCCAGGTCGCCACGATTCTCTAGGCCCGCGGAGAGCGCCGGGCCGCGAACACGCGGTACACGGGGTAACTGATCGCGACGAGTCCCGCCGCGATGAGCCCGTTGCGCGGATCGCCATAGACGGTGCCCGCGAGAAACGCGATCGAACCGATGAACGCGGCCGCCGTGGTCCACGGATGCCCTCGCGCACGGTACGGGCGCGCGCGCGCCGGCTCACGCCGACGGAGGATGAACAGCGAGAGGAACGACAGCGAATACGTCGCCACAAAAAAGAACGACACCACGGCAATCACGGCATCGGCGGTGCCCGTGAACAGAAAGAGAAGCGCCACGACGAGCGTCGCAAGCATGGCCGCGGTGGGCGTGCCCCCCGCATTCACACTCGTCGCCCATGCCGGAGAGAGGCCGTCGCGCGCCATCGCGAACAGCACGCGCGGCGCCATCTGCATGATCGCCGTGATCGTGCTCGGCAGCGCGCACACGATCACCAGACGCACGATGATGTCACCGCGCGCGCCGAACACCGCGCGCGCGACCGAGCCGGCGGCCAGCGGATCTCCCGCCAGCTTCGCGATCGGAATCACGGCGATGAACGCGACCGAGATGAGCAGATACAGCACGACGACGCTCAGCAGCCCGCCGAAGGTCGCGCGCGGGATGGCGCGCCCGGGGTCGCGGATCTCCTCCGAGAAGTAGAGCGCGCCGGTCCAACCGTCGTACGCGTAGATCACCCCCTGCATCGCCACCATGAAGGCCGCGAAGAGGGCAAGTCCGTGCGCGCGGGTTGCGGGGACGGCCGCGCGAGAGGGCAGGCCATGACTGACGGCGAACGCGAGCGCGGCCACGATCAGCGCCACGAACACCAGCGCCTTCAGCATGGTCGCGACGTACTGCACCTGCGCGGCGCCGCGGACGCCGCGCCACAGCGCCGCGGTCGCGGCCATGAGCACGACCGCGGCAATCCACGATTCGCGTCCTGCGAGTGAAGGAACGAGCACCGCGACCGATTCCGCCAGGACCAGTGCTACGGCTGTCGTACTCCCGGTCGTCGACACCCAGTCGTTCCACCCAACGACGAACCCCGCGTACGGACCGAGCGCCGCGCGCGCGAAATGATACTGGCCGCCGGACTCCGGCATCATCGTCGCGAGCTCGCTCAGGGCATTCGCACCGGCGAGTGCGTAGAGCGCGCCCGCGATCCATGCAGCGAAGAACAGCGTCACCGTGGGCAGGTGCGCAGCGATATCGCCCGGCGCGCGCAGAATTCCGGCGCCGACGGTATTCCCGACAATCGCCGCGTACGCGAACGCGACGCCGAGGATTGTCAGGAGCCGTTTTGTCACGGGCGCAAAGGTACGCTGCGGTACAGGGGGCCGCACCCGGCGCCGCATTGCATATTTCTCGCATGCCGATCGGTTTTCGCATCATGCCCGCGCCGCCAAGGCTCGAGGCGCCATTTGTGTCACGCTTCGGTGTCATGGGCTCCTCGCGCCTCGCCGATGCCATGGGCCGCTTTTCATTCATGGATGCGGGCATCGTGTCCCGCACGGGTCTCGCGCTCTGCGGAACGGCGGTCACCGTCAACGCGCGTCCCGCCGACAATCTGATGGCCCACAAGGCGCTCCAGGTCGCGGGAGAGGGCGAGATCATCGTCGTCAGCACGGGCGGTAACACGTCGAGCGCGGTGTTCGGCGAGCTCATGTGCACGACGGCGGCGGCCATTCCCCTGGGCGGCATCGTGGTGGACGGCGCCATTCGCGACATCGACGGCATCAAGCGTCTCGCGTTTCCCGCGTTCAGCCGAAGCGTGAGCCCAGGCGCATGCGACAAGGATGGCCCGGGTGAGATCAACGTGCCGATCAGCTGCGGCGGCGTGGTGGTCATGCCGGGCGACATCATTGTCGGTGACGGTGACGGTGTCGTGGTTGTGCCGCGCGACGCGGCCACCGAGGTGCTCGCGCTTGCGGACGCGGTGTTCGTGCGCGAGGAAAAGCGGATCCTCGAAATTCGCGGGGGCGATTTGTTCAAGAGCGAGATCGACGAAGCGCTGCGGAAGAAGGGCGTGATCAAGTGACAGCCGCGTGATTGCGTCCGCTGGCGACCGTCCGCCGATGCTGCTCATGACGCCCGGTCCAACGCGCGTGCCGGAGCGCGTGCTGCGCGCGGGTGCGCGCCCGATGATCCACCACCGGTCACCGGAGTTCTCCGCAGAGCTCGCCGCGTTGCTCGAGCTCATCGGACCGGTGTTCGGGACACGCGAGCCCGTGCTCCCGGTGCACACGACGGGACGTGGTGCGCTCGAAGCGACAATCTGCAATCTTTTTTCACCGGGCGACGAAATCGCCGTTTGTTGCAACGGGAAATTCGGCGAAATGTGGGCGTCCCTCGCTGCGTCGTACGGCCTTACCGTGCACCGGCTTGCGACCGACTGGACGCGGAGCGTCGACGCCGACGCCGTCGAAGCGTTCCTCCGCAACAATCCCGGGGTGCGGGCGGTGGCGCTCGCATACTGCGACACGTCGACCGGAGTGCGAAATGACATCGCAACGGTCGCGCGCATCGGCCGTGAGCGCGGCGTGCTCACACTCGTGGACGGCGTGTCGTCGATCGGCGGAATGCCGTTTGCGTTCGACGAATGGGGTGTCGACGTCGCGATCACCGCCACACAGAAATGCCTGATGTCGAGTCCCGGCCTGGCGTTTGCCGTGGTGAGCGACCGCGCGTGGGCAGCGAGCAAGACCGCGCGCATTCCGCGCAATTACTTCGATTTTGCCGCCATCAAGGCGAACGTCACCAAGCCAAAGCCGGAGACGCCGGGCACGCCGCCGGTGCACATCATGCTGCAGGTGACGGAAGCGCTCCGCATGATTCACGAAGAAGGGCTCGACAACGTGTTCGAGCGGCACGAGCGCATGGCGGCGCTGGCGCGTGATGGCGTGACGAAGCTCGGTCTCGGCCTGCTGTTTCCCGGCCTTCGCCGCTACGCGTCCACGCTGACCGCGGTCGCCGTTCCGCCGGAGTTCGCGCCAAAGGCCGTGCGGGACGCGGTGAAAGCGAAGGGCGTGCTGACCGCCGCAGCCATGGGTGTGTACGAAACGTCGGGCTTCCGGATCGGCCACATGGGTGACATCCGTATCGCGGACGTCGAACGCACCCTCGCCGCGATTGGAGAGGCACTCAAGACCGCCGCCGTGTGAAACTGCACGCGCAGATCCTCACGGGCCTCGTTGCCGGAGTCGCCGCAGGCGCCCTGTGCAAGCTCCCGGGCCTCGCGACCATCCAGCGCGTCGTGATCGCGATCGAGCCCGCCGGAACGGTGTTCATCAAGCTGATCACGATGGTGGTGGTCCCGCTGGTGGTCGCCAGCCTGTTCGTGGGTGTTGCATCGCTGGGGGATGCGAGAAGGCTCGGGCGCATCGGAGGAAAGACGCTCGCCTATTTCGCCGCGACGACCCTGGCGGCGGCGATCATCGGAACCACGGTCGCGCTGGCAGCCGGGGTGGGTGGCGGCCTCACACAGGGCGTGCGCGATTCGCTCACCTCCCAGTTCGGCGAAGCAGGGCAGGGCGCCGCGCAGGCCATCAGCGCGGTGCCGACGTTCCTGCAGACCATCGTCGCGCTCGTCCCGCAGAATCCATTTGCCGCGGCGGCCGCCGGAGAATTGTTGCCGCTCATCGTCGCGGTGTGCGCGTTCGGCGCGGCCGCGACGGTCACTGACACCGACGGTTCGCGCGCGGTCGTGAGATTCTTCTCGGGCGTGAACGATCTCGCGATGATCATCGTCGGGTGGCTCATGCGGCTCGCGCCGATCGCGGTGTTCGTGCTCATCGCGGCGATGGTAGCGAGAACGGGATTCGATCTGCTGCAGCAGTTGGTGATGTTCGCGCTGGTCGTGGTCCTGGCGCTCGTGCTGC
>DASRAP010000340.1:0-63986 GCA_035638155.1 Gemmatimonadaceae bacterium | reverse complement strand
AGGCGGGCGCCGCGGAAATCCTGCAGACCGGCGACGACGACCTGAGGCGGGTCTTCGCGTCGGTCCTCGCCAGCGCGGGGCATCGGGTGAAGTCGCGGCGGTTGCTCGAGCAACTCGAACCGCTGGTGCCGCCGCAAGCGAAGCCGATCCTGCAGTATTTGATCGAGAAGGGGGACACGCCGCTCTCGATCGAACAGGCAGCCGCGGCGGTGGGGATCGCCCGGCGTACGCTCGAAAAGCGTCTCGCGGCGCTCGGCTATCCGCCGCCGGAGACGCTGATCGGTTGGTGCAGATTGCTCATTGCCGCGCAGATGCTCGAAGACCAGGGCCGGTCATTCGACGAGGTCGCGCTGGAGCTGGAGTTTCCCTCGGGCATGGCGCTGCGCTCGATGCTGAAGCGCTACACGGGTGTCTCGGGGCGGACGGCGCGGGGCGGACGCGGCCCGGTGGCGCTCGTTCTGCGCCACCTCACCGCCAAGCTCCGAACGCCGCAGGCCGCCGCCGCAGTCCGCCGGAGCCGCGTCTCGGACACACGCGACCTGCCGTCCTGAAATCGCGTTAGGGCCGGGCCGCCGCGCGCGCGCGAACCACGTCGCGCAATTGCTTGCCGATATCCGCCACCACCGTCGTGAGCGCGTGAGACACCGCCGCTGAGTCCACACCGTCGAGAAAGCGGCTGGTGTGCTCGACGTCGCGCATGACGTCGCGGCACCCTCGGGGAAGCAACTCGTCCAGCAACGCGTGACAGTCGGCCAGCACGGACACCCCCGCAACGTCGGCGCCGCTCTGCGCGACGTCGGTCAAAACGCGGCCTGTGAACTCCGCCCTGAGCGAGATTTCGCGGACGGCGCACCACACGAGCTCCTGCTGCAGCGACATCTCGTTCGGCGTCGTGGGATCCATGCGGGATCCCCACATGCGGCTCCCCGCGGCAATCCAATGCGGCACGCGGCGCGCGTAGTAGGTCGCGCACACTGTGGCGGCGTTCTGCAACGTCGCGCGCCAGACATCGGCGTTGACTGCAGGGGTTGTCTCGTTCATCCGACGCGCCAGCGCTCAGTGTTGCCGAGACTACGTAATCTCGGCGCACGCGCACTATGGAAACGTTACTCAGCGCGCCCCGACGTGACTCACCGCGCCTATCCCGGCGACGACCCCGCCGTGACGGGCCGCTGACGCTCCGGAGATGACGCCTCGCCATCTGATTCCCCACGAACCATCGTGGCTATCGCGTCGTCGATCGTGCGCGAATGGTGCATCGAGCAGAATTTCGGGCCGCACATGGCGCAGAATTCCGCACTCTTGAAGTACTCGGCGGGCAGCGCCTCGTCGTGGTACTCACGGGCGCGCTCCGGATCCAGCGACAGGCGGAACTGCTCGTTCCAGTCGAAACGGTACCGCGCACGCGACAACGCATCGTCGCGCTCACGTGCCCCCTTGCGACCCCGGGCCACGTCGGCCGCATGCGCCGCGATCTTGTACGCGATGACGCCCTGGCGCACGTCTTCCGCGTTCGGCAGACCGAGGTGCTCCTTCGGCGTCACGTAGCACAGCATGTCCGCGCCGTGCCACCCGATCATCGCGGCGCCGATGGCCGAGCTGATGTGATCGTACCCCGGTGCGATATCGACCACGAGCGGCCCGAGTGTGTAGAACGGCGCCTCGTGACAGATCGCCTTTTGCTTGCGGACCTGAAGCTCGATCTCGTTCATCGGGATGTGACCAGGCCCTTCCACCATGACCTGCACACCGTGCGTCCACGCGCGCGTGGTGAGCTCGCCGAGGGTCTCGAGCTCGGCGAACTGCGCCTTGTCGCTCGCGTCGTGCAGCGAGCCGGGACGCAGGGAATCGCCGAGCGAAATCGTGACATCGTGCGCCGCGAGAATCTCGCACACTTCGTCGAAATGCTCGTACAGCGGGTTCTGCTTGTTGTGCTTCACCATCCACACCGCGTGCAGCGACCCGCCGCGGCTCACGATGCCGGTCACGCGGCCGTACACGAGCGGGAGATGCTCGCGAAGAATGCCGGCGTGAATGGTCATGTAATCCACGCCCTGCTTCGCCTGGTGCTCGATCACGTCCAGAAAATCCTGCACGGTCGCGTCGGCAATGTCTTCCGCGCGCTCGGTGACGACCTGGTAGATGGGCACCGTTCCCACCGGCACCGTCGACGCACCGATGATCGCCGCGCGCACGGCGTCGAGATCCTTGCCCGTCGAAAGATCCATGACGGTGTCCGCCCCGTACTTCACGGCAAGCTCGAGCTTGCCGACTTCCTCGTCGAGCGAGGACGTCACGGCCGACGTGCCGATGTTGGCGTTGATCTTTACCCTGGCGCACGCGCCGATGCCCATCGGCTCGAGCTTCCCGGCGAGATGGTGCACGTTCGCGGGTATGACGAGCCGGCCGCGCGCGACTTCATCGCGCACGATGTCGGCACTGATCTCTTCGCGCTGTGCAACAAACGTCATGGCCGGCGTGGTCTCACCGGCGAGCGCGCGTGCGCGCTGCGTAATTCCTGCTTTCGCGATCATTGTGACTCCCTACGCCGGTACGAACCGGATCAGGTTCAACGGGTGTCTCTCAGCCGCGCGCCTCAGTGCGCGCGGCACCCCGGTCAATGCTCAGACTACAACTCCCAGCCCTTCCGGTATTCGCGCGTCAGGAATTGATTCGCGTCCGGCAACTTCGGGTCCGGCGCGTTCGTGAAACGCATGTTCTCCGCGTCGTAGTGCATCACGCGGCCCTGTCCCGCACGGAGCGCGGCAACACCGAGCACCATCGTTTCGTTCAGACGCGTGCCGTATTCGAACGGCGAGCTCGCCACGCCGCCACTCATGCACGCGTTGGCCCAGTTCATTTCATGGCTGTCGGTGATGCGCGCGACCGATTGCGGCACGGCCGCGGCCGCGTCTGCCACCGCCTTCGGGAAGACGGTCGGGTTGTTGCCGTAGGTCTCGTAGGTGATCGCACCCTTGGTGCCGATGATCATGCCGCCGCCGCCGTCCCCGCGCACGACGAAATCGTCAGGAATGAAATCGCATCGCGGCGGAAGCAGTCCGCCGTCGTACCAGTAGACTTTGACTTCCGGGCGATTGCCAACGGCCGGAAAGCGATACTGCACGTTCGTCGCCAGGGGATACGACGCCTGCGGCTCGGTCACCGGCCGGCCGTTCTGCCCGAGCACCGGCTTGCCATCATTGTCGATCATTTGCCCCGTGCCCCAGAGCGACGATGACGCAACGATCGTCGTTGGCTGCGTAAGCTTGAGCGCCCAGTACGTCTGATCGACGAGATGCGCACCCATGTCTCCGAGCGCGCCCACACCGAAGTCGACCCAGCCGCGCCAGCTGAACGGGTGATACACGGGGTGGTACGGCAGATTGCGCGCGCTGCACCCGAGGAATAGCTCCCAATTGAGACCCGGCGGCGGCGCTTGTGGCGCTCCCATCATCGCCGTCGCCACCGCGCGGTTGATGGTGCCCATCGCCCACTGTTCCGGGTAGCCGCGGTCCACCGGTGGAGTCGGCGGCACGATCCAAGGACGCGGAATGCCCTGCGCCCAGTAGTTCACGGGGCGGTCGGTCCAGATGTGTGCTTCGGTAATCGTGCCGAGCACGCCCGACGCGACGATTTCGACGATGCGCCGCGTGCCGTCGCCCGAGTGGCCCTGATTGCCCATCTGTGTCACGACTTTCGTTTCGCCGGCCACCCGTCGCAGCAGCCGCGATTCGTACACGGAGTACGTGAGCGGCTTCTGCACGTACACGTGCTTGCCCGCTTTCATGGCGCGCACGGCCACCTGCGCGTGCGAGTGATCCGGCGTCGCGACGACCACGGCGTCGAAATCCTTCGCGCCCTTGTCGATCATCTCGCGGAAGTCGGCGTACTTCTTTGCCTTGTCGTACGACTCCTTCACTTTCGCGCCCATTTCCTTCGTCCGCGCCTGGGCATTGCTGAGCTGGCCGGCGATGTTCCGCTCGACATAGGGGAAGTCGACGTCCGCAATCGCCACCACGTTCTGGCCGCCCGCCAACAGGGCCTTCCACTGCTGCATGCCCTGTCCGCCCGCGCCGACGATCGCGACGTTGAGCGTCGCGCTCGGCGCGCGGTATCCCGGGCCGCCGAGCACGTGGCGCGGGACGATCATCACGCCCGCGGCGAGCTTGCCCGCGTCACCGACGAATTCACGACGAGAAATCGGCTTTTTCATTCTCACACCTCAGGCTGAGTGAACCTCGTCCCGCATGTCCCCGCGTGACGCCGACGACTCACACTAGCTACACGAACACTACATGTACTTCCAATTGCGCGGCTTGCCTTCCGCCAGCCATTCGATGGTCGTCGCAAGGCGCTTGTCGCGCGTCGCCTCGGTCTTCGCCTCCGTGATCCACTCGACGTATTCGCGCTTGTGACTCGGGCTCATCGCCGTGTACGCGGCCGCCGCCTTCGCGTTCTTGCGCAACGCTGCTGCAAGCGTTGCCGGCGTTCGTACCGGTGGTTTCGGTTTTGAGCGGCGCACGGGACGCGCTGCGATGCCCTGCTCGTTCAGCTCCATCGCCTTGCGGATGAACGACGACAGCTTGCGCCTGGACGGCAAGTCGGACATTGACGTGAGCCGTCCGAAATTCCCCATCGCGTCCTCGCGTTCCGTTTTCGCATCGATGACGAGGCTGTGCTTCCAGAACCCGAATACCGCGTGCGCCTTGAACGCGGCAAAGCCGCAGAGCATGCCGTGGTACATGAAGCTGGGGGAACGCCACTTGAGCGTTTCTTCGACGCCGGGGCACGTCTCGTGCACCACCTCGCGCAAATGCGTGAGGATCGGACGGGCGAATGCCGCCGAACCGGCGATGTACGCGTCCACGCGCGGATCCCGCTTACCCAAGGGCCCTCCTCCTCCCGAAGTACCCCCCCGGCAGGACCGGGCGGGTCGGGTCAGAAGAAACAATGGCCAGGGACGGAATCGAACCGTCGACACCACGATTTTCAGTCGTGTGCTCTACCAACTGAGCTACCTGGCCGCATGCAGTCCGGGCGCGAAACCTAACGGCCGCCAGAGACCTGCCGCAACGCCGACGGAGCGGGAACTGTGGCCACCGCGACCGCCACCAGAATCACGGCCGCCGCGATGAGGGTCGCCCCTGACAATCGCTCTCCGACGAATGCCCAGCCGAGGAGTACGGCGACCACGGGATTCACATACGCGTACGTCGCGACCTTGGCGGGCGTCGAAACACGCAGGAGCCACGTGTACGATGTAAATCCGATGATCGACCCGGCAAATACGAGGTACGCGAGCGCCAGCCACGACGAGACCGGTACGGCCGACGGATGGAATCGCGCGAGCTCGCCGGCCGCGCTCCCAAGCACTCCCAGCGCGATACCGCCCGTAACCATCTGCATTGCCGACGCGAGCGCGCCGTCCGGATGTCGCCGCAGCTGTCGCGACAGAATCGTTCCGACGGCCCACGAGAGCGATCCGAACAGCAACCCGAGACAGCCGATCGCGACGGGCTGGCGCGCACCCTGGTGGACCCCTCCCGCGCTCCACACGAGTCCGGCGACACCCATCGACCCGAGCGCGACGCCGGCCATGGTGCGGCGCCCCGGCCGCGCACCGCCCGGGCGGACCCAGTCGACGAGTACGATCCAGATGGGCACGCTCGACACGACGAGCGCGGACAGGCCGCTGGGAACGCGCTGCGACGCCCAGTTGACCATTCCGTTCCCCGTGGTGAGCAGCAGGACACCAGCCGCCAGCGCGCTCAGCCACTCGGGCGCGCTCGGGCGCGGAGCGCCGCGTGCACGCGCCCAGGCGTAGAGGAGGACGCCGGCAATGGTGTGACGGAGCGCCGCCGCAAGAAACGGCGGAATGTCCGCGACCACGATCTTGATGAAGAGATACGTGGATCCCCAGACCACGTAGACCGCGAAGAACGCCGCGGCGAGTCGCGCGCGCGACGGCGCCTGGGAGCGTGGCTCGGTCACCGCGTACGCTGGCAGAGTTGGCGCGGCCCTTTCATCTTGCGGGCGTGGCGAATTCTTCCCGGCTCCGCGTCGCGTTTCAGGGCGAGCTCGGCGCGTACGCTGAAGACGCGATTCAAATGCTGTACGGCGCGGCGAGCGAACCCGTCGCGTTCGCATCGCACATCGACGCGCTCAATGCGGTGCTCGAGGGCTCGGCCGATCGCGTCGTGCTGCCGATCGAAAACACCACCGTCGGGTCCGTTGGCGAGACGCATGATGCCATCGACCGCTCGCCGGGGATCGCAGCCGTGGGCGAGGCGGTCGTCAATGTGCACTACTGCCTGATGGCGCCGCGCGGTGCCACGGTCGATTCGATCGCGACCGTGCTCAGCCACACGCTCGCGCTCGCGCAATGCCAGAAGTTTTTCCGCGAGCATCCGCGCATGCAGACGCACGGGTTGTTCGACACGGCCGCCGCCGCGCGCGAAGTGGCGCAGCTGGGCGACCCGAGTTTTGCCGCCGTCGCGGGACGCGCGGCGGCGGGGCGCTACAACCTCGACGTGCTGCTGGCCAACATCGCCGATCGGACCGACAATCAAACGCGGTTTCTCGCGTTTGCCCGTGAACGCGCGACGCTCGCGGCCGGCACACCCGCGCGCACAATGATCGCCTTCACCGTCGCGGACACACCGGGGGCGCTGCTCGTCGCCCTGCAGCCCTTCGCGACGCACGGTGTGAACCTGCGGCGCATCGACACGCGCCCCGCCGGCGCGCCGTGGTCGTACCGGTTTTTCGTGGAGCTCGATCACGAAGTGGGAAACGTGCACGTGGAAGGCGCGCTGCGCGCTGTCGCGCGCGTGACATCGGGAATGCGCGTGGTGGGAACGTTCCCACGCTGGAGTCCGGGGCGGCGCGGGTCCATCGGCTGGACGCCGACGGACGTTCCCGTCATCGCGTAGCGGCGGTCGCGGAAAACGTCGCGGTGATCACTGATTTGATCCCGCCACGCACGTTGAAATCGCCGGTCACCGTCAGGCGCCGCGGCTGGATCTTCGCGGCGAGGTCGTCCAGGATGCGATTCACCGCGCGCTCGTAAAAAATCCCGTCATTCCTGAAGCTCCAGAGATACAGCTTCAGAGACTTGAGCTCGATGCACATGTCGCCCGGGACGTACTCGATGATGATCGTGCCGAAATCGGGCGCGCCACCCTGCAGCAGCGACAACTCGGCAGCATCACTCTCGACGCCGCCAAGCGGACAGAGCGACGTGAACTCGTCGCACGTCATGTGAATCGTGTAGTCGCGATCCGGATACGGGTTCGCGAATGTTTCGAGAATCTCCGGTTTTGGCATGCAGCGACGTTATCGCCGCGCCCCGCCAAATGCCATCAGCATGCGATCGGCGTGCGACCAGCGTGCCAATCAGCGATCGCGGAGCCGCCGCGCCGCCGCCTGAAGACGATCACGCTCCGTGGGCGTGAGCGCATCGATGCCCTCCGCGGAGATCTTGTCGAGCAACGAGTTGAGCTCCGCTGACGACGCCGCCGGGGGGCGGTTGGCATCACGCGTCCGCGCGGGGATTGCGCGCTCCGCGACCGCGGCCTGGCTTTGCTGCACGATGTCATCGACTTCGCGCGGTTCGCGTTCACTCCGCTGCCTGGGAACGGCGCGTGGCGGAATTGCGCGTGCGGGTCCCTCGTCCGTGTCGTCGATGACGGGCGCCACACGCGGCCGCAGCCGGTCGATATGCATCGCCCCCGCGGTGCGGAGGTAGGCCCACGCGGCGGCGAGACCGCCGAACTGCGCGAGCGGCGAGAGATCGGCCCGCGCGGCCGCAACCAGTGCGGTCCCCAGCCCGCCGAGTACGAGCATGCCCGCAATCCAGCGCGCGCGCATCGGCACGACTCCCAGCACGCGCACCCGCTCCTCCGGCCACCGCGACGCGTACGCCAGCGCAACGCCCATGACCGCGCCGGACGCACCGATGAGGACACCGCTGCGCACAACGAGCAATTCCATGATCCACGCGCCGACGCCGCACAACGCGAAATATCCCGCGAACTGCGCCGTGCCCCAGTCGAGCTCGAGTGCCGTCCCGAGCAGCCAGAGCACGTACGTGTTGATGGCGAGCGGCCAGAAGCTGGTGTGGACGAACATGTAGGTCGCGATCGTCCATGCCGAATCGAGATCGCCGCTGGTAAAACCGAGCCAGCTCCGCATATCCGCCGCGCTGATGAGCGTCAGCTGGACGAAGTACACGGCCACGTTGAGCGCAATCAGCCAGCGCACGGCGTGCGCCGCCGGCGGACGGCTCATGACCAGGTCGGGGGCGCGATCGGAATCCATCGGTGACGGCTGCTGCAGGATCGAGAATGTACTAAGGGCCCTACGCCGGGCGATACACCCAGGTTCCGCCCGCAGCGCCGGCCAGCACCGGCCAGCGCCGGGTGGCCCCGGCTAGCGCATCCCCGCGGGCGGCAGGATTCGAGCGCCGAGGATCGTCCGCGCGTGGAGCGCCATCGCCTGATCGAGCAGGACGGCCCAGCGGCGGTCGACGCTGCCTTCACCGGTTGGCGGCGGCAGGAGCACGACGTCCGTGGCGGCGCTCGCGTCGCGTGCCTGCTCGACCATGCGCAGGACTTGCGAGTCACTCGTCTCGGCTCCGGCAGCCGCCACGAATGCGTGGGCGCAGCCTGCGGCGGCGGCAACGCGCAACGTTTCGCACGCTCGCTGCAGCAGCCCCTGGGATGTCGCCGGATCGAGAGTGATCTGCACGAGCGCGATGTGCTGGGTCAGCGCGCGCGTCTCGTCAGGACGCTGTCCATCCACGTCGAGCATGACCGGCAGCCCGATTTGTGCCTTGGCGAGCGCCGCGAGCAGAAAATCGACGCTCCCCAGCGGATCGCGTCCTGTGACGGAGACCGAATGAAACACGCCGCGTTGCGTGTGCCGCTGCATTTCCCGCGCGAGCGCGTCGGCGGAATACATCGTGGCCGTCTCCGCCTCGCCGGCGAACTTGACGAAGATCTGGCGGCGTCCGACCCACACACCCTGGGCCTGCACACCAACCGGCACGCCCGCAAGCGCGGCCGAAGTGAACCCGCGCATGGCCATCACTGTCCCTCCCCCGAGCCGCGTCCCGACGCGGCGAGTTGGGCGATGCGGTCACAAAGATCGGGAAACGCGATCCCTGCGGCTGCAGCGGCTTGTGGAATCAGACTCAAGTCGGTCAGACCTGGGTTGGTGTTCGCTTCCAGACAATAGAACGTTCCGTCGTTCATCATGCGGAAGTCAATGCGTGCATACCCACGAAGTTTGAGCGCCCGGAACGCGTGGAGCGCATGTTGCTGCACGGTTTGCGCCTCGGACGGCGATAGCGGCGCCGGAAATATCTCCCGTGCCATGCCGGCCGTGTACTTGGCTTCGTAGTCGTAAAGCTCGTTCTTCGGAATGATCTCGCCGACGGGGAGCGGCGTGTCACCGAGTACGCCGACCGTCAGCTCGCGACCCGGAATGAAACGCTCGAGCATGACTTCGTCGTCGTGTTCCTGCGCCAGCGCAATGGCCTCGCGGAGCCGGGTGGCATCGCGAAGGAGCGTGAGCCCCACGGTGCTGCCCTGCTTGGACGGCTTCACGATGAGGGGGAGTCCGAGGTCGGCGATCACTCGCGATTCGTCAACCGGGATCATCCGCCAGTCCGCGGTCGGGACCCCGGCCGCGCGAAACAGGATCTTCGAGAGATCCTTGTCCATGGCGATGGCGCTGCCAAGCGCGCCGCTCCCCGTGTACCGGACACCGGCCGCATCCAGGATGGCCTGCGTGGTGCCGTTTTCTCCCTCTCCCCCGTGCAACGCGTTGAACACGACGTCGGCGCCGCGCACTTCCTCGAGCATTCCCAGCGCGGGTCCGAGCGATTGCGCGCGAAGCCGCGCGAGCGACGCCTGCGTCGGCCAGGCACGCTGCACGCCCGAAGGGAGCGCGTCGCGGATTGCCGCGTCGGTCATCACGCCGCGCGCGGGATCCACCGCCGTCACGGTGTGACCGCGCTCGCGGAGCGCCGCGATGACGCGCGATCCGGACGCGAGTGAAACGTCGCGCTCGGCGGATGTGCCCCCGAGGAGAACGGTGATACGCATCGTGCTAGCGACTCATGAGGTGATGCAGGACATCCGAGCGCGTCAGAATTCCCTCGATGTGTCCGTCGCGCCGGACGAGCACGGCGGGGTTGGCCTTGGACAACAGCTTCGTAACGTGATCCACGGTCGCTTCGAAGTCGACCGCGGGTAGGGGCGGATCCATGACGCCGCTCACGGCCGCGTCGAGCACCTTCGTGTTCTCGAGCGCGCGCGTGGAGAGCACGGTTTCGCTCACAAGGCCGACGCAACTTCCGCCGTCCATGACCGCCAGCTGAGAAATGTCGTGCAGTGACATGAGGCCAAGGGCCTGTCTGACGGTCGCGCCCGGTGCGACGAACACGAGCGCGGGGGCCGCGGCGGTCTTGCGCGACAAAAGCTGCCCGACGGTCACGTGCTCCGTATCGAGCAATTGATTCTCCCGCAGCCATTCATCGCTGTAGAGTTTGCTGAGGTAGCGCTCGCCGGTATCGCAGAGGAAGAGCACCACAAACGCGTTCGGATCGTCGATGCGCCGCGCCACCTGCAGCGCCACGTGCGCGATGAGTCCCGACGATCCTCCCACGAACAACCCTTCTTCGCGCGTGAGCCGCCGCGCCATCGCGAACGCGTCGCGATCGGAGACCGTGACGTAGTCGTCGATAACGCTCATGTCGAGCGTGCCCGGGATCTTGTCCTGCCCGATGCCTTCCACCTTGTACGGCACGCCCTCGACGGTCTTCGTGCCTTTGCTGCGCCAGTGTTCGGCCAGAATCGAACCGACAGGATCGCCCGAGATCACCTGAATGTTCGGGTTCTTTTCCTTGAGGTAGCGGCCCACGCCCGTGATCGTGCCGCCGGTCCCGGCCGCCGTCACGAGATGGGTGATGCGGCCCTCGCTTTGCTCCCACAACTCCGGCCCTGTCGTGTCGTAGTGCGCCTGCGGATTCGCCGGATTGTAGAACTGGTTCGCGAGGATGGCATTCGGCGTTTCCGCGGCGAGTCGTTTCGCGACCATCACGTAATTCTCGGGATGATCGGGCGCGACCGCGGTCGGCGTGACGATGACTTCGGCGCCGAAGGCCTTGAGCAACCGGACTTTTTCCTGCGACATCTTGTCCGGCATCGTGAAGATGCAGCGATAGCCCTTGAGCGCGGCGGCGATCGCGAGTCCGACGCCCGTATTGCCGCTGGTGCCCTCGACGATCGTTCCGCCCGGCTTGAGCCGCCCCTCCCGCTCCGCCGCCTCGATGATCGGCATGCCGATACGGTCCTTCACCGATCCGCCGGGATTGAACATCTCGGCCTTCGCGTACACCGGTGTGCGAATGCCGCGTGTCACGCGTGAGAGGCGAATGAGTGGCGTCCACCCGATCGTATCGAGAACGCTGTCGAGCGGCTTCGCGTAGCGTGCAGTCATGGCGCCGGTGCAGGCGTGTGTTCGCGTTTGATCACCGAATCGCCGGGAAGCGCGGGAGCGTCGGGATGACGGAAGAATACTGGCAGCAGCAAGGCTACGCTGACCGCGACGCCCTTGAGCAAGGCCGGACGAAAACGCAGCAGCCCGGCACCCGCGAGCGCGGCCGAGTCGAATGCCGCGACGCCGGATGATGTTGCGACGGTCGTCGAATCCCTCACGGGGCGGCCAGTCGAATCGATAAACAGCCGCAGCGTGACGTTCCCCTGCACGCGCTGCGCCCACAGCGCATTCGGATACCGGAACGGCGATTCGTCGTTCAGCATGGCAGGTGGTACATCGGGACGCGCGCCGGACACCGTCAGCCGGTCCGCGCGTGCCGAGCCGAGGCGATCGAGACAGCCGGCGAACGCGAGCACGAACAGCGCGGCGACGGTGGGCTTCACGGCTGCACGGCGTCGTCGCGCACGAGCGCGGTGAGCTCGGCGAGCAGCTGCAGCGCGGCCATGGGCGTCGTGGCATCAGCATCGATGGCGCGGAGGCGTTCCACCGCCGGATGCGGCGCCGCGGTAAACAGCGGCAACTGCTCGCTCGACGGTGGGCGCGGCGACTGGCCCGCGAGCGCGGCGGCCAGATCGCCACGCTCGAGCAACCGAAGCAGCGCGCGCGCGCGCGTGATCACCGCGGGCGGCAAGCCGGCGAGGCGGCCGACGTCGATGCCGTACGAGCGGCTCGCACCGCCGGGCTGCAACCGGTGCAGAAAGAGGATCTTCTCGCCGACCTCGCGCACCGCGACGGAATAATTGCGGACGCCATCCAGCTCGTTGGCGAGCTGCGTGAGCTCGTGGTAATGCGTCGCGAACACCGTCTTGCAACCGATCACGTCGTGCAGGTGCTCGCTCACCGCCCACGCAATCGAGAGCCCGTCCCACGTGGCGGTGCCGCGCCCGATTTCATCGAGGAGCACGAGACTGCGCGTCGTCGCCGTATGCAGAATCGCGCTCGTCTCCGCCATCTCGACCATGAACGTCGACTGCCCGCGCACGAGGTTGTCGCTCGCTCCGACGCGGGTAAAGATCCGGTCGCAAATGCCGATCGTCGCGCGGGTCGCGGGAACGAAGCTCCCGGCCTGCGCCATGAGCACGATGAGTCCGATTTGCCGGAGAATCGTGCTCTTGCCGGCCATGTTCGGACCCGTGAGCACGATGAGCCGGCCGTCGGGCGTCAGCGTCACGTCGTTCGGAATGAACTGGTCGCGCGGCATCATGCGTTCGACCACCGGATGGCGGCCGCCCTCGATCACGAGCTCGACACCGTCCGTGAGCTCGGGCCTGCAGTAGCGTTCGTGCGCGGCCACTTCTGCGAGGCTCGCGAGCGCGTCGAGCGCCGCGAGATGCGTGGCGATCGCCTGGAGCCGGGTGATCTCTCGCGCCGTGCGCGCGCGAAGCGCCTCAAAACGCTCACGCTCGAGAAGCTCGCAGCGTTCCGTCGCCGTGAGAATCCGCTCCTCGAATTCCTTGAGCGCGGGCGTGACGTAGCGTTCCGCACCGGCGAGGGTCTGGCGCCGCTGGTAATCGGCCGGAATACGGGCATCGTGGGCGCGTGTCACCTCGATGTAGTACCCGAACACGCGATTGTAGCCGACTTTGAGCGAGCTGATCCCCGTTCGTGTTCGTTCCTCCATCTGGAGGGACGCGATGGCGTCTTTCCCGCCGTCGCGAAGCGCGCGCAGACTGTCGAGCTCGGTGTCGACACCTGGAGCGATCGTCTCGCCATCCCCGATCGTGAGCGGCGGACGTTCGACGAGTGTCTTCGTGATCGCCCCGCAGATGTCATCCGCAGCGTCCCATGCGCTGACGATGGACGCGAGCACGCCGCATGACGAGATGGGCGCGAGTGCGGCGGCGACGGCCGGAAGACGCGCGAGCGAATCGCCGAGCGCGCGCAGTTCGCGCGGCGCCGCACGTCCCGCCGCGGTCTTGCCGGCGAGTCGCTCGATGTCGCGGACGCCATCGAGTGCGGTGCGAAGCGCGCCGCGCGCGAGCGTGTCGTCGACGAGCGCGGCGACGGTCGCAAGACGCGCTTCGATCGGCGCGCGCTCGACCAGCGGCGCGAGGAGCCAGTGCCGGAGACACCGCGCCCCCATCGGCGTGAGCGTGCGATCGAGCACGCCGACCAGCGTCCCGTCCATTCCGCCGCGGAGAGATTCAACGAGCTCGAGGTTGCGCCGCGTCATGTCGTCGAGCGGCACGACCGCGCCGGCGCGCTCGACGCTGGGACGCGCAAGTTGCGCGAGCCCGGAAGGCTGGAGCTCGCGCAGATAACGGAGGAGCGCGCCGCCGGCGCCCACGGCAACCGCGTCGCCGTCGCCCAGGCCCAGACCGGCGAGACCGGCGATCGCGAACTGCTCGGCCAGCGCGTCGCGCGCGAGCGCGGGATCGAACTCCCAGTCGGCGCGCTCCGTGACCAGCACTCCCGGCGGAAGCAACGCACGAAGCTCGGCTCCAGCACCCGTCGCAACGAGAATCTCGCGCGGCGCCAGGCGCCCCAATGCCGACGGTGCGTCGCCCAGACCGACGATCACGAGGCGGAACCTGCCGGTCGACACGTCGGCCGCGGAAATGCCGACGACCCGCTCGTGAATCGCAACCGACGCGAGAAAGTTGTCGCGCGCGCCGTCGAGCAGATCGTCTTCGAACACGGCGCCGGGCGTCACGGTCTCGACGACTTCACGGCGCACGATTCCCTTTGCGGCCTTCGGATCCTCGACCTGTTCACAGATCGCGACCCGGTGACCATGTTCGACGAGCCGGCGCAGATACTGGCTCACGGCCTTCACCGGCACGCCCGCGAGGGGAACTTCGGACGCCCCCCCGTTGTTGCGCGACGTAAGCGTCAGGCCGAGCAGGCGTGATGCGGTGACCGCGTCGTCGAAAAACATTTCGTAGAAATCACCCATGCGAAAGAGCAGGATCGCATCGTGGTGTTTCGACTTGATCTCGCGGTACTGCTGCATGAGGGGAGTGGACACCTCACGGTCCACGCCGGCTCGCCTCCACCACGAATCCCGTGATCTGCTGCGCCTTGAGTTTGGTCACCAGCGCCGTGGCCTCCGCCCGCGTCTTGAACAGCCCGATGCGCACGTGGAACTGGGCGAGCTCGTCGACGCGGGCCTCGTACCCGCGCGTTTTCAGGCGCTCAACGAGCTTGTCGGCATCGGCTTTACTCTTGTACGCAGCCACCTGCACGGAATAGCGGCGCGCGGTTGATGTGTCGGCCTGCGCCGGCTTGGGTCGCGTCGAACCGCCCGCCGCAGCACCGCCTGTTGAACCGGCCGCCGCACCAGGACTCGCCGGAGCCGGCGCAGGGGGCGCCGCCGCGAGCGCGCGGCACGGTCCCGCGGCGAAATCCACCTGCCGGCGGCGTTCCACGTCGGACGCGGGCAATCGTTTGCGCGCGCTGTCGAGCGCAGCGCATCCGGATTGCATGGCGTTGTTGTCGAGACGCGCCCGTCCGAGCCAGAACCACCCCTGCGCGGCGGCCGCGCTCGACGGATGCTCGAGCACCAGCTGGTCGAGAAATCGAAGCGCTGCTGTTCGGTCTCCGGCGGCGAACGCCGACTGGCCGAGCCGGAGCAGCGCATCCGCCGCGCGCGGTGCCAGCGAGTAGTCGACGACGATGGTGAGCAGATCCACGCGAGCGGCGTCGGCGTTGGGCGTGATGAGTGCGCGCCAGTAGAGGGCGTCGGCGCGCGCGGCGGAGCCGTCCGCCGTCGCGGCGACGAGTGAATCGAGCAACGCGCCGGCGCGTGTCGTGTCGCCCGAATCGAGGACACGCTGCGCGCGGCGGAATGCCGCCGAATCCGCGACTGTTCGGGCCTGCGTGCGCCCGGTCGCGGGAAAAAGCGCGCCCACCAGCACCAGCGCCGCGCGCGACACCGTTCGAAAGACGTTCACGCCGCAGCCCGTGATGATGGCGCGCACAGCGCGAGGACGAGAGACGAGATCACCGCTTCCTCGGAGGACACACGCGTGTCCTTGAGCGCAAGGTCCGCCGCATGCAGATGCGTGAGCGCCGCCCGCGCGTCCGACGCCGTCCAGCGCGCGACGTTTTTTGCCCAGCATTGCGCGGCATCGCGCCATGATCTGCCCGGATATCCGCCGCCGGATTTCAGCAGACCGAAAAACTCATTCTCCAGGCGTGACGGGCTCAGCCCCGCATCGACACGCTCGCGTCCGTACGCGATCGCCAGTGCCTGCACCGCCAGAAACATCACGAGCTGCACGCCGGACGATTTGGGTTGTGCGAGCACCGGCGCGACGAGGGCGATGGCGCGCGGGCCGTTCCGTGCCGCCACGGCATCGAGCAGATCGTCGATCGTTTCTCCGTGGCGGACGCCTACGATTGCTTCGACGTCGGCGGGCGTTACCGCGCGTCCCGATGTGAACGACGCGAGCTTGCTGAGCTCACCGACGGCTTGCGTGAGATCGTCGCCTGCGGCCTGCATGATGATCCGCGCGCACGCATCGGGCAGCGCCATGCCTTCCTGCTCCGCACGATTCACGATCCACGCAGCGAGCTGCTCGCCCGCGAGCGGCGCGAACGGCAGGCTCACCGAGCGCGATTCGATCGCCGCGTCGGGCTTTTCGCCGGCCGGTGAGACGAGCGCGAGGATCGTATCGGGCAGCGGCTGGGCGAGATGGCGGTCGAGCACGGCCCGCGCCTGTTTCTTGAGCGTGCCGACGTTCCGCACGACCGCGACGCGGCGTTCGGCGAGCATCGGGAGCGCCGACAACGCCGCAGCAAGGCGCTCAGCATCGGTGTCGGCGCCGTGAAAGAGATCGAGATTCAGGTCGCGAATTGACGCGTCGAGCGCAGCGGCGATCAGCCGGTTCAGCGCGTCGCCTTTCCGGTACTCATCGTCGCCGTGCAGATAGTAAACGGGATCGAACTGGCGCCGCTCGATGGCCGTGCGCAGTGCGCGCAGAGCAGAAACGCTCATGCGCAGAATATACCGTGCGGGGGAGCTCGATCAGTGCGTCGCCTGGAACGCCACCGTGCGTGCATGCATGGCCGCGAACTGCGCCGTGGCACGCTGCGCGAGCAGCATTGCGGGATACACCGGGAGGCTGGACGACACGGTCGCGAACATCGCTGGAGCCGCGACCGGCTCGGAGGGAAGCGCCGGTGGAACCACAACGACGGGTGACATGGTCAGCGTCGGCGCGGGTGCGAAATGTGCGCCGCGCCCCAGGTGCATGCCCGTCTGTGACGCGGCAATGCCAAGTCCGGCTGCGCCGAGAAAGAGGGCCGCGATCGCGCCACGCATCCAGCGCGCGGGACGGACCGGCGCTGCCATCACCGGTGTCCCCGCCAGGCGTTCCGCTGCGAGCCGCGCCGCGAGCTTGCGCTGGAATCCTTCGGAGACCTCGAGAGTTGGGGTGCTCCGTGCCAGCATGAGTGACCGGCGGACACGCGCGTCGAGTTTCGCGCACTCTGTGCATGTGGCCATGTGGCTCCGCACCGCCCAGGTCTCTACACCGGGGAGCGTGTCGTCAACGAACTGCATGTGCAGCTTGCGGAATTGACGACAATCCATGGCGCGTGTCCGGGTATGGGTACGACAATCCGTACCCGCAGGGAGGGAGCCGCGTTCCCTGCCGGACAAAAGAATGGTAGCCGGGCCCCCAGGAGATCAACGGGACCCGGATACCACCCCACTCACGCCATGTTGGACTGCTAGTCCATCGCCGGGCCAACCAGCGCCGCGAAAGCCGTCCGCGCCCGGTTCAGCCGCGATTTGACCGTGCCGAGATTACAGCGGGTAATGTCGGCGATTTCCTCATACGACTTGCCTTCCAGCTCGCGAAGCACGAACACCTCGCGATGGTGCACCGGCAGCTTGGCCACCGATTCTTCCACGAGCTCGCGCAGATGGCGCTTGTGGTAGAGATCGTCGGGCCGCGTCCGGCTATCCTCGAATTCGATCGGCCGCTCTTCATCGCCCATCAGACCCTTGGTCAGGGACTGGAAGAACACGAGCGGATTGCGAGAGCGATTCCGGAGCTCGTTCTTCGCGAGATTCGACGCGATCGTGTAGATCCACGTCGAAAATTTCTTCGACCGGTCGAACCGGCCCAGATGCCGGTACACCCGGACGAAGACTTCCTGTACGAGATCTTCCGCCCGCTCGCGGTCCGCGACGGTGCGGTAGATGAAGTTCAGTAACCGTGTCTGGTAACGCTCGACCAGCACGTCGAACGCCTGTTCGATGTGGTCGAGATACGCAGTGACGAGCGCACTATCGTCGAGTTGTCGCAGTTGGTCTCGCGCAGAGACGCCAACAGTTTCGGTAAGTCGAATCGCGCGTTGTGCCATGCTCCACCCCCGGCGGCAAGGGACCTGAGGGTTCCGCGAGCACGGATCCGACCCAGTGTCCCGTCTGTGGAACCCTGTGTAAGGCAGGAGCCATGCCGGAAAATGGACGCACGTAACTTGTTGTTAGGAAACAACTTAGACTGGCGTCACAATGCCTGATCGTCCCCCGTGACTGTCCTCAGTGTCCTCGACAGAGGACACGAAGACGGCTACGAGAGCCGGTAGCCTGCGACGAAGAGGATGCCCAGCGCTGTTTTCGCGTCCTGGATCTCGCCCCGCTCAATCATGGCGAGACAGTCCGCGAGGGCGCGGGGCGTCGCCTCGATGAACTCGTCGCTCTCAGTCGCCGCCTCTGACACGCGCGTGAGGCCGGTGGCCATGAAGAGATGGATGCGCTCGTCGGTAAACCCGGGCGTCGTGAACATCGAGAACAGCGGCTCGATCTTGGCCGCGGTGCAACCCGTTTCCTCGCGCAGCTCCCGCTCCGCGCACGCCTTCGGGTCCTCATTCGGTTCGAGACGGCCAGCGGGGATCTCATAGAGGTAGCCGTCCGTCGCGTACCGGTATTGCCGGAGCAGCAGGATCTGCGGATTCTCGCCGTGCGGATCGGAAAGAAACGGCACGACCGCGCTCGCGCCCGGATGCCGGATGATTTCGAGCTCGCCCTGACTGCCGTCCGGAAAACGCACCGTGTCCACATCGAGCGAGATGACGCGCCCCGAGTACGCGCGCCGGCTCGACACTTTTCCCGGGGCTTCCTCCCGCGGCGGCGTCACGGCGCGCTTTCCACCGCGCTCGCGGGCACGGAATGAATCTGGCCGCGCGCGAACGGAAGGAGATCGGCCCGCAACCCCGCCGGATCGCCGACGACGACGATCTGCAGCTGGTCGCGGTGCAGATGATCCTGTGCTGCACGCAACGCGTCACCCGGTGTCACAGCGCTCACGCGTTCGCGGTACGTGTCGAAATAATCAGGCGGCAGCCCGAAAATGCTGTGCGATACGAGCGCGCCCGCGACCGCGGCCGTCGTCTCGAACCGGAGCGGAAACACTCCGACGAGATATTGCGCCGCGAGATCGAGCTCGTCCTTTTCAACTTCCGCCGTACGGATGCGATCGATCTCGCCCAGCACTTCGCGAATCGCTGCCGCACAAACTTCCGTTTTCACCGCAGTGCTCACGAGCCACGGGCCCGCTGCTTTTCGCCAGTCGAATCCCGACGACGCGCCGTACGTGTACCCGTGACGCTCGCGAAGATTGAGGTTGATGCGCGAGCTGAACAATCCGCCCAGCACCGCGTTCATGACCGTGAGCGGGAAGTACCCCGCATGCGCCCGCGGCACGCCCATGTGCCCGATGCGAAGCTCGGCCTGCGCGGCACCCGGTTTTTCGATCAGCGTAACCGCGGGCTCGCGATACCGCGGAGTGACCAGCATCGTGCGCGATTCGGGTGCCCCCTGCACCCACCCGGCGGTCAGCTCCTCGGCCAGCGCAGCCGCGCGTGCGTTATCGAGTGCGCCCGCGAAAATGAGCGTGAGGTCGCCCGGCGAGTACTGCGCCCCCCAGAACGACTCGACGTCCTCGCGCGTGATGGACTCCACCGTCGCGCTCGTGCCTGCGGCCGGACGCCGGTACCGCACGTTGTCGCCGTAGCAGGACCACGCGAACGCGTCGTTGGCGAGCGATCGCGGATCTGCCGACGCCTGCATGCGGTCGGCGTGATGCTCCGCTTTGATGCGATCGAGCTCTCGCTGCGGAAAAGCCGGCGCGCGCAGCACCTCGCGAAAGGCACGCATCGCGGCGTCAAGGCGGTCGGGATGCACCGTAAAGCTCATGATCGCCGAGTCCCAGTCGGCGGCCGCCGCGAGCGACGATCCCAGTGATTCGAAGTAATCCGCGAGCGCGGCGCCGTCGCGCGCGTCGTTCCCTTCGAGCAGCATCAACGCCGTGAGCTCCGCGAGTCCCTCACGATCCGGCGGATCGTGGTCGGCGCCGCCACGGTGAAATACGGCGCTGACCGACACCAGCGGCGCTTTCGTGAGCGGTGCGACGACGAGCCGCGTCCCGCTGCCGATCACCGAACGCTGCGCGACGGGAAAACGGTACGGCCTCGGCGCGGACGCCGGCGGCGGGACGGTCGACACTCGTGTCATGCGCCGTCGCGGGGAACGTATACGAGCGATGCGCGATTCCGGTCGTGCAGATGCGACCGCGCGAAGTCCGACACGTCACGCGCCGTGACCCTCGCATAGCGCGAGGGTTGTTCATTGAGCCGCGCGGGGTCGCCGAAGTACGTCGCGAACTGCGACAGACGGTCGGCGCGCTCCTGCGCCGATTGCATCGCGATCGCGAAGTCCGTCTCGATCATCGCCGCCACGCGGCGGACTTCCTCGTCGCGCACGCCGCCCGCGACCAGCGCATCGATTTCGCGAACGACTTCGGCCTCGAGCTGCTCCGCCGGGACGCCGGGACGCGCGGTCGCGTCGACCACGAGCACATCGCTGCCTTTCGTGAGGTCGTACGTAAACGCGCTCGCGTCCGACGCCACCTGGCGTTCGCGCACCAGCGCGCGATGGAGCCGGCTCCCGCGGCGGAGCCCGAGAACCGCCGCGCACATGCTGCCGGCGTACCACGCATCGTCTCCGAACGGGGGAGTGCGAAACGCGAGCAACAGCCGCGGCAGCGGCACGTCGTCGGGCACTACTTCGCGCTTCCAGTCACCGAACGTGTCCGGCAGCGTCGTGGACGCGAGCGGCGGTTTACCGGCTCCGCGTGGAATGTGGGCGAAATGCTCGTCGATCAGCGCGCGCGCCGAAGGAGGATCGAAGTCGCCGGCGATGGTCAGCACGGCGTTGTCCGGCGTGTAGTACGTGCGGAAGAATCCGGCGATGTCCTCCAGACTCGCGGCGTCGAGATCGCTCATCGAGCCGATCAGCGAGTGATGGAACGGATGTGATTCGGGAAACACCAGCGCAGGCAAGCGTTCCCACCACGTGCCATAGGGCTGATTGTCCACTGTCCACCGGCGCTCGTTCTTGACCACGTCGCGCTGCGTGTCGAGCTTCTCCTGTGTCATCGCGGGCAGGAGATATCCCATGCGATCGGCCTCGAGCCACAGCGCGAGACTGAGGTAGTGCGAGGGAAGGGTCTCGAAATAATTCGTGCGGTCGAGCCACGTCGAGCCGTTGAGTGTGCCACCCGCGCGCTGGACGAGCTCGAAGTGTTGATTGACGCCGACGTGTTCCGACCCCTGGAACAACATGTGCTCGAACAGGTGCGCGAACCCCGTGCGGCCCGCGCGCTCGTTCCCCGAGCCGACATGGTACCACAGGTTCACCGCAACAATGGGCGCGGTGTGGTCCTCCGACAGCGTGACGGAGAGTCCGTTCGGAAGACGGTACGTCTCGACGGGAACGTTCACGTGCGAAACTACTTGCGGTATGTCAGCGACAGGCCCTGGTCGACGCGCGTGATCTCTTTCCCGGTGACGACGGCGACCAGCGTGTGAGGTCCGGCGTACGTCAGCTCGAGCGAGGACCCGGACAACGCCCACGTACCGGTCAGCGTCTGCGTCTCCGGATCCGCCGCCGTGTTCGTCGTGAGATCCGTCGTACGGAAAACCAGGGCGTCCGAGAAGGTGTGGTCAGCCGTGACGGTGAGCGAGCCGCCGATAATATCGAGACGCGTCGACGACGTGGCCGAGTACGGGAATGGCAGATTGCCGCCGTTCACGATCCTGAGGGCGTATGTGCCGACCACGCTCGCTTCGGTCGGCGGCGGAACCGTCGATTCGTCCGCGTTGCACGCCCCGAGGACCACCGTCGCCATCACCGCAATGGCTCGCATCCACCGTTCCATCCGTCGAGCTCCTCGCCGCGTCGTGCGGTCGTAAACGTTCGGGTCCGCCTCTCGCGGCGGAGTCCGCGCAGACTATTGGTTGGGCAGAAACGCCGCAACGGGCACCTTCCACGCCTCGTTGAAAACATACCGCCACTGGGCGCGCGCGTTCCGCTCGATCGGGCTGGTCCGTGTCGGTGAAATCGCCACGTTCATCCCGAGCCGGTGCGCGATGATGCGCAGGCGAAGCGCGTGAAACGGATCGCTCACGAGCACCGCCGATGTGAGTTTCCGTTCCGCGAGTATCGCCGACGCCGCGCGCAATGACTGTCCAGTGGTTCGTCCCGTCCGTTCAACCAGAATTGCCGTGTCCGGAATGCCGCGCCCGCGCAGATACCTGCGTCCTACCTCGGCTTCGCTCGTCGTGTCACCCGTCCCGACACCGCCGGTGAGAATGAGCAGGGGGGCGACGCCGTCGCGCCAGAGATCCGCGCCGTGGTCGAGCCGCGCCTGCAGAACCGGTGACGGATGCCCGACGTATTGCGCGGCGCCGAGTACGATGATGGCGTCCGACCGCGGATGATCGTCCCGACTCCCGGCAACGGCGACGGCACCAGCGCCCATGAGCCACGCCACCGGAATCACCACGACGACGAGCGCGAGCGCACGGAGCCAGAAGCGGCGCGATGCAGTCATCCGTGGCGCACCTTACCGATCGAGCGACAGAATAGCCAGCCAGAACGCGTCGAACGCGCGACGATGATCGTCGCCGGGATCAACCGTGCGCTGCAGCGTGAGCCCGTCGATCAACGCCGTGTACGCCGCGACCAGCGTGCCGGAATGCACCTCCGGCGCAAACGACATCAGCGCTTCGAGCCGCCCGATCAGCCCCGCGAGCGCGAGACGTCTCCGCCTCATGGCCGCCGATAACGCGCTCCGCGTCGCTTCGGACGCATCCGTGATGAGCGCGAGGAGCGCGCGCCGGACGGCGCACGTTTCCGGGGACATGTGGCCGAGCCAGAGGTCGGCGAGCGCCGTTTCGGCGGTGCTGGTCGCGAGCGCGCTCCCCTCCGCCGCGGTGAGGTGCGCGGTCACGCGCTCCGCGCACGCGACGAGCAACGCATCCTTGTCGGCGAAGTGGTAGTGCACGAGCGCCTTGCTCGTGCCGGCTGCGTCGGCGACCCGCTGAATCGTGACCGCGGCAGCGCCTTCCGTGCAGAGCAGCGTTGAGGCCGCGTCGAGCAGCCGTGCCACCGTAGCGGCGCCACGTTCGGCACGCGTCGACGACATCGCCGCGGAACCACGCTCGGTCACAGCGACTGCGTCTCCCACCGCTCCGGCGCGTGTGACGAAAAACCGCGCGACCCGATGAGCGCACCGAATGCGGTCTGCGCTGCCGGCTCGCCATGAACGAGCCATACAGGACCGAACGACGGTGACGCGGCGCGAACGCGCTCGAGCCAGGCCAGCAACTCGGTGCGGTCGCCATGAGCGCTGTATCCGTTGATGATCTCCACCCGGGCCTTGAGCGGCACGTCCATTCCGAGAATCCGCAACAGTGGCTGACGTTCGACGATACGCCGGCCGAGCGTGTGTTCCGCCTGGAAGCCGACGATCAGTACGGTATTCCGCGGGTCGCCGGCGCCGTGCAGGAGGTGATGCAGAATCCGCCCCGACTCCGCCATACCGGACGCCGCGATGATGATGGCCGGGCCTACCAGCGAATTGAGCTTCTTGGACTCCGCGGTGTCACGCACGTAGCGCACCAGATCGTTTCTGAAGAGACGTTCGAGTGTCCGGACACCCTCTTCCGTCTGATCATATGCGTCGGGGTGCATCTCGAAGACCCCGGTCGCCGCAGTCGCGAGCGGGCTGTCGACGTAGATCGGAATGCGCGCCACTGCTCCCGCGTCGAGCAACGCGTGCAGATCGTACACCAGCTCCTGCGTCCGTCCGACGGCGAACGCGGGCACCAGAATCTTCCCGCCGCGCGCCGCGGTTTCGTTCACGACGCGCGCGAATTCCCGCCGCGCGTTCTCCACCGAGAGATGATCCCGGTCGCCGTAGGTCGATTCAATGATGACTGCGTGCGCCCCCTCGGGTGGCGATGGGTCGCGAATGATCGGGAGCCCGCGGCGGCCGATATCACCGGAGAAAACGATGCGCCGCGTTGCTCCGTCCTCGGCGACATCGAGCGCCACACTGGCCGAGCCGAGAATGTGCCCTGCGTCGGTAAACATCGCCCGCATGCCGTGGGCGACGTCCACCGCACGTCCGTAGGAGACGCTCACCATCTGCGAGATGGTCTGCACGACATCGCGCTGCCCGTACAGGGGGACCTGGTGTGCCCGGCCGTGCCGCTCGAGGTGCTGCGCGTCTTGGTTTTGAATGTGCGCCGAATCGGCCAGCATGATCGCGCACAAGTCGCGCGTCGCCGGCGTGCAGTAGATCGGACCACGAAACCCGCGCGCGACCAGAAAAGGCAGGCGGCCGGCGTGATCGATGTGCGCATGAGAGAGCACGACCGCGTCGATCTCATGCGGATCCGCCGGCAGCTGTTCGTTCTTCGCCCGTGCATCGGCGCGACGTCCCTGGAACAGCCCGCAGTCGAGCGCCACGGCGGTGCCGCCCGCGCGCACGATGTGGCATGAGCCCGTGACTTCGCGCGCGGCCCCCGTGAACTGAACCTGCACCGTCAGCGATCGACTGCGGTGTCGACTGCGGTGTCGCGCTGAAACACGATCGTGAGGCGCATGCCTTCCTGCGTCATCATGCTCGGCTCCCACCCGCCGCGGCTGCGCTCGTTCAGCAGATCAGTGAGCGCGTCCTCGTCGTCGCGTGTGTGGCGCGTGAGCCGCACGATCACGGCCTGATACTCTTTCATCCGCGACAAGCTAGCGAACCCGGCGTGTCAGCGCAGACGGGCCATCTTCGGTCTTGTTCGCTTTCACGAGGAGAGCTATCATTCCGCGCGACTACAACTTCCCTCACTGGCTCTGACCGCACCGCAACCTCCTGGATGCTCATCAATCTCGTCCCGGACTTTCTCGCGGTAACCGAGGCGAACGACCCCGCGGCGGCCTACGATGAGTACCTGAACGCGTACCGGCGCCTGCTCGATCCGTACTGGCGCAACTACGTCATCGAGCCGGAAGGACCGCACTTCCATGAAATCGTTCGCGCCACGGTGTCAGCTGATCGGCGCGACCTGCGCGAGATGCTCGCGACGACGGACATCGTGAAGATCGCCGCGGAGGCCGAGCAACGATGCCGAACGTGGTTCGACGTCGATTCCGACCTCGACGTGGTGTTGATGGTTGGCGTAGGGGCTGCGAACGCCGGCGAGCTCGTCGTGGACGGACGCGGCGTCGCTTTCATCTGCGTCGAGCACTTCACGGGAATGCAGAATCATTCCACGCACGGGCTCGGACTCGAGCCGGAGCTCATCGCGCTCTGGCTCGCGCACGAAATCGCGCACACGGTGCGTTATACGTCGCCGGCGAGCTCCAGTGAAATGAAGGCGCTGATCGCCGAAAGCGGGGGCAACTACTCGTTCTGGGAAACCGGTGCGCGCGCCACGCTGCGCGAGCTGCTGATCAACGAGGGCGTCGCGGTACAGGCGGCCCGACTGGTCAGCCCGGGCCACGCCGAATGGGAGTACTTCGGGTACGGGCGCCGTGAGTTCTCGCGGATCCGCGAGCTGGAGCCGGTGCTCACCCGCGTGGCCGCCCGCGAGCTCGACGAACGAGGACTGGGCCTCCGTCTGCGATACCTGTCGGGCGGCATGAGCGACATCTCGCGCACGGTCGACGGCGTGCTGCTCCCCGAGAGGTCGGGCTATTTCCTCGGCGCCCGGATGCTCGAGGGCGCGATCACGGAGTTCGGCCTGCCGTGGGCGCTTCGTGCCAGCGCCGCCGACATCACGCGCGCGACGGCCGCGCTGGCGCAGATCGCGTAGGCTATTTCCCCACGCAGAAACGCTCGAACACGCGCGACAGAACATCCTCGACGCCCACGGCTCCAATAAGTGAGTCGAGCGCATGAATGGCGGCGCGCACGTGCACGCTCGCAACCGGGGCGGGAAGTGCACGCGCGGTCCACGCCTCGCCGAAGAGTGCCAGCTCCTGATCGGCGGTGGTGAGCGCGCGTTCGTGACGCGCGCGGACGATGAGGGGCGCGTCGGCGCGGGGAAGCGGGTACCGCGCCGATAGCTCGCGGCGAATCGCGTCGCGCAGCGCTCCGAGTCCGTCCCCGCGGGCTGCCGACACCGCGATCGCTTCGGGTTCATCGTTCACCGCGTCGGTGCGGTCGATCATCGTGCGTACGCGAATGCGCGCGGCGCCTGATCCCGCCATGGCGCGTTCGGCGGCGTCGCGGTCCGCACGCGCCGGCCCGCACAGGAGCACCACGTCCGCGCGCGTGAGCCACTGCGTGCTCACTTCCACGCCCATTCGCTCGACGGGGTCGAGCGCGTCGCGCAGACCTGCGGTATCGACCAGCCGGAGCGGGTAGGGATCCGCATCGATCAACGCGTCGATTGCATCGCGCGTCGTGCCGGGATGCTCCGTCACGATGGCGCGCGCTTCGCCGAGGAGTGCATTGAAGAGCGAGGACTTGCCCGCATTCGGGACCCCGGCGAAGACGACGACGGCGCCCTCGCGCGCGATCCGCGCGACCGGCAATGTGTCGAGAAGCTCGCGGATGGCGTGTCGCGCCGTGGCGACCGCCTCGGTGACGCGCACTGCAGCAAGCGGCCCTTCGTCTTCCTCGGGGAAATCGATGTCGTACGCCAGTAACGCTTCCAGGTCAATCAGCGACGCTCGGAGCGCAGTGATCGTCGCGGTGAGCGCGCCGCTCAGCTGGCCCAGTGCGGCGCGGTGAAACAAACTCGTCGGTGCGTCGATGAGATCGCCGATGGCTTCGGCCTGAAGCAGATCAATGCGGCCGTTGAGCAGCGCGCGCCGCGTGAATTCACCGGGGGCGGCCGTTCGCGCTCCCGCGCGGACGAACGCTGCGAGGACGCGCGCGGGAGCGACGGCGCCGCCGTGCGAGGATACTTCCAGCGTGTCTTCGCCGGTGAAGGAATGCGGCGCGACGAACGCCGTGGCGAGCGCGACGTCGGCGCGTTCGGTGCTGTCCGGATCGTGAATCGTGACCAGTGTGGCCCGCCGGGGCTCGAGCGGCCACGGCGTCATGCACCGTCGCGCAATGGCGAACGCGTCGGGCCCGGTGAGTCGTACGAGCGCGAGCGCGCCGCGCCCGTGCGGCGTGGCGATCGCTGCGATGGTACCGGCGCCCGCCAGAACCGCGGCGTCAGCCGGTTTTGGGCCCCGCCTTCGCGCGCTCATTCGCGATCAACCATTGCTGCGGAATGGCCGCCAGATTCTGCGACGCGTAGTAGAGATTGAGTCCCGCGGCAAACCGGAAGAAGAAGAAGCCCATCATCACGGGAAGCATGTACATCATCATCTTCGCCTGCGGATTCGGCGGGGCGTTGCGCTGGCCGAGCCACGACAGCACGAACATCGAGCCGGCCATCGCGATGGGCAGGATGTAGAGCGGGTCGAACTGCGAAATGTCCGGGACCCACCAGAAGCTCACGCCGCGGAATTCGATCGTGTTCTGAAATACGAAAAAGAGGGCGAACAGCACCGGCATCGGGATCAGCATCGGCAAGCACCCGCTGAGCGCACTGAACGGACTCATGCCGTGCTCGCGGTAGATGCGCATGATCTCGTCGCGCTGCTTCTCCGGGTTGCTCGCGTACTTCTTCTGCACCGCCGCGAGCTCGGGCTGGATACGCTGCATCCGCAGGCTCGAGCGCATTGCGGTCTGGTTGAGCGGCCAGAGGATGACGCGGATCGCAATGCCGAAGATGATCAGGGTGACGCCGTAGTTGAGCTTGAACAAGTCCTTCATCCAGAGCAGCAACCGCATCACGATCGTCGCAAACGGCTGCACCAGGCCCTGCATCCAGCCGCCGTACGGATTCGCGTTCTCGAAATCGCGGCCCATGGCCACGAGCCGGCGCCAGTCCTGCGGCCCCACATAGGCCTCGAGCGAGGCGCGGCCGTCCCTGAGCGGAACGACCGCGGTTGCGTGGCCCGATGTTGCGATGCGGCTGGTGCGCGGCGCGCCGCTGACCTGCAGCTCGGCGATGCCGGCATCGCTGAGCAGTCCCACGAGAAAGTACTTGCTCTTGGCGACCGTCCACGTGAGCGGGCCCGGTTTCACCGCGCGCTCACCGGGATTCAGCTTGCTGAACCGAACAAGGTCCGCGCCACCGCCCTTCTTGTGAAACGCGTAGGCGAGATGCGTGAAGTCCGAGATGGAGTCTGCTTCGCTGGACTGGAATCCGGAGGGAAGATCGACGAGGAGGTACGCGTTGCCGGAGACGCCGGCTGTGACGTCGAGCTGCGCGACGTACCCGACCGGTTGTTGCACGCGGCTGATCGTGACCCGGTACGTGTCGGGCACGAAACTCCACTTGACCGTGACGGGAATGTCCCGCACGGTCCCGCGGAAGAGCAGTACGTTCGGATCGGCCTGATGCTCGACGGCGAAGGTGGTGCGGTCGAGTGCCAGCGTGTCGCCGGCCGCGACGAGCCGGAAGCTGAGCAGTGGATCACCGGACCGCGCGATTTCGACGCGCGTCGAATCTCCGCCAAGCCGCCGGTAATCATTGAATGCGGCGCCAATCAGGGATGCGCCGGCGCTCGAGACGCGAAGCCTCGCCTTCGGGGTGTTCACGACGCTCGTTTCAGCCGGCGCCGTGACACGCGCGGGGGTGCCACTTGCAGCGGTCGGCGGAGCGCCGGCCGCCGCCGTACTCCCCGGCGCCGGTTTGGCCGCGCTCACGCCAGGCGGCGTGGCCGCGGGACGGACGTCACCGCGGCCGGCCGAATCGCGCTCGACCGCGCGCGCGGAATCGCCGCGCTCGTTGGTGATCGGCGGTCTCCGCGGGCCCTGAAAGAGCAGGGGCGTTCCGAAAACGACGATCCCTGTGAGGAGCAGGGCGAGGAAGAAGCGTCTATTCATCGATTAGCGATCAGTCCGGGACGGGATCGTAGCCGCCCGGATGAAACGGATGACAGCGAAGGATGCGTCGCACGGCCAGCGCCCCGCCGCGCCAGGGTCCATGTCGCTCGAGCGCCTCGAGCGCGTACACCGAACATGTCGGCGTGTACCGGCATGACGCCGGCAGAATCGGTCCGAGCACGATCTGGTATGCGCGCACGATGAACGTGAACACTGCCAGCACGGCAGCGCGGATCACGGGGCCGCCGTGGCTTGCCCGGTGAGGCGTGCCGCTACCGACCGCATCGCGGCTTCGAGCTCCACGAACGTTGCGCGGTACGACGACGGGACCGCCCGCACCACCACGTCCGCCGCGGCGAGGCCGGGCAGCAGCTCGCGGCGCACAAGCTCCCGCAGGCGCCGCTTGATCCGGTTGCGCGCCACTGCGGTCTGGCCGAATTTCGGCACGACGATCGCGACGCGGGGATACGGCAGCATCGACGCCGCGCGGCGGACGTCCAGCAACGGCGTCCGTTCGCGCAGGCCTGTGGTATGTACGCGCACGATGTCCGCTTCTCGCGTCAGCCGACACCGTCGGGGAAATCGCTGGCCGCTATGCGTGGCGATGCGTGCCGCTATGCGCCTGCGTACTTCGACGGAAGCTTGACCGTGAGACGCGTGCGCCCCTTCTTGCGGCGCCGGCTGAGCACCTCGCGCCCCCACTTCGTGGCCATTCGCGCGCGAAAGCCGTGCTTGCGGACGCGGCGCGTGTTGTGCGGATTATATGTCGGCTTACCCATTCAAGCTCCGGATCAGTACTTCTTTCGTGACATCCAGCAGCGTAAACGTAGTCGCCGTGGGAACATCCTACAAGTTGTTCACGTTTTGGTTCATTTGTTCGGTGCCTGCTCGCGTTGACATTTCCACAGCGCGTCCATAAAATCGCCCGCCCGGCCTGAACCTGCCCGCTCATTGCTCGCGCAAGGTGATGTCGCTTTCCGCTGAAGAAACCTGGACTCGAATCCTCGATCGCGCTCGGATCGAGCTGTCCGAGCAGATTGTTGCGACGTGGTTGTCTCCGCTCACCCCCGATTCTCTCGACGATGATACGCTGACGGTCACCGCACCGGATCAGTGGTCGGTCGAGTGGAACGAACAAAAACACAGCGCCATTCTCGAGCGGTTGGCGCCCGTCGCGCTCGGACATCCCCTCCGGATCTCGTTCCGCGTCCAATCGGAACGCGTGAAGCGCGCACAGATGGATCTGTTCGTCGCTCCGACGCCGAAATCCGCGCCGATGGTGGCGCCCACGCCGGTGAACGTGCCGTCGCTGTCCCCGCGCTACACGTTTGACAACTTTGTCATCGGAAAGTCGAACGAAATGGCGGCCGCCGCGGCGCGCGCGGTCACCGAACAGCCGGGCACGGCGTACAACCCGCTCTTCATCTACGGGCCGACCGGCCTCGGCAAGACCCACCTGATGCAGGCGGTGGCGCACGACATCCTGCTGCGCGAGCGGGAAATGCGGATCGTGTACATCAGCGCCGAGCAGTTCATGAACGAGCTGATTACGGCGATCAACCAGCGGACCACCCACCTGTTCCGCCGTCAGTACCGCGAGACCGACCTGCTGATGATCGACGACGTGCACTTCATCAGCCGCGGCGAGCAGACACAGGAAGAGTTCTTCCACACGTTCAACGCGCTGTACGAGGCCGGCAGGCAGATCGTGCTCACCAGCGACCGGCCGCCGGACGAGATCCCGCGACTCGAGCAGCGCCTGGTCTCGCGCTTCGCGTGGGGCATGGTCACGGACATCGCCATTCCCGATCTCGAGCACCGCATTGCGATTCTGCGCCAGAAGGCGGCCGTCGATCACCTCGAGCACACGCTCAGTGACGACGTCATCCGCTTCGTCGCGGAGCACGTGCGGACCAACGTGCGCGAGCTCGAAGGCTCGATCCTCAAACTGCTCGCCTACGCATCGCTCAAGCGCGCCGACATCACCGTCGGTCTCGCGCGCGAAGCGCTGCGCGACAAGCTCCGGAACGCCGACGATGACGGCGGAGAGAGTGCCACCGACACCCTGGTCGGAGGCATCCAGCACGCGGTCGCACAGGAATGGGGCGTCACCGTCGACGGGTTACGGTCCAAGACGCGTACGAAAACGCTCACGGTGCCGCGCCAGGCCGCCATGTATCTGCTCCGGCACATCACGGGGCTTCAGCTCGTCGAAATCGGCGCGGCGTTCGGCAACCGGGATCACTCGACCGTGATCCACAGCCTCGAGCGCGTGGAGGAAATGCTGGTGAGCGACGAGCAGTTCCGCGAGCGTGTGGAGAAACTGAGGAAAAGGCTCGCTTCTCCGCAGTAGCCAACGCGTTCGGAACCGAACAGCAGGAAAGATGTGGGAAGAGGGGGATTTCAACAGCCTGTCAACAGCGTTTCCACGCGACCAAAAGCGATCTATCGCCAATTGCAACTTCGACTTCCAGAGTTCGCCAACACCGTCCACATTACTATTACTTCCAGTGTTTTTTGGGAATGTCCAGTTCAGTGTTGCTGCAGTGTGATTGTGTCCCCATCTCAATGTTCGTTTGAGGAGCACGAATGAGATTCACGATCTCCCGCGAGAAGCTTCAGGAAGGTCTCGCCGCCGTCGCGTCGGTCATCCCGGCCAAGACGACGTTGCCGGTGCTCGCGAATCTGTTGCTCGAAACAACGGACCGCGGGATCCGTCTCGCGGCGACGGATCTGGACATTGGTGTCAGCACCGAAGTCGTCGCGGACGTCGAGGCGCCCGGCGCGCTGACGATTCCCGCGAAAAAACTCGCCGAAATTGCCCGCGAGCTCCCGCCGGCGCCCGTCAAGTTTTCGGCGCAGGGTGAACAGCGGGTGACGATCGAATGCGGCCGGTCACGCTTCAAGCTGCTTGGTCTGCCGAAGACGGAATTCCCCGCAGCGCCGACCATCCGTTACGACGAGAGCTGGCGCATTCCGTCGGGTGAGCTGCAAAAACTCATTGCGCACGTTGCCTTCGCGGCGTCGACCGAGGAGAGCCGGCCGATTCTGAACGGTGTCCTTTGGGAGTTGCGTCCCGACACCATGCGCATGGTGGCCACGAACGGCCACCGGCTCGCAAAAATGGAACGGCCGGCGCAGGGGCGCGGCGAGTCGTCTGATCTCATCGTGCCGCCGAAAGCGCTCGAGCAGATTCGCCGCCTCTTTCCCGCGGAAGAAGATCTCGAGGTCGCGCGCGGCGACAACCATCTCGCGTTCCGTTCGCCGCTGACCTCGGTCTACACGCGGCTCATCGAAGGACCCTATCCGCCGTACGACCAGGTCATTCCCCGCGAGAACGACCGTTTCGCGTATCTCGACAAGGTCGCGTTCGCGAGCGCGCTCAAGCGCATGAGCGTCGTCGCATCGGACCAGACCCATCGCATCCGCCTCGCTTTCAACGCGGGGATGGTGAAGTTCAGCGTGAGCACGCCGGACCTGGGTGAAGCGCAGGACGAACTTCCCACGCGCTTCACGGGCGATCCGCTGGATATCGGGTTCAACGCGTCGTACTTGCTCGAGATTCTGCGGTACGTTCCGACGGACGAAGTCAAAATGACGTTCAAGGCGCCGGAACGCGCCGCGACGATCGAACCGGAGGGATGGAACGAGCCGGGTGCGTACATGTGCCTGCTCATGCCGCTCCGGCTGGTCGACTGATTGCCTAGCGCCGGGGACTGTCCGCGGACTGGCGGAATGAGATGACGGACCGCTGCTCCACCGTCTGCGTGCGCTGAGCGCCGCGGGCGGTGAGATGCATCGTGCTCGAGCCCTGTCCGTCGAGCACCCATCCCGATGACATGCTCGCACGGAGCGTGGCCGTGCCCGTTCCATCGCCGCTCACGGTGGTCGTGTCACCGCGAATCGGTCCGCGGCCGCTGATGCGCATCGATGACGATCGCGCGATCGCGACGGAATCGCCTGTGATGCCGGTGATGCGGTATTCGCGCACGAGCGTGAGCTGAAGCGGCACGCCGTCGCGGCAGATGGACACGGCCGACGAATCGCGCCACCGGATGCCCGTGCGCACATCCGCGGGCCATTTGATCCACAGATCGCGCGTTGCTTCAATCGCGGACTGCGAGATCGCGGTGCACGACGTACGCCCCGCCCCTTCGAATTCCACGCCGCCGCTCGATGTGAACCGGCCGACGGCACGCGCCGGCGTGGTCAGCGTGAGTGCGGTGCCGCCCGAGGGCTGTATGGAATACGCGCTCACGGCGACATCGACCGCGGCGCCGCGCGGCGTGACCTGAAGCGCGGCGCGCGTATCCAGCGTGTCGACGCGCGCAAGCGTGTCGGCGCGCGCGCTCACAATCGAGCGGCCTTCCAGGACGTAGCTTGCCGGCGCCGTGGGCGCAGCGAACCGCGGCGGGGGTGGCGCGTCGGGCGCTCTCGGCGCCACCGGTGCCGGCGCGGCGGGAATGCCGGCGGGAGGAGGAGCCGCCGCGCCGTGACACGCGCCCATCACCGCAACTGCCACGAGCATCGCCGCGGCGCGCGGCCCTGCCGTACCGCGCGGCGTGAAGTGCGCGATGCGACGGACGATGACGGGCGTGTCGAAGCAGCCGGCCTGTACGCCGGGTTCTGTCGAAGCGCGAGCGCTTCGGACGGTCATTTCTCTTGGAGCACGGTCACCCGTGCCCTCATGCGGCCTACCCGCGGTGTCTTGATCGACGTGGGCTGCGTCTCACCGCTTGCTTGGCCTTGCTCCAGCCGGGGTTTGCCATGCCGTGCACGTTGCCGTACACGCGGTGGGCTCTTACTCCACCGTTTCACCCTTTCCCGCGGCCGCGTACGCGTGCGTGCACGCACCGCGACACGCAGGTGGTTTGTTTTCTGTGGCACTCTCCGTCACGGAATCCGCGCCCAGGAGTTACCTGGCGGCTTGCCCAATGAGCCCGGACGTTCCTCAGCGCATCAGCTGACACACCGCGACCGTCCGGCCGACTGTTTCGACACTCGGAAGATACCCGGTCCGCCTCGCACAGTCACCTGCACAGGCTGACGCGGGGCTGACGCGGCGGCCGAGGTTCTGCCCCGAACTCTCACCTGGACGGCTCCATGCCACGCACGGCGAAGCGCGAAGTGCCCGGTGGTCCAGTCATCACGACGCTGCTGCTCCCGGCGGAACGCCAGCGCGTCGACGCCGCCGGCGCGGGCTTCTACCGCGCGCTGCACCGCGAATCACTTGACGATGCACTGCGCGACATCCGCGACCGGCGCGCCGGCGCCATGCTCCTCTCGGTGACCTGCTGCGAAACGGCGGAAACCGCGCGGCTGGCCGCACTCGTGCGAGAGTTCCCGCAATCGCAAACCGTGGCCCTCCTGTCGTCGAGCGAAGCGACGGCTGCGCAAACCGTCCTGGCGCTCGGCCGGAGCGGAGTGCGCACGCTCATCGATGTCCGCACGCCGGTCGGGTGGCGCGAGCTGCGCGACGTGTTGCGGAGCGAAGCGGTGGGCGAAATCGAACGGCTCGCGCTCGCACGCCTCGCCGTCGACCTTGCGGGAGTCAGCGACGACTGCTGGTTGTTCTTCGAAACGGTGCTCCGCGACGCACGCAGCGTCGGGTCGGTCAGGTCGCTCGCGCGACGCCTCGGCATTCTGCCCAGTACGCTCATGAGCCGCTTTTTCCGTCTCGGCTTGCCTGCGCCGAAACGCTACCTGGCGTATGTACGCCTGGTCCGCGCCGCAAAACTCGGCGAGAACCCGGGCCTCTCCATAGCGACGATTGCGAATCATCTCGACTACTCGTCCCCGCAGAGCTACGGGCGCCACGTGCGCACGATCATTGGCGTGTCCGCGACGGAATTCCGCCGCCGTTACGATGGCGAGGGCATGCTCGAACGCTTTCGCGCGGAGCTGATCACACCGTATCGCGCGCGGCTCGTGCAGCTGCGGCCGCTCGCGCCGACGTAAGCGCTAGAGGTGTGACGCGAGCATGGCGCGCGTGACGAGCGCGCGCACGGGAATTCCTTCCGCTTCGATCGCCTCGCGTCCTCCCTCTTCCCGATCGACTACCGCGAGGACGCCCGCGACATGCGCGCCCGCCGCGCGGACGGCCGCCACGGCGCGCAGCGCGGAGCCTCCGGTCGTGATGACGTCCTCCGCAATCACGACACGGTCCGTGGTCTGAAACGGTCCCTCGATGAGCTTGCCCGTGCCGTGCGATTTTGCTTCCTTCCGCACAGTGAACGCACGAACAGGCCGCGCGGTGAGCGCAGACGCGTACGCGACTGCGTACGAGACGGGATCCGCCCCGAGCGTGAGGCCACCGATACTGTCGGCGTTCCACCCTGCGCCGGTGATGGCCTCGAGTCCGAGGCGGCCGATCAGCACGAGCCCGTGCGGATCCATGGTTGTCAGTCGCGCGTCGACGTACAGGTCCGAGCGTCGCCCCGACGCGAGCAGAAAATCGCCTCGCTTCGCGCTGCGTGTGGCAAGCAGTGTCGTGAGTTGCTGGATGTCGGTCACGGGCCGAAAGCTCGCCGCGTGATGCGCGCGCCGTCAACGCAACGCGCGACGCGACACGCGGCGATCGAGACGTCGTCCCGCACATGGTGATTCTGGTGAGCGTCCTCGCCGCGGTGGCAATCGCGGCCGCGCTCCTCGCGCGCTTCGAAGTGCGGAGCCACGCGCGGTCGCTGGCGGAACACACCGCGATGCTGGAGGAGCTTGCGGCGGAGCTCTCGCGAGCCAACCGCGCCAAGGGCGAGTTCCTCGCCAACGTGTCGCACGAGCTGCGCACGCCGCTCGCCGCCATCGTCGGATTCGTGGAAATGCTGCGGGAGGGCGCGTACGGAGAGCTGTCGCCGCGCCAGGCGGGTCCCGTGGAGCGCATCGAGGCGAGCGCGAATCATCTCCGGAAGCTCGTGGACGACATCCTCGACCTCTCTCGCCTCGCGGCCGCGAAGATGGAGGTGCACGAGGAGGCCATCGCGCTGCACACGTTCGTGTTCGATGTCGCGAGTGAGATGGAGTCGCTCATGACCGCCCGGTCGCTCGCGTTTTCCATCAGCGTGAGTCCCGCGCTCCCGCGGCTCCGCACCGATCCCACGCACCTGCGGCAGATTCTCGTGAACCTCATCGGGAACGCGGTGAAATACACGCCATCGGGCACGATCGCGATTCGCGCCCGGCTGATCGACACGTCAGGTCGCGAACGCGATCGCGCGCAGCTCCCGGAGCGACTTCCCGGGGCGCACGGAGTCTGGATCGCGCTCGCCGTTCAGGATACGGGCGTCGGCATCGCGCGCGAGGACCACAAGCGGGTGTTCGACGAGTTCGAGCAAGTCGACGCGGGACCCCGCGGCGACTCGATGCGTCGCGGCACAGGGCTCGGACTGTCCATTTCCCGGCGACTCGCCGATCTGCTCGGGGGTGACATCACGCTGGAAAGCGCGCTGGGCAAAGGCGCGACGTTTACGCTTTGGCTCCCCGTTGACCCTGTTGACCTTTCGGCGCCCGTTTCGAGCTGACGCCGGTCAGTTCTTCCCGCCGAACAGGCCCTTGAGCTTCGAAACGAGCCCCCCCGTTTCCTTCGGAGCGGCGGAAACGGCGGCTTCGAGTGCCTGTGCGAAGGCCTGCACGTTCGGGTACCTGTCCGCGGGCGCTTTGCTCAGCCCTTTCATCACCACGGCCTCAACGGCTTCGGGAAACCGAAGGTTCGGCTTGGCCGAGTTCAGGGCGATCGGCGGCTGAGAAAGAAGCTGGGTGAACATCTCGCGGGGGTTTCGCGCGGTGTACGGCAGGACCCCGGCGAGCAGGTAATACGCGATGGTCGCCAGGCTGTACTGGTCGGCCTCCGGCCCCACCATCTCGCCGCTCAAAGCCTCCGGGGCGACATACATCAGGGTCCCGACAAAGAACCCGGCGCGGGTAAGGCGCTCGTTAGGTGATGTATCTGTAGAGGCAGCGATCCCGAAATCCAGGAGCTTTACCGTCCGCTTCTCGGGATCGTACATCAGGTTCTCCGGCTTGAGATCCCTGTGAACGATTCCGGCATTGTGTGCAGCAGCGACGGCGTCCGCGATCTGACGGACGACGACCACGGCTTCATCGAGCGGCAGCGGAGCGTGACGCTTCGCGTACCGGTCGAGTATTTCCCCCGTGGCCCACTCGATGGCGAGAAAATGCATGCCGGGCGTGGCCTCGCCGATCTCGATCGTTCGGACCACGTTCGGGTGCGTCACGCGTGTGCCGAATTGCGCTTCGCGGACGAAGCGTGCAACGGCAGTCTTATCTTGACGCAGCTTTTCGCGCAGCACTTTGACTGCGACGGTCCCGTGCGACGGGTGGTCGGCCTTGTAGACGGTCGCTGTGCCCCCTTCGCCGACGAGCGACTGAAGCGTGTACCCCGCCATGACCGTGCCGAGAAGAGAGTCTTTTGACACGGCGCGATAGTAACGTTCGAACACCGCACCTTCAAGCACGACCCTCAAGTTTGACCAAGGTGTAGCAACACAAGGTGACCATGTCAGACCGATTCGCGCGCGTGCGCGGCCGCGCCGCGTGCACGATAAGCTCAGCTGGGTTGCTGGTGGCGGTTGCGGCGTGCGGCGGGCTTCAGCTTGGATCGCGCTCCCCAGCCAGCCCGAAGCCACAGCAAGGTCAGTCCGCGCCCCCTGCGGCAGCGCCCGCCACCCAGTCGGCGACCGTCGATCCCGTCGCGTTCATGCGCGAGGCGGGGCTCATCGCCCAGGGCAGCCCCCTCCCGTTCACGGGTGCCCTGCACTTCGTTGCCGGCAGCCGGCCTGATTCCGTGTACACGCTCGTGTCACTGTCATTCGCCGCAAGCGCGCTCACGTTTCGCCGTGACGGCGATCAGCACCGCGCCGACTACCGCGTGACGATCACGCACCGCCGGAACGCGCCGCTCGTCGATGCGACGGAGACGGTGCGGGTCGCGACGCTCCGTGAAACGGCGCGCACGGACGAAAGCGTCGTCTTCCAGCAGATGCTCACGCTGCCGCCTGGCCGCGACACGCTCAGCGTATCGGTGCGCGATGAGTACAGCGGGAAGGCGGCCACCAGCACCATCAGCGTCAACGTGCCTGCGTTGGCTGACGGATCGCTGACACCGCCGATCGCCTATTACGAAGTCTCTCCGCGCACGTCGCGGGATTCCGTCCTGCGGATCGTCTCCAATCCGCACGCGATGGCGCTCTACGGCCGTGATACCACGGTCGACGTCTACCTCGAGGCGTACGGCCCGCCGCCGCAGTCCGTCACGCTCGCTCTCCAGATCGACCATGTAACCGTCTGGTCGGCGTCGGTCGGTCCGCACGACCGCGGTAACGGCCTCTCGACGCTCGCGGCGAAGGTTCCTGTCGCGCCGATCGGCCTGGGCAGTGCGCGCATCGTCGCCACCCGCGACGGCTCGCCCGATACCGTGAGCACCCCGGTCTTTGTCGCCCTCAGTGAGGACATCCCCGCCACGTCATTCGACGACATGGTGAGCCACCTCAAGTACTTCGTCCCGGACGCCAAGCTGCGCGAGCTCGCCGACGTCGCGCCAGCCGCGCGGGGCACCACGTGGGCGCGGTTCTACAAGGAGACGGACGCCACGCCCGCGACGCCCGACAATGAGGCGTTGCGCCGGTACCTCACGCTCATGCGTGACGCGAATGCGCGTTTTTCCGACAGCGGCATTCCCGGGTGGAAGACCGATCGGGGCATGGTCTGGCTGATGCTCGGCCCCTACGACCAGGCGATCGAGCCGGTGCCGAACGACCCCACCCAGCGTGGCCGCGTACTGGTGTGGGAGTACCGGTCCGCCGGCATCAGCGTGGAATTTGTCCGCGCGGCCGGAAACGACCCGTGGCGTCTGACGCAGGCCTCCGAAGCCGATGTTCGGAACGCCGTCCGCCGGATGGGCGGGGGGAGTCACTGAGGACTATTGACAGCGGCGCCGGAACTTCGCATCTCAGTAGGGCGCGCGTGAATCGTCGCGCCCCGCCGGATGGCGGTAGCCACGGCGGGCGACTCCCCGCAGGAGGTGCGGTAATGGCGAGAGGCACGGTCAAGTGGTTCAACGACGCCAAGGGGTACGGCTTCATCTCGCAGGAGGACGGTGAGGATGTGTTCGTGCACTTCTCCTCAATCGAGATGAGCGGGTACAAAACACTCGCAGAAGGCCAAACAGTCGAGTTCGAACTGAAGCCTGGTAGCGGCAAGGGACTGAGCGCGGCCAACGTCAATCTGGCGCACTAGCCGCGCATCAGACTCCCGGAGACGACCACTCGCACCAAGCGGGTGGTCGTTTCGCTTTAGTTTCCTCAGGTGACTGATTCACCGACTCTCTTTCTCGTAGACGGGTACGCGCTGGTTTATCGCGCGTTTCATGCAGTTGGCAACAAACCGCTGACGACGAGCCGCGGCGAAAACACCTCGATTCCGTGGGGCATCGCGAATTTTCTCGAGCGGCTCCGGAAAACACACCAGCCGACGCATCTCGGATGGGTGCACGATGCAGGATCGTCGGCCCGTGACACGAAATTCGCCGGATACAAGGCGACCCGCGTCGTGCTCGCGCCTGAGCAGCGCGCCGATTTCAGCCGCGGTATCGAGCGCGTCGGAGCGCTCCTTGCAGCGCAACGTGTGCCGTTGCTCGAGCTTCCCGGCTTCGAGGCGGACGACGTCATCGCCACCCTCGCCAGACAGGCCGTCGCGGCCGGCATCGACGTGGTCGTGGTGTCGCCCGACAAGGATCTCATTCAGCTGGTCTCTCCACGGCTGCGGGTGCTGAATCCGTACCACGGCCGCCCCGGCATGACGACCGAAAAGTTCTACGACGAGTTCAACGCGAGCGAGCGCCTCGGCGTGCCGCCGTCGCAGGTGCCCGATTATCTCGCGCTGGTCGGCGATTCGTCGGACAACATTCCGGGCGTCAAAGGCATCGGGGACAAGGGCGCGCGCGAATTACTGGAACGATGGGGATCGCTCGAAGCAATTCTCGCGCACACCGACGAGATAACGCCTCCGCGTGCCCGCACGGCGATCCAGCAGCACGTCGAGGACGCGAAGCTCTCGAAAGAGCTCGTCACGCTGCACGCCGATCTGCCGCTGACGCTCGATCTCGAACGGCTTGCGACGGGGCCCGCCGATCTCGCGACGCTGCGCGCCCTCTACGTCGAGCTCGAGTTCGCCGGTCTCGCCCGCGCGCTCGGCGACGTGAGCCCGGCGTCGGCCGCGACGACTCAGCCGAAACGCGAATACGCGCTCGCTGATACGCCAGGCGCCGTCGCTACGCTGGTCGGGCGCATTCGTGAGGAAGGACGCCTCGCCCTTTCGGTCCAGACCTGCCTCGAGGCCGGCGCGCCACCGACCGCGTCGCCGATGCGGTCAGAGCTGGTGGGCATCGCGGTGTCGACGGGCGCAGGAAACGCCACGTATTTGCCGCTCGGCCATCGGTCGCCCGAAGCACAGGGATCGCTCGGATTGGATGCGCCGTCGCCCGGGATCGTGAACCTGCCCCCGCTGACCGATCCGGCAATGCGTCCGCTGCGCGACGTGCTGGAGGACCCGGCAATCGCCAAGATCGCGCAAAACGTCAAGTACGAAACCCTGGTGCTTCGGTGCGCGGGCGTGACGCTTCGTGGCGCGGTCTTCGATACAACTATCGCCAGCTACCTGCTCGATCCGGGAAGGAGATCCCACGAGCTCGACAGCCTCGTCTTCGAGCAGTTGCAGCATGCGCTCACGCTGAGGGACGCCGTGTGCGGGAAGGGGAAAACCGAGGTGTCGCTGGCAGCAGTCGCTGTGAATACCGTGCGCGACTTCGCGGGCGAGCGCGCGGATTTCACGTATCGCATGTATGAAAAGTTCGTCCCGAAGCTTGCAGAAGAAGGTGTCGAGTCACTGCTGCGCGATCTCGAGCTTCCGCTCGCCGCAGTCCTCGCCGAAATGGAGTGGACCGGGATCGTGATCGACCTGGACTGGTTCGCGTCGCTCAAGGCGCGCTTTCGGTCGGAGCGCGAGGCCGCCGAGCGAAAGGTGTGGGAAGCAGCCGGTGAAGAGTTCAACATCAACTCGAACCTCAAGCTCCGCGAAATCCTTTTCGAGAAGCTCGGACTTCCGATCAAGAAGAAGACGGCGACGGGTCCGAGCACCGACGCCACCGTGCTGCAGGAACTGGCCGAGGAAGGTCACACGCTTCCGACGCTGCTGATGGAGTTCCGCGAGCTCGCGAAACTGGAGAGCACGTACATCGACGCCCTTCCGGCCCTGGTCAATCCGCGCACCGGGCGTCTCCACACGTCGTATTCACAGACCGTGGCCGCGACCGGCAGACTTTCGTCGAGCGACCCCAACCTGCAGAACATTCCGATTCGGACGGAGGTAGGGCGCGGGATCCGGCGTGGCTTCGTTCCTCGCAAAGGCTGGAAGCTGCTCGCGGTGGACTACTCGCAGATCGAGCTCCGACTCCTCGCGCACCTGTCCGGCGACCGCGCGTTCGTCGACGCGTTTCGTGCCGGAGGGGACATTCACCGGCAGACGGCCGCCGTGATCTTCGGCGTCGAGCCATCGGACGTGACGTCTGAAATGCGCGCACGCGCGAAGACGATCAATTTCGCGACTATTTACGGTCAGGGGCCGTTCTCGCTGTCGCGGCAGCTGCGCATCGAGGTTGACGATGCGAAGGCATTCATCGCGACGTACTTCGAACGTTTCAGCGGCGTGCGGCAGTTCCTGGATTCCTGCGTCAGTGTGGCGCGCGACCGGGGGTACTCCGAGACCATCTTCGGACGCCGGCGGTATATCCCCGAGCTGCGCGACCGCAATTTCAACGTCCGCGCTTTTGGTGAACGCGTCGCACAGAATTCTCCGATCCAGGGGTCCGCTGCGGATCTGATGAAGCGTGCGATGCTCGACGTCAGCGCGGCACTCCGCGACAACGGGCTCGAAAGCGCGATGCTGCTTCAGGTCCACGACGAGCTTGTATTTGAGTCACCGCCCTCCGAGCTTCCTTCCCTGCGCGACCGGGTCGTGTTCGCGATGGAGCACGCAGCGGCGCTCGAGGTGCCGCTCGTGGCCGACGCCGGTGTCGGCGATAACTGGGTCGATGCCAAGGCGCACTGAATAACCGCTTGGCGCTTTGCGCTTTGCGCTGGGCGGATATTGCGGACTGCGAGGGTAGAGGCGATTCGAAACGAGCCCGGATGGCGGCAAACGTCACAAAGCACCTGATAAGCTGTTTCCATTCAAGGGGTTGCGTTGGCGGTTCCATGACGGCCCCGGCATTGCTCCCTTGATGCGGCGCACGCATGTTTGCGTACTTTACCGGGTCTTCTCTCCCGTTTCCTAGAATCGGCCAGATTCGTTTCCTGACTAACCATGGAACGTCGCCAAGGCTTTACGCTGATCGAGTTGCTGATTGTGGTCGTGATCATCGGCATTCTCGCCGCGATCGCGATTCCCAAGTTCCAGAATTCAAAAGGCAAAGCGAACGCTGCAGCCCTCAAGTCCGATCTGCATAACCTCGCGACTGCAGAAGAAGCGTACATGTATGACAACGCATCGTACGCCAGCAACATCTCGTCGCTGAGTCTCAATCGCTCTCCCGGAGTGACGATCACGATCGTGACCGCGACGGCCTCCGGCTGGTCGGCGCGCGCGACGCATCCAGCGTCGTATCCGCTCACCTGCGCGATTTTCGTGGGGAGTGTGGCGCCGCTTGCGCCGGCGACGATCGAAGGGTTGATCGGCTGTCAGTAGCGCCGTGCCCTGCGCCACGCGCGGAAGAACCTTCCGTCGCGTGGCGCGAGTTTTCGCGCAGGCGCGATGGCATGGCGTTCGCCATCGACGGTGGCCTTTGGCTGCACCGGCACGTCTGGTTCGGCCGGCCAATGGCGCATCTCGTGTCGACCGATCGTGCGAAGCTCGTCGCGTACGGGCGCGCTGTCGGACTCGCCGAGACACGACTGCAATTCAAGCCGCTCAAGGATCCGCGCACAGGACTGCGCACCGACGCATGGCACTGGGATCTCGGCGGTCCGTTTCTCCCGCCGCGCGCTGAGGAGCCCTAGGCTGCGTCGGATACGCCGAGCGCGTCAGGCGCGCGCGCGCGGCCGCTCACGCGATGGCTCACGCGCGCCATCGCGCCGATGGTGACGACGTACGGAAGCGCCAGGAAGAACTGATAGGGCACACCGGGCGCGACCGTCTGCAGCAGCGTCTGCAGCGCGCTCGCGGCCCCGAACAGCGCCGCCGCGGCCACGACGCGCAATGGGTGCCACCCGCCAAGCACCACAATCGCAATAGCGACAAATCCGCGCCCAGCGGACATCCCGTCGGCGAACGTGCCCGCCTGGGCGAGCACGAGTACCGCGCCCGCGAGCCCACCCATGCTTCCTGCGAATATGAGTGCGCCCCAACGCATTCGCGAAACGCTGATGCCCGCGCCGCGCGCCGCGTCGGGAGATTCGCCGCAGGCACGAAGTGCGAGCCCGCTGTGCGTGGAGCGAAGCCACCACCAGACAATGATCGCCGCGGCGTACAACGCATAGGTCGTCACCGGCTGCGCGAAGAGCGCCACGCCGACGATCGGAATGGCCTCCAGGCCGGGGATGGGCGCCGGATGCAGCGTGGGAATGGAAAGGGCGGCGCCACCCGCGCCGAACATGGTGCGGTAGAGCGTCCCGGTCGCGCCGAGCGCCAGCAGACTTATGGCGGTGCCGGCGATGATCTGGTCGACGCGCCACCACACGACCACCATGGCGAAGAGCGCGCCGATAAGCGCGCCCGATGCGATACCCACAACGAGACCGCCCGCGACACCAGATGCCGACGCGCCGACGAGCGCGCCAAACGCACCGCCGATGATCGCGCCTTCGGCGCCGAGGTTGATCACGCCGCTGCGCTCGGCCACCGTTTCGCCAAGCGCAGCGAGCGCGAGCGGCGTCGCAGTGCGCACCGTCGCTTCACAGAAGAGAGCGAGGCCGCTCCCGCTCACGAACCGCTCCGGTCGCGCGCGCGGCGCTGCTGCAGCGCACCGATCGCGAGTGTCGTGAGAATCATGAGCGCTTCGACGACTTTCACGACTACCGCGGGAACCGCGGCATCTCGCTGCAGTGCGTTGGCGCCGGTCTCGAGGGCGGCAAAGAACACCGCGCTCGGCACGATGGCTCGCGGATCGAGGCGAGCCAGCAACGCGACGGCGATAGCGGTATAGCCGTAGCCCGGCGACAGGCTTTCGTAGAGACCGTACGTGACGCCTTGCATCTCCGACGCGCCGGCAAGCCCGGCGAGGCCGCCACTCACCAGGAATGCCGCGAAGGCCACGCGGTCCGGGTTTACTCCACCGGTGAGCCGTGCGGCGCGCGGATTTGCGCCGACCGCGCGCAGCTGAAAGCCCGCCGACGTGTACGTGAAGACCCACCACGCTGCGAGCACGAGCAGCAACGCGATGGCGAATCCCGCGTGCAGACGCGTTCCGGAAACGAGGATTGGAAGTCGCGCGGCGCTCACGATCTGCGCTGTCTGCGGGTACACGTGTGCCGGTTCCTGCAACGGTCCGCGGACGAGCCAGCCGACGAGATAGAGCGCGACCGCGTTGAGCATGAGCGTCGTCACAGCCTCGAGCACGCCGGCACGCCGCTTGAGAACCGCCGGGAGCGCCGACCAGAGCGCGCCGCCGGCGACACCGGCCGCAAGCCCGAGTGGAAGCAAGGCGAGCCCCAACCCCGGCGCGGTGAGCGCGAGTGCACCCGCGAGCGTTGCGCCGGCCAATAGCTGGCCTTCGACGCCAATGTTCATCACGCCGGCGCGGAACGCCACAGCCGTTGCGAGGCCTGCCAGCATGAGCGGCGTGGCGCGAAGCAGCGTACCGGACGTGAGTGCATACCACGAGCCCAATGATCCGCGCCAGAGCACCGACAACGCATTGAGCGGTGCTGCGCCGGTCACCGCGAAGAGCGCCACGAGCGTGGCAAGTGCGCCGGTGGCGATCACCAGCGGCGGGCCAGCGCGCATGAGCCAGGCGCGCCTCACCCTTCCGCGCCCACCAAAGCTCGTGCGATCGCGTTCGCGGTGCGCTCAACTTCGCGTGCGGACCCGCGATGACACACGATGATGCGATCCGCGTACGCGATCAGCTCATCGACGTCGCCCGAATGGAACACGACGGCGCAGCCGGCGTCGCGAGCTTCGCGCAGCCGGTCGAAGATCCGTGCCGCGGCGGCGGCGTCGAGGCCGCGCGCCGGATTCTCGCAGACGAGCGCCGGCGGCCGGTTGAGCAGCTCGCGCCCCAGCACGAATCGCTGCTGGTTGCCGCCGGACAGCGAGCGTGCGGGCGCGGACGGCCCTGCGGCGGTGACGTCGAAATCACGGATGATCGCGAGCGTGTCCGTCTCCAGTTGCTTCCACGGCATGCGCCCGCGACGCTCCGCGAGCCCGGAAAGCGCGACATTCGCGATCAGCGATTCATCGAGCAGCAGTGCGTCGCGATGACGATCCTCAGGCACGAAGCCGACGCGCGCAGGACCCACGCGCGTGCCCGCGGACGGAACGCGCCGCCCCGCGAGCACCCGCAGCAGCTCCTGATGGCCGCTCCCCTCGAGCCCGGCGACACCGACGAGCTCGCCAGCGCGCACCGAGACGGACACATCCCGCAGGACGTCCACGCTGCGCGCGTCACGCACGGTGACCCGTGACAGCGAGAGTACCGCCGCGCCGGGCGCTGCCCCGGTCGTGCGCACCGGCGGCACGACGCGCGCACCGAGCATGGCCGCAACGAGGTCGTCCGGTGTGGCGCGCCCCGCACGGACTTCGAGCGCCGTCGCCCCGCGCCTCAGCACGGTGATATCGTCAGCAGCTTGCAGTGCATCGCGCAGCTTGTGTGTGATCAGTACGACGGCATTCCCTTCGCGCGCGAACGCACGCAGGCGTGCCAGCAGCTCCTCCGTTTCGCTCGGCGCAAGCACCGCGGTCGGTTCGTCCAGGATGAGCAGCGACGCGTCCCGTGCAAGCGCCTTCACGATCTCGACGCGCTGCTGCTGCGCGACGGACAGATCGCCGACACGAGCATCGGGATCGACCGCAAGACCATAGCGTTCCGCCACTCGCTTCACGCGCTCCGCGATCGCGCGGAGGTCGAGCATGCCGTGTCCGCCAAGCGCGACGTTCTCGGCGACGGTCATCGCGGGGACAAGCGAGAAATGTTGCTGCACCATCGCAATCCCGTGTGCGATCGCGACGCCCGGCGTCCGCCAGCGAACGCGCTGGCCGTTGCGCTCGATCACGCCGCCGTCCGGCTGAGTCAGCCCGTACGCGACCCGCATCAACGTCGTCTTGCCTGCGCCATTCTCGCCAAGCAATGCGTGCACGGTCGACGGCTTCACGATGAGCGAGGCCGCATTCAGCGCGGCAATCTCGCCGAATCGTTTGGTCACGCCGCGCAGCGCGAGCGCCGGCGGCGCGATTACAGTCCCGTCGGCGCCGGTATAAACGTCCACGGCAGGCCGAACCGTGATTCGATGTGCGCGGCGAGCGAACACACGCCGAGTGTTTCCGTGGCATAGTGCCCCGCGTACATGATCACGAGGCCTGTGTCCTGCGCATGAACGGCGGTCCAGTGCGGTCCCTCGCCAACGATGAGCGTGTCAATGCCGGCCGCATCAGCTTCGCGCAACGTGTCGCGGCTCGCGCCGCTGCCCGAGCAGATGGCCCAGCGCCGGGTCACGCGATCCGGCGCGTATGACACCGCGACGACGTTGCCGCCGTGGGATTCCGCGAACGACTGAAGGCGCTGCTGTAGATCGGCGGTCGCAATGCTGGACTCGCCGTGCACACCGCAATCGATGTTCTCGAACCGCGCGAATCCGCCGCTCGGAACGAGTCCGAGATGGGCCGCGAGCAGCCGCGAGTTGCCGTGCTCGGGATGCGTGTCGAGCGGAAGGTGCGCGCTGTACACCGCAACATCGTGATCCATCAGCAGCCGCATCCGGTCGTACTGACGCCCATCGATCCGCTCGAGGCCGCCCCAGAACATTCCGTGATGCACGAGTAACAGATTCGCGCCCGCCGTGATTGCACCTTCGATCGTGCGACGGGAAACGTCGACCGCCGCGGCGATGCGATGCACGGGACCACGATGCGCCAGCTGGACGCCATTCAAGGCCGGCGGATAGTCCGGTGTCTCACGAACCCGCAGGCGTTCGTCCAGGTATGCCGCAAGATCGGGCAGCGAACAGGAGCTCACTTGGCGGGCATGACAGCAGGCGGGACCGTAAACGTTCCGGCGTGCTGAGAGGCGACCACTGAATCGACGCGCGCACGAACGCGGGCGGAGACGCGTGTCTGCAGCGCGGGATTATAGACCCAGCGCACGACGTCCGTCTTCGCACCGAATGTGAGCAGCCCCTGCCCAACCTTGTGCGCGGCAACGTCACGAGCGATCGACAACATCGCGCGCGGCAGATCGATCACGACGCTGCCGAGCACAACTTCCGGCGCCACTGATGTCTGATCCGAGTTCGCGCCGATGACCATGACGTGGCCGTTCTCTCGCGCGGCCTGAAATATTCCGAGGCCCGCCGCGTCCGCGTTCCCGAAGATGACGTCCGCACCGCGTCCGATCTGCGCCAGCGCGTGTTCCTTTCCCGCGGTGACGTCGTTCCAGCTGCCGATGTAGCCCGTGAGCACGCGCACCGCAGGATCGATCGCCCGTGCACCGGCAGCGAAGGCGTCGAACGAGGTTTTGACCGGCGGCAATTCCGTGCCCCCGATGCAACCGATCGTCTTCGATTTCGTCACCGCCGCTGCGATCATTCCTGCGACGTACGAACCCTCGTCGAACGCGAATGCGATTCCGACAACGTTGCCCTTCGCCTGGTTCCCGCTCGTCACGGCGAACGTGGTCTTCGGAAACGACGGGCCGACACGCACGGCGGGATCTTGGAATTCCGACCCGTGCCCAAACACGAGGTCATAGCCCTCGGCGCCGTATTGCCGGAAACTCTCCTCGATGCCCGACGGGGTGTCGGTTTCAATGTTGCTGATCTTTGCGCCCAGCGAGTCGCGGATGGCGAGCAGCCCTTTGTAGGCCCCGCCATTCCAGGCTTGATCGGAAATAGGGCCAGGGGTGATAAGCGCGACCTTAAGCTGCCCCTGCTGCGCCCCGGAACGATCGCCGTTTCCGGCGCATCCCACGAACAGAAAAAGTGTGTTGAAAACCGCGAGCGCGAGCGCGCGCGCCATTCGCGTGCGTTTCATAATCCTATGTAATTCAATCGCTTAAGGGTGCTTCGGGCGACGCGCGACCACGTGCTGCACCGATGTGGACACTTCTGTGGAATTCCTCGAGCCCGGTCGGCCTAGCGCATCACCTGCACCGCCGGTCGGTCGGCGGCATCCGCCGCAGTCGCTGAAGACATGCGCACGGTGCCGTTGATCCGGGCCCCTTCATGGACGACGATCACTCTCGTGTGAATGTCGCCATTCACCGTCGCCGTACCCTGCACTTCGACGCGGTCGTTGGCCACGATCGCGCCGTCGATGGTACCAGCGTGCACGACTTCGGTGGCGTTCACATTCCCGCGAACACTCCCGTCCCGGCCGACGATGACCTGGCGGACCCCCGAGACCGATCCTTCGACGACACCGTCAATCTTGAGCAGCCCTGGGCCGTCGATATCGCCGACGACGCGCATGCCAGCTGCGACTATTGAAAGGATCGCGTCGCTGTTTCCGCCGCGCGCATCGAGTGGCTTCGCGTCCTTCGTGAACATTGCCATCGGCCCTCCTCCACTACTTGTGGTTTGAACCGCTCGACCGCGTCTTGCCGGAATCGGGGACGGCCGCCCCGAGCATCGCCTGAACCTGATCGTACTGCAGTTGCAGCGCCTGCAATTTCGCCTGGAGCGTGTCGATGCGGAGCGCCTCAGCCTGGAGCGCGGCAATGCGACGGTTCAGCAATGGAATACGCGCGCTCTCTACGCCGAAGTACACCCAGGATCCGGCCACCGCAAGGGCGAGCGCCACGCCCCACGGCGACCAGAGCGCTCGCAGAACGGTCGCCGTTCGCGGTGGAACGACAAATGTCTTGTGATCGACGCCCCCGTCCGACTGCAAATGAACGTACAACGCGCCGGCCGGCCTGTCCTTTGCCGCCGCCGGCGTTTGCGCGCGCGGGTTGGCCGATTCCCCGCTCACATGTACTCGCGATCGGGGCCAACAATCAGGTCGAGGGTGCGCTCGAGGTCATCAGGGGAGTAGAACGGAATGCGTATCTCGCCTTTCCCGCCACTCACGAGAATGGATGCATTGGTCTGCAGCTTCTTCCGCAGCAGCTCCTCCGCGCGCCGAATCTCCGCGTTGCCGGTCGACGGCGGTTTTGCCGCAGACGCCTTCCGCTTGCCGGCGCCCGCATGGGTGCGTGCCTGACGCTCAACGTCACGGACAGACAGTCCTTCCGCGATGATCTGCCGCGCCATGGCGGAGATCTGTGCCTCGTCGCCGAGGGAGAGGAGCGCTCGTGCGTGACCGAGCGAAATCGCTCCTTCCCAAACGAGACGTTTCACGGATGCGGGCAGAACGAGCAGTCGGAGGATATTCGCGACGGTCGAGCGGTCCTTCCCGACTGCGTCCGCGACCTGCTGCTGCGTGAGATCGAAATCGTTGATGAGGCGCTGGTAGCCCTCGGCTTCCTCAATGGGGTTGAGATCGGCGCGCTGCAGATTCTCTACCAAGGCCATTGAGAGCAGGGCACGATCGTCAGCTTCGCGCACCACCGCCTGGATCTCCGTCCATCCGATTCGCTGCGCCGCTCTCAACCGCCGCTCTCCGGCGATGAGCTCAAACCCGGCACCGCCCGGCGCCGCGCGAACCGTAATGGGCTGTAGCAGCCCGCTGGATTTCAGGCTTGACTCGAGGTCAGCCAGATCCTCAGGCTTGAACTCCTTGCGCGGCTGAAACGGATTGGGCCGGATCTGGCCGATGGCGATTGTTCGGAGCGCGGACCGATCTGGTGCCTTTTGCTCATCGGCAGTATTGCGCGGGCCGAAGATCGCGTCGAGACCGCGACCTAAACGAGGCGTTTGTTGAGAGTGAGCCATCAAAAATCTCCTAACACGTTGTAGAACAATATGTTAACTATTTCTTTTGACGTGACATCAACTCTCTTGCGACGGCGAGATACGCTTTTGCGCCCACGGAAGCGACGTCGTACAGGATGATCGGCTTGCCGAATGACGGCGCTTCGGCAAGCCGGACGTTTCTCGGAATCATGTTCTCGAAAACCTGAGTGCCGAAGTACTCTCTGGCCTCTGAGGCGACCTGTCGCGAAAGGTTGAGCCTCGCGTCGTACATGGTCAGGAGAACTCCATCGATACCCAGCGTTGGATTGATCGACCGCTGGACCAGGTGAACCGTGTTCAGTAGCTGCGACAAGCCCTCGAGGGCGTAGTACTCGCACTGGAGCGGGATGACCAGTGCGTCGGCTGCGGCCAGCATGTTGACAGTGATCAGACCCAGCGAAGGTGGGCAATCAATGAGCACAAAATCGTACAGCTGACGCGCGTTCGAGAGCGCGGACCGCATCCGCTGCTCGCGGTCGTCGACCCCAACCAGCTCGAGCTCGGCTGCAGCCAAGTCAGCCGTAGCCGGCACGAGGTCGAGGTGCTTGAACAGGATCTCTCTGATCGTGGCCGACTCGAGGGTGGCCTCGCCAATCAGAACCTGGTAGACGGTGTCCTTGATAGCCTCAGGAGCAACGCCGAGTCCCGATGTCGCGTTTCCCTGCGGGTCGCCGTCGATGAGCAGCGTCTTTTGCTCTGCGGCTGCCAAGGATGCGGCGAGGTTGAGCGCGGTGGTCGTCTTACCGACCCCACCCTTCTGATTTGCTACCGCAATGACTCTCGCCAACGGAATGTCGCGTGTGGGGGGGTTCGGATGACCTTCGCCCGCGACGCAATATAGGGCGGACCCTGCGCCTGTTCCACGTGGAACAGGCGAAAACCGAAATTGAATTTCAAATTGAAAAGCCAACATCAAGTGCAAACATGAAAACAACCTGAAGGAGGCGTCTTCAAACTTCAGTTCCAACTTCGCTCTTCACCTTCAACTTTCATTCCGTTTTTTTAGTATCACTCTGATACTAATTCGTCTTCCACGCGCGCCGCAGAGAGTCCGCATCGAGACGAATGAACACAGGGCGCCAGTCATCCGGTCCTGCGCCTTTACGCATGAGCCAGATCGGACGCATGGCGCGCGCCGAATCACCGAGCGAGACGATGAGTGAGTCGCGCGCGTGCAGATCGCGCAGCCACGTGGTCGCCGAATCGCGTGTCAGCAGGACTGGCGCGAACAACGTGTATCCGCCGCGATCCTCATTGATGCGGGCCGCACACTGCTGCGTGTAGACGGAACCAGGCAGCACGCGCTCCGTCGCATCGGGTGACAACGTGCTTTCGACGACGCGCGCCGAATCCGCCAGCATCGGACGAAGACGCGCCTCCGCATCGGCGCCGCGCACGCCCGACATCTCCAGTTGCGTCGCCATGTCGTCGAGCCCGCACGTGTCCACGTGGCGATACAGAACTTCCGTGAGCGAATGCGAAACGCCGAGTGCCCAGAGGCGCGCAATGACCTGCGCGCCCCAACTTTCGCGCACGAGCACCAGGCCGCCGCTCGCGCCCGCTTCATGCGCGAGCGCATCGTAATCCCAACGCATGGACTGAAATCCGTTCGGATACGTTGCCGCCCGCACGGGAAGCACGAGCATCGCGCCAAGCGCGCCCGATGCGAGGTACGTCGCGTACACGGAACGCGTGACCATGGGTTGCGGCCAGCGCTCAGCCACAATGCCAGGCAGTCGCGCCACGAGCAGTGCAGCGAGCGGCGCCACCGGAAACATGAAGCGCGGCCCGAGAAAAAACCCGTCGTGCCAGTACGCGAAATACGCGCCGATCACGAGCGCTGCACCGGCAAGCAAATACCGCTCGAGCGCGCCGGACTTCCGCGCCAGCGCGAGCGCCGCGAGCACCGGCGCGAGCGATGGAATCGGAAGCTCGAAAAGAAACTGGTTGAGCCGGTTGAGGTACGCTGCCGTCAACGCGACGCCGCGCAGCACGGTGTGACTCTCGCCCCACGGCGACGTGTGAAACCCCAGTCCGTGCGACGCACCCCACAGGACGGTGTAGCCGAACGTGAGCGCTCCCCCCGTCGTGCGCGAGTTGACGAGCATCATCAGCGCCATCGGCACCGCGACGCCAACACCGGACGCGATGAACGCGCGCCAGTATCCGCGTCGCACTGCGCGCCACCCAAGCCACGCGGCCGCGGGAAGCGCCCACGCACCGGCGTCGAGCGGACGAATCGTCGCGGCGAGCCCGAGGCCGAGACCGCACACAAGCCCCGCAAGCCAGCGGTCGTCATCTGCATACGCCGCGCGCACGAGCGCCGCCGTTGCCACGAGCATCCACGCAAGTGACGTCACGTGATTCATGTGGCTCCCCGACTGGAACGCCACAAACGGAGCGAACGCGAACAACAGCGTCGCACCGAGCGCCACGGACGGCTTCGTGTCACTCCAGCGAAGCGCCATCGCAAACGCGACGACGGAGATCGCGCCGAACACCGGATTCACGAGCCACGGAGCATGCACGAGCTCGCCCAGCGTGAGCATCGCCGGGCCCCCGGGCGGGAACTGCCCATACCAGCGCCCGCCTTGCTCGACCATGTGCATGATCGACCGGAATTCGGGATGCGCATCCACCGGAACCCAGAGCTGTCCGTGCGCGAACATTCTGGCCTGCAGCACCTGCACGACTTCGTCGATGAGAAGCGGGCGCGCGTCGAACATCGTCCACGCAACGATTACGTAGAGGACGCAGGCGATCAGCGCGATGATCACAGTGGATGCAACAGGCCGCGCAGTCCACCATTCGGTCAAACGCGCCGGGCCCCGCCCGAGCGCACGAACGCGCTCGTCGTCGCGGAGCAGCAGTACGAACACAACCGACAGCAAGGCGACGAGCGCGATCCCGGTCGACCATTCGACCGCCTGATACGCAAGCGCGCGCTGAAACGAAATGCCGAGCCACGTGCCGATCGGCAGGAGGCTGAGTGCAGCAAGCAGGATGGCAATTCCGGCGCGAAACCCGGTTGCGGCGGCGCCGGAAGTCCCGCCCCGTTCGGTCACGCGTCCATGCCGACGCCTGTCCCGGCTCGCCGCCGCCAGCGTTCGACCTCGAGCACCAGGTTCTGGAGGTCCGACGGCGAAACCCCGGACACGCTGGCGGCCTGCGCCAGCGTGCGGGGGCGGATGGCGGCGAGTTTCTGTCGCGCCTCGACGGCGAGCGACTGAAACGTCTCGTACGGCGTGTCGTTGGCGAGCGTCACCGCGCCCATCTGCGCCATGCGCTCGACAGCGGCGCGTTCACGCTCGAAGTAGCCGGCGTACTTGATCTCGAGCTCCGCGCTCACCACCGCCTCGCGCGGGAGATCCGCGCCGACGCGGCACTGCACGAACAGACCCGCGAGCGACACCTGCGTGCGCTTCGCGAGCTCACGCACCGGAACCGCATGCGCCAGCGGCGTCGTGCCGAGCTCGCCGAGCCACGCGTTGATGGTCTCCGGACGAACGCGCGTCTCATCGGCCAGCTTGAGCGCCGCCGTCTCCGCGTCGAGCCGCCGCATCGCCGTTGCGCGCTCGTCGTCGCTGAAAAGACCATTTGCAAATGCCACGGAGCTGAGGCGCGCAAGCGCATTGTCCTGGCGCAGTGTCAGCCGGTATTCCGCGCGCGACGTGAACAGCCGGTACGGCTCATCGACTCCACGCGTGACGAGATCGTCCACGAGCACGCCGATGTACGACGTTTCGCGTCCGAAGCGCACTGGCGCGCGCTCGAGCGCGGCGTGTGCCGCGTTGAGGCCCGCCACGGCGCCCTGGCCCGCGGCCTCTTCGTAGCCCGTCGTGCCGTTGATCTGTCCCGCGAGAAAAAGCCCCGCGAGCTGCTTCACCGCCAGCGTCGCGTCGAGCTGCGTCGGTACGACGTAGTCGTATTCGATTGCGTATCCCGCGCGCGTCATGACCGCGCGTTCGAGTCCAGGCACGGAACGCAGCATGTCGAGTTGATCGTCGACCGGCAGCGACGTCGACAAGCCGTTCACATACAACTCGTCCGTGTCACTTCCTTCCGGCTCGAGAAAAATCTGATGTCGCGCGGCGTCCGGGAACTTCACGATCTTGTCTTCGATCGACGGACAATACCGCGGACCGCGCGACGCAATCGCACCGCCATACATCGCAGAACGCGAGATGGCGGCGCGCACTGCGTCCTTGGTCGGATCGCCGGCCCACGTGATCCAGCACGGGCGCTGATCCGGATGCCGCGTGCGCCCTTCGACGACCCGGGGCGTCGTCCAGAAATGCGACCACGCATAATCGAACTCGTCGATCTCGCTGAGCTGCGCCGTGCACGCATCATAGTTCACGGTCCGCCCGTCTACCCTCGGCGGAGTGCCTGTCTTGAAGCGCGACGTTTCGAGCCCGAGCTCGCGGATCTGATCCGCGAGGTGCGTCGTCGGCGCCTCGCCCGCGCGTCCACCGCCGAGCGCCGTCGTCGTGCCGATATGAATGCGTCCTCGAAGGAACGTGCCGGTGGTGATCACCACAGCGCGGGCGCCAAAACTTCGTCCCTCGAGCGTGCGGATGCCGGCCACGCGACCGGATTCCACGATGAGCGAGGACACGGTGCCCTGTACGAGGCGGACTCCGGCGAGTTGTTCGATCTCATGACGAACCGCAACGCGATATCGCGCGCGGTCGCACTGCGCGCGAGGCGCCCAGACTGCCGGGCCCTTGCTCCGGTTGAGCATCCGGAATTGCAGACTGGCGCGATCCGTCGCTCGGCCCATGATCCCGCCAAGCGCGTCGACTTCGCGAACGACCGTCCCTTTTGCAATGCCGCCAATGGCCGGATTGCACGACATCTGTCCGATCGTTTCGAGCGCCGAGGTGACCAGCGCGACGCGCGCGCCGGCGCGCGCGGCGATCGCCGCCGCTTCCACGCCCGCGTGGCCGCCGCCGATGACTACGACGTCGAGCTCGGCTTCGAACTTGAGACTCATGTAGAAGGGTTAACGCGCAACGCTCAGTGGTGCACCGGCTTCCGGCCAGGTTTTTCACCGAAACGCACTGGAGACCGTGCGGACTGGCGAAGCAAACCCTCCCAGCCGCACCTCAGGCACCAGCTCGCGCGAAGTTTTGGCGTCAACCATCGCCAGCGGCTCTCGACCGGCTCCGTCACGGCATTGCACATAGGGCAGCGGTCGTCGTCGGGTAAGATGAGCACGAAGAAGACGGTCGCGAGCACCAGACGCGCGAGAAACAGGCCAACGAACACGCCAATGAAGAGAGCCGCCTCATCCACTCGTAGAAGCCTAGGCTGTAGCCATTAGTGAGTAGTTGATGTCTTAATCATGCTCTTATACTGGCGCGTAATTCTGCCGCTTCGCGCATCCAATCAAGGCAGGCCACTTCCATCCAGTACTCCGGAGCGAAAGGCGTGTTGCCGGAAATGAAGCCTACATGGCCGCCCCCCGCGGGGAAGGCGCAATGCAGGAACGGATTCCGCGCCGCCGCCGCCGCGACCCGGTCGAGCACCGCCCGCGGAAGGAAGGGATCGTTTCGTGCGTTCAGCAAGAGCGTGGGAACGCGGATGGACTCGAGAAACTGCAGCGAGCTCGCTCTTTCGTAATAGTCATCGGCGCCCTTGTAGCCGTGCACCGGCGCCGTGACGAGCTCGTCGAATTCGCGCAGTGTGCGCGCCGCAGCGAGCGCCTGGGCGTCGACCAGCGCGGGGAATCGGCCGAGTTTTGCCGCCGTCTTCGCGCGCAGGCTGCGGAGAAAGAATCGCCCGTATACGCGCGAGAAGCCGCGCTCGATCTTTCGCGCCGCCGCTCCAAGATCAAACGGCGTCGACACGGCGACGGCCGCACCAATCGATGCGGGGACGCGCGCGCCTTGTTCGCCAAGCCACTTGAGCAGGACGTTTGCGCCCAGCGAAACGCCGAGGAGAAACGTCGGTCCGGCGCGCTTCTCCGCGAGGAGTTGCTCGATCACAAACCCCGCATCGTCCGACGCCCCGGAGTGGTAGGAGCGTGCGACCGCGTTCACGGGTTCGCCGTCACATGTCCGCCAGAGCACGAGATCGGCGGACCAACCGCGGCGCTCCGCCTCGCGTAATACGCCCCTGGCGTACGTGGAGTGCGTGCCGCCTTCGAGGCCGTGGAACACGATGATGCGCGGAAGATCGTGGCGGCCGTCCACGCGTTCGATCGCGATGGTGTCGCCGTCCTGGGTGGCGAGGCGGACGCGCGTGGTGCGCGGCCACGGAACGCGCCGCGCGAGCTTGCCGAAGAGCGTCGGCAGGTGCGGGCCGGGCAGCCACCACGCCGCGCGCGGCGCCCTGAAGTGCGGGACGCCGTTCGTCCGTTCCCTAGATTGCCCAGCACCAGTCTGTGACATTCCGATCAACCTAACGGAGCCCGGCAGCGTGGAGGTTCAGGTGTTCGGCGTCCGGAACCACGCCGAGGTTCGTAAAGCGCTGCGGTTCTTTTCCGAGCGCCGTATCAAGACACACTTCGTGGACTTCAAGGTTCGCGGGCCGTCGATCGGAGAGCTGCAACGTTTCGCCGGAAAGTTCGGTGTCGATCGTCTGATCGACCGCGAGTCCAGGATCTTTCTCGATCTCGGGCTCGGCCCGGCGCGTTACGGCGACGCCAAGTGGCTCCAGGTTCTGGCGGATGAACCCACACTTCTGGTGCTCCCGCTTGTGCGTTCCGGAAACCGCCTGAGCATCGGTCCGGCACCGGCGGAGTGGGCCCGGTGGCTCACCGAAGGGACATAGCAAACCGTGATCGTGTGGGCGTGGGTCGCGTTTCTCGCGTTCGTCTGCGGGATCCTTGCCATCGACCTCGGCGTGCTGAATCGCAAGGCGCATGTCGTGAAGATGCGCGAAGCACTCCTGTTCACCTTGTTCACGATCGTGCTCGCTGGGGCCTTCTCGGCGTTCATTTATTTCGCGTACAACGGCCATTGGCTCGGCCTTGGCTCTCACCGCGACAGCGTCGACCACGTCGTGAACGACGGCCGGCTCGCGGCGGTGAAATTCTTCACCGGCTACGTGATCGAGTTGTCGCTGTCGATGGACAACGTGTTCGTGATCGCGCTGATCTTTCAGCACCTCGCGGTTCCGGCGAAGTATCAGCATCGCGTGCTGTTCTGGGGCATCCTCGGCGCACTGCTCATGCGCGGCAGCATGATCGGCGCGGGGGCGGGACTGGTCGCGCACTATCACTGGATTCTGTACGTGTTCGGCGCGTTCCTGCTGTTCACCGCGATCCGCATGCTCACAACGGGCATGGACGAGGCGGCGCCGGATGAAGCCGCCATTGTTCGTATTCTGCGCCGATTCTTTCCGATCGCCGAAGAGTACGACAGCCATCATTTCCTCACGCGAAAGAACGCCCGCACGTACCTCACGCCGCTGGCCATTGCGCTCGTTCTGGTCGAGACGACGGATCTGCTCTTCGCCGTGGATTCGATTCCCGCGATCTTCGCGATCACCGCGGATCCGTTCCTCGTTTTTACATCGAATGTCTTCGCAATCCTCTGCCTCCGCTCGCTCTACTTCGGATTGGCGAGCCTGATCGAGCGATTCCGGTACCTCAAGGTCAGTCTCGCAATCATTCTCGCCATTGTGGGAGCCAAGATGCTGCTCGCGACCCGTGTCGCGGACTGGATTGGACCGAACCTCAACTTCTGGCTGCTCGGCCTCATTGCGGCGATTCTCGGCGGCGGTGCGCTCGCGAGCGCGCTCATCCCGCAGCGGACGAAATCCTGAGCGTCAGAACTCGCCGACGAAGCCGATCTCCGGCTCGAGGCGCTGGCCAAATCGCGCTTCGACCTGCTGCTGCGCGTGGCGGATGAGTCCCATCACGTCCGCTGCGGTCGCGCCGCCAAGATTGACGATGATGTTCGCATGGATGTGCGAGATCTGCGCGTTGCCCATCCGAAATCCCTTGAGCCCGCACTGGTCGATCAACCGGCCGGCGCCCACGCCCTCGATCTTCTTGAAAATCGACCCGGCGCTCGGATGGATCGCGAGCCACGGGTGCCGGGCACCGCGCCAACTCAGGTTTTCCTGTACGACCCGGTGCATCTGGGCGGTGTCGCCGCGTGTGAGCGCGAGCGTCGCGGAAAGGGCCACGTGCCGGTGGTGGTGCAGCAGGGAATCGTCATACCCGAACCCCATCTCGTCGCGACCGACGATCCGGCGAGTTCCGTCTTCCATCAGGAGGTCGGCGGACTCGAACACTTCGGCAAGAAAACAGGTGCGCGAACGCTCCGGAGCCGGCGACAGGAAATGCAGATTCTGCCACACCGCACCGCCCAGGGTGCTCGGGATGCCGACGAAATGCTCGATGCCGCTCCACCCGCGCTCGATCGCCGCCGGAATCAGGTCGCCGACGATCGCGCCCGACTCGGCCCAGAGTCGTCCATCGGCATCGAAGCGCCATGACGTAGCCCGGTTCCGGATGACCAATCCGCGAAACCCCTGGTCACCGACGAGGATATTGGCTCCCAGTCCGAGGAGAAACCATTCGATTCCGGTCGCTCGCGCAGCCGCCACTGCTGTAGCGAGGTCCTCAGCCGATGTGGCATCGTACAACGCATCCGCAGGACCACCGATGCGGAACGTCGTCAACGGGGCGAGTGCAGCGCCCTCGTGGAATCTCGACTCGTCAAGCCGAGCGAGTAACGAAGCGCGAATCGCGGGAGTAATAACGGAGCGCATGACTATCGAAAGAAAGACGGGACACGCACGGCACGCCAGCGGGCGCGGATGGCATGACAGCCGGCGCGAGCGCGTTCGTGCAGTCCTCGCCGTGATCGCCGGCGTTTGCCTCCTGTCCCCGCCTGCGCGCGCACAGAAGGCGGAGCTCGAGCGATTCATCCATCAGAAGGTGCTGGCCAACGGATTGACGGTGATCGCAGTGGAGAATCACGGTGTTCCGCTGGTCACGCTCGAAGCCGTCGTCAGAAACGGCGCCTTCACGCAGACGCCCGAGACGGAAGGACTCGCGCATCTCTACGAGCACATGTTCTTCAAGGCCAACGAGGCGTATCCGGATCCGGACGGGGTCATGGCGCGTGCGTCGCTTCTGGGCGCGATTTTCAATGCCGAAACGCGCGAGGAAGAGGTGAACTACTACCTCACGCTTCCCTCCGATTCCGTCGAAGGCGGCTTGCAGCTGCTGAGCTCGGCGCTCCGGACGCCACAGTTTCTCCCTACGGAGCTCGCGCTCGAAAAGCAGGTAGTGCTCGGCGAATATGATCGCGCGGAATCCGAAGCCGGCTGGCATCTCGACCAGGCGATGATGCATCTGCTCTGGGGAACGGCGTTCAGCCGCAAGAACACGATCGGCAGCCGCAGCGTTCTTCAGCGCGTGACGTCCGAGCAGATGCGTGCCATTCAGCATCGCTATTACGTGCCGAACAACACCGCGATCATCGTCGCCGGAGACATCGCGCCGGCGGAGGCATTTGCGCGCGCGGAAAAATGGTTTGGCTCGTGGGCGCGCGCGGCGGACCCATTCGCATCGGACCCAATGCCTCCGGTGCCGCCGCTCGCGCGCGACGCGGGGACCTTCGTGGAACAGGACGTCGGCGGCGCCGCCGTCGTCATTCAGTGGCAGGGTCCGAGCTTGAGCGCAGACCCGCAGTCGACGTTCGTCGCCGACGTGTTCTCCGACTATCTGAACCTGCCGGGCTCCGAGTTTCAGCAGAAACTCGTCGACACCGGGCTCTGGCAGGGGCGCGTGGTGGTCAACTATTACACGCTCAATCACGTCGGACCAATCACGGTGAGCGGGCAGACGTCGCCGGAGAAACTGCGCGAGGCCATTCCTGCGCTCATGCGCGAGCTCAAGCGTGCGGCGTCTCCCGGCTACTTCACCGCCGACAAGCTCGAGGAAGTCAAAGCACACCGGGCCACCGACTCGGAGTTCAGCCGCGAGCGCACGTCGGGCTTCTCGCACGCGCTCGGATTCTGGTGGAGCGTGATCGGACTCGACTACTACTTCCGCTACCTCGACGAAATGGCGCGCCAGAAGTCGGATGATCTCGTGCGGTACTTCCGAACGTATGTCCTGGACAAACCGCACGTCACGGGAGTGCTGCTCAGTCCGGCGGCGCGGCGCGCGACGGCAATTTCGCAGGAGGAGCTCGTGCGACTGGCGGCATGGCAATGAACCGACCTCTCTCGAGCGCGCTGCTCATCTCGAACGTTGTCGCGGCGACCTGCCTGTCAGCCCAGTCACGCCCGGACACGTCGACGCAGAGTTACATGGTTGCCGGCATCCAGGTCATTCACCGCCGGGCGGCGCTTAACGACATCGTCGCGGCCAACGTGTATCTGCTTGGCGGAAGCCGCCAGCTCACGTTCGCCAATGCAGGGATCGAGCCGCTTCTGCTTGCCGTGTCCGAGCGCGGCACGGCGCACTACACTCGCGAGCAACTGCGCCGCCAGCTCGCACGCAGCGGCAGTACCATCGTCATCGACACGGACCGTGATTGGTCCATGCTCGGCCTTCGCACGACGCGCCAGGCATTCCTCGAAACCTGGACAGGATTTGCCGACCGCATCGTTGCGCCCAGGCTCGACACGGCCGACGTGCGTATCGAACGCGAGGACGCCGTGAGCGCGCTCGCGCAACGTCGCGATTCCCCGGACGACTGGACCGAGCACCTCGCGGATTCCGTGGCGTTTGCAGGGCATCCGTACGGCATCGATCCGGTGGGCAACGACCGGTCTGTCGCCGGACTCACGGCCGCAGCGCTCAAGTCATATCACCGCGATCAATTCGTGAAATCGCGCATGCTTGTGGTGGTCGTCGGTGATGTGGAGCGACCGATTGTCGACTCGCTCGTTGCGGCAACACTTGGCGCGCTCCCCGCCGGGACATATCGCTGGACGCTTCCGGACACGCTTCCGCGGCGCGCCGCCACCGTGTATCGCGAGCAACGCGCCCTGCCCACCAATTATCTGATCGGCTACGCACCCGGCCCGAAAGCCGGTGATCCGGACTACGACGCGATGCGCGTCGCATGCGCCATTCTATCGGGACAGCTGTTCGCCGTGGTGCGATCGAGGCAGTCGTTGACCTACGCTGTGAACGCACCATTCGAGGAGCGCGCGGCGAGCGCTGTCGGGCTCTACGTGACCACGAACGATCCCATCGCCGCGGTCACGGCGATGCGGAATGAAATCCGCGCGCTGCAGGAGGAGGCCATTGATGGACGGTCGCTCGCGCCCCTCATCCAGCAATTCATCACCGAGTACTTCCTGGATAATGAAACGATGGCTGCGCAGGCGAATTTCCTGGCGCGCGCGCAGCTCTACTATGGTGACTGGCGCAGGGGAAATGCGTTCAGCGCGTCACTTCGCGCGGTGACGCCTGCGGACATTCAGCGCGTCATGAAGCGCTATTTCCGCGATCTCAACTTCGCCTACGTCGGCGACGCCACGAAACTTCCGGATAGCGCCATCCGCTTCTGAACGATCCTGCTTCGCGTCAGCGAGGCAGCGCCGCGAGCGCGGCCAGCACGCGCTCGAGCGCGGGCCACGGTGCGAGCCCGATACGCAGCACGTCGCCGACCACTGGGAGTTTCGCGAATGGGCGCACCACGATGCTGTTCGCCGCGAGGTGCTGCGCAGCGCGCGCCGCGTCGGGCACCGGCACACACACGAAATTGGCCTGCGACTGCAGGGGCGTGAATCCGATCCGGGCAAGCGCGCTGACGAATCTCGCCCGCACCTCGCGAACATTAGCCGCGTGCGCGCGAATCCAGTCGCGATCGCCGGTGAGTGCAGCCGCGGCGGCGCGATTCGCGAGCGCGTTCACACGAAACGGGCCGCGTGCCTTGACCATCTCGGCGAGCAATACCGGTGCTGCAAGCGCAAAACCAATTCGGAGTCCTGCCAGGCCGAATGACTTGGACAACGTTCGCAGCACGACGACGCCCGGCTGCCGCGCCGCCCAGGGCGTAAACACGTCGTCGGCAAACTCCGCGTACGCCTCGTCCACAATGACAATGCCCGGAGCCGCCGCGACGACCCGCTCAACGGCGGCGCGAGAGTGCGGTACGCCCGTGGGATTATTCGGCGTGCACAAGTACATGACGCGCGCGCGCGTGGCGAGCATGGCGTCGGCATCGAGATCTCCATTCGCGGTGACCGGCACCGGCACGGGCACCAGCGAGTTCGCGCGGGCGCGGATGGGCGCCATTGCAAACGTTGGAGCAGGGTGGGCCACGCGCTCGCCGGGGGCGGCCAGCGCCCGAAGCGCGACATCGAGCAAGTCGTCCGATCCGCACCCGGAAATCACCATGTCGGGCGCCACACCGGCATAGTCCGCAAATGCCCGGACGAGCTCGGGCGGGTCGACCGCGGGATACTCGCTGATGTCACGCGGGGAAAAGGAAGCAAGCGCCTTGAGCGCCGACGGCGCGGTGCCCCACTGGTTGGTACTGTCGCCGAGATCGATGTCGGCGGAGGTGCGTTCAGCCCGGTATGCGGGCACGGCGGCATAGTCGGGTCGCGGGACGAATTCGCGCGCGCTCACAACATGCTCCGTAAAGGCGGGTATTCGTACAATCCGGTCCCGTAACGCTTCATTTCAACCCTATTTGTGAATAGTTTCACTTGTGTCCGCGCGCTCGCGCGGGCGTTCCCTTCCAACATGTAGTTCCTAATCGAAATACTGGAGGCAATTGGCTATGCGTTTTGGCAAGTTGGCGGCAGCTGCGGGCATTATGGCGATGGTCGCATGCGGCGGCGAGAAGACCGACACCACGAAGACCACGACGGCGGCTCCGGCGACGACGCCGGCGGCAGGTGCTGCGGCAGCGGGTGGAGCGCCGATCACGGGCGCGACGCAGGTTGTGCAGATGGTCGGCGATGCGAACGGCACGCGGTTCGAGCCGAACAAGGTCACGCTCAAGGCCGGTGACGGCATCCGGTTCGACGCCGTCTCGATGGGCCCGCACAACGTTGCGTTCGATCCAGCGAAGCTTTCGGCGGATGCCAAGGCCGTGCTCGTGAAGAACATGCCCAACCAGGATATGGGAGAGCTCTCCAGCAAGACCATCAATAACGGCGAGAGCTACACGCTGTCGTTCGCGGGCGTCCCGGCGGGCACGTATGAGATCATCTGCACGCCGCACGCAGCGACCGGCATGAAGATGACGGTGACGGTTCAGTAGTTCATTTCAGGCGGAACAAAAGAATAGGGCGCCCAGAGTTTGGGCGCCCTTTTTCATGCCATCAGAGTAGCATAAAGGCGACAGTATCACGCCATTTTAGACGTATTTCTTCGAAACGTACTCATTCAGTATCTGGATGAAGTCGCGTACAATAGTGTCGCCGCGAAGGGTCACGGACAGCTTCCCGTCCACGTAAACCGGTGCACGGGGTTCCTCGGCCGTACCCGGGAGCGAAATGCCGATGTCGGCGTGCTTCGACTCCCCCGGCCCGTTGACGACGCAGCCCATGACCGCGACGCGCATTTCTGCCACGCCGGGGTGTCGCGTCCGCCACACGGGCATCTGATCCCGCAGGTAGCCTTGGATCTCGTCTGCGAGCTGCTGAAAAAAGGTGCTGGTGGTGCGGCCGCATCCAGGACACGCCGTCACCTGCGGCGTGAATGAGCGAAGCTCGAGTGACTGCAGAATCTGCTGAGCGACGATCACTTCATCGGCACGATCCCCGCCGGGCCGTGGCGTCAGCGAGACGCGAATCGTGTCGCCGATGCCCTCGCTGAGCAGAATCGACAGCGCACTCGCCGAGGCGACGATGCCCTTCATGCCCAGGCCGGCCTCGGTGAGTCCGAGATGCAGCGGATAATCGCAGCGCTTCGCAAGGCGACGATACGCGTCCACGAGGTCCTGCACCTGCGAGATCTTGCACGAGATGATGATCTGATCGTGCCGAAGCCCCGTGGCTTCCGCCAACTCCGCGGACCGAAGCGCGCTCTCGAGCATTGCCTCGATGTACACGTCCTTCGCATCGCGCGGCTCGGCGCTTCGCGCATTCTCGTCCATCATGGTCGTGAGCAGCGCCTGGTCGAGCGATCCCCAGTTCACGCCGATACGTACGGGTTTTCCGTTGTCGATCGCGACTTGCACGATGG
>DASRAP010000339.1:0-3812 GCA_035638155.1 Gemmatimonadaceae bacterium | reverse complement strand
TCCTGCTCGCCAACACCGCGGGCTGCTACACCGCGGACGAGGCCGTCCGCTACGCGCGGCTCGCGCGCGCGGCGGGGTTCAACGAGTGGCTCAAGCTCGAAGTGATCGGCGACGAGAAAACGTTGCTGCCCGACACCGCGGGCCTCATCGAGGCGACGCGTGTGCTCGCGGCCGAGGGCTTTCAGGTCCTGGCGTACACCAACGACGACCTGATCACCGCGCTTCGCCTGGAGCAAGCCGGCGCAGCCGCGGTCATGCCGCTCGCGTCGCCAATCGGTTCGGGGCTCGGACTGCTCAACCCGTACGCAATTCGAACGATCAAATCACGCCTCACGGTTCCCGTAATCGTCGACGCAGGCGTTGGCACCGCTTCTGATGCGTGCGTGACGATGGAACAGGGCGTGGACGGCATTCTGATGAACACCGGCATCGCCGCCGCGGACGATCCCGTGCGAATGGCCACTGCAATGAAGCTCGCCGTGGAGGCAGGAAGGCTGGCGTACCTCGCGGGCAGAATGCCGAGAAGGGAAACGGCAATTCCCAGCTCGCCAACGAAGGGGATGCTCGAATGACCCTCGTCGACCCGTCCACCCGGCGACCCGTCAGCCCGTGACCGCCCCCCGCCTCGCCCCTTCCGCGCCGAGCTCTCGTATGGGCGTCACTGCGTCTCGCATCGCGGTTGCTGAGGTATTCCAGGATCTTCGCTCGGGGGAGCTGCTCGACTCGTCCTTCGAAAAACGCATCTCGTCGCTCGATGATCGCGACCGCCGCTGGGCGCACGAGCTCGCATACGGAATTCTTCGCCGCCGTGCATGGCTCGATTCGTTGCTCACGGAGCGCGTGCGCGGCGGACTCGCGCGGCTCGATCCGGATCTCGCTGATCTGCTTCGCGCCGGCGCATACCAGTTGCTGCACATGCGCAGCGTGCCACCGTACGCCGCCATTGCGCAAACCGTGGAGCTGGCCAAGACGCGGCACGGGCTCGGCGCAAGCAAGCTCGTCAACGCGGTGCTCCGGCGACTCGACCGCGAGCGTGACAACCTGAGCCGTGCGTTGCCCCCGGATCCGATCGAAGCACTCGTCGTGACGCATTCACATCCGCGATGGCTCATTCAGCGCTGGGTGGCGCGGTACGGCATGACGGACACGGTGGGACTCCTCGAAGCGAACAACGTCGAGCCGCCGACCTACGTGCGACCGTTCAACGTCGTGCGCGAACAGCTCGAAGCGGCGCTCGAAGCGGACGGGCTCGAGGTCGAAGACGCGCCGCTCGTGCGCGATTCGGTGCGGCTGCCACAGGGGACGGCGCTCACGGAGCTCGCGGCGTTTCAGCAGGGACAGCTCTTCGTGCAGGATCCCGCCGCGACGCTCGTCACGCAGTACGCGGCCATCGCCCCGGGCAGCGTCGTCGCCGATCTCTGCGCCGCACCCGGCGGAAAGACGCTCGAGCTGGCGCGCGGTGCGGCGCAGGTCGTCGCATCGGACCGATCGATGCTGCGCCTCTCGCGGCTCGCTGAAAACATGCAGCGAGTGGACGCGACAGGCATTGAGCTCGTGCTCATGGACGCGCGAACGCCGGCGCTCCGTCAGGTCGACGCGGTGCTCCTCGACGCGCCGTGCAGCGGAACGGGCACCTTCCGCCGGCATCCCGACGCCCGGTGGCGCCTCAAGGCATCCGACATTTCGGTCATGGCCTCCACACAGCGCAGCCTGCTCGACGCCGCGGCGAACGTTGTAAAGCCGGGAGGGCTGTTAGTTTACAGCACGTGCTCGCTCGAACCCGAAGAGAACGACCAGCCGGTGGATCTGTTCCTCGCCACCCATCCGCAGTTCGTCCTCGAACCGCCGCCTGCCGGCGCGGTTCCGTCGGAAGTGCTGGACAACGGTCGCTTGCGCGTGCTGCCGCACCGGCACGGTGCGGATGGCTCGTTCGCGGTGCGTCTGCGCCGCACGTAGCGAATTCGATTTTCGCGGACGCGCCATGACGCGCGTCCGCATTGCGCCATCCATTCTCAGCGCTGACTTCGCCAAACTTGGCGATCAGCTCGCCATGTGCGAACAAGCCGGCGCTGACTGGATCCACATCGACGTCATGGACGGCCGGTTCGTGCCGAACCTGACGTACGGCGCGAAAGTCATCGAAACGTGCAAGCGGTGCACGTCGCTTCCCCTCGACGTGCATCTCATGGTCGTCGAGCCCGAGAATTATTTCGACACGTACGCCAAGGCGGGGGCGAACGTACTTACGCTGCACGCCGAAGCGGCGCCGCATCTTCATCGCCAGATCCAGCGCATCAAGGAGCTCGGCGTGCAGGCCGGCGTCGCAATCAATCCCGCGACATCGGTTTCGGCGATCGAGGAGATCCTGAGCGACATCGATCTTCTGCTCGTGATGACGGTCAATCCCGGCTTCGGCGCGCAGAAGTTCATCGAATCGACGGTGGCAAAAATCGAGCACGCGCGCGAGATGCTCGCGACTGCGGAGAGTCACGCGCTACTCGAAGTCGATGGTGGCATTGCGCGCGACACCATTCAGCGGTGTCGCGAGGCTGGAGCCGACACGTTCGTGGCAGGCAACGCCGTCTTCGCCGCACCTGATCTCGCGGCCGCGATCGCCGAGCTTCGCTCACTCGCCGGCGAATGACGCGGCGGGGACAATGGCTGCTGGTCGCGGCGATTGTCATGATTGCCGCCGCAGGTGTGTGGACAGGCGTCATGTATTTCGGCGCGGACCTGAAGCGCGTCACGGTGGGCGCGCGCGCGCCCGACTTTCACGCGGTCACGCTCGATTCCGCTCCCATGTCGCGGTCGCTCGCAGACTATCGTGGCCAGGTCGTGTTGCTGAACATCTGGGCCACGTGGTGTCCGCCCTGCGAGCGGGAGATGCCCATGCTCGAGCAGCTCTACAAGGACTATGCCGCGAAGGGACTCAAGCTCGTCGCCGTCAGCATGGACGCTCCGGGCATGGAAGGCCCCATCCGCGACTTCATCAAGCGTTATGGGCTCACGTTCGACGTGCTGTATGACGCAGACGGGAAGATTCGCACGGACTACATGACCACGGGGGCGCCGGAATCGTTCGTCATCGGCAAGGACGGCGTGATTCGCTACAAGCAGATCGCGGCGATCAACGATCGCGACGCGGCGCAGATTCGCGCGCTCCTCGACTCAATTCTCGCCGAACGGGCGAACTGATTCTTTTCCGGTGACGACGGTCCTCGGAATCGAAACGTCGTGCGACGAGACATCGGCCGCGATCGTGCGGGGCGCAAACGGCGGCGCCAGACTCGATTCACTCGTCATCCTGTCGCAAGACGTGCACCGCATCTTCGGCGGCGTCGTACCGGAGCTCGCGTCCCGTGCGCACCTCACGGCCATCGTCCCTGTCGTCGAGCGCGCGTTGGCGGATGCCGCGACCACGCTGGACGGTGTCAGCGCGGTTGCCGTGACGTATGCGCCGGGACTCGTGGGGGCGCTGCTCGTGGGCGTGAGCTACGCGAAGGCGCTCGCGTTCGCGCGCGGGATTCCTCTCGTCGCAGTCCACCACCTCGAGGGACACCTGTTCGCGCAGTCGCTCGAGCATGCAGACGCCGTGCCGCCGTTCACCGCGCTGCTCGTCTCGGGAGGTCACACGCTGCTCGTCGACGTCGAGGAGTGGGGCTCCTACCACGTACTCGGCCGCACGCGCGATGACGCGGCCGGCGAAGCATTCGACAAGGTGGGCAAGCTGCTGGACCTGCCGTATCCGGGCGGACCGCATCTCGAGCGGCTCGCGCGCGAGGGCGATCCCACGCGGGAGCGATTTGCACGGC
>DASRAP010000338.1:0-11704 GCA_035638155.1 Gemmatimonadaceae bacterium | reverse complement strand
TGGAGGCATTCGACGCTGACGACACGCCACGCTGACTTCGGATCCGGGCGCGGAACTATTCCAGCGGCAGAATCGGCTTTGGGGTCTTCATTTGGCGACATAGCTCCCAGTCCTCCAATAGCTCAGCGCGATGATCAGCGGCCCACTCCCGAACGAGTGCGTGCGTCCGTTTCGGTAGCCATCCGGTGAGTACCCGCAATTCTCGAATCTCGATCGCGGCTTCGTATTCGCCGTAAATGACGTGAAAATGTGGCGGCGCGTGGTCGCGCCAATACATCTGAATAATGATACCGAAGAACGAGCATATCGTGGGCATGGGCCGCACGGTACGCCAGGGTGCCGGTCGGCCCGTCACCATAAAACCGCACGTATCATCGATCGCTTTCAGTCGCGCGCCCCGCCACATTTTAGTCGAACCCTATGACCACATCTATGCATCGTGCGCTCGCCGCGGCATTCCTGTTCGCTTCCGTCACCGAGGCGCAGGATCCGAAACGGGCGCCGATCCGCCCGCTCGGCGCCATCGTCGCCAAGGCGCCGGTCACGTTCGACACCCTGATCAACGTGCGGGGTTTGAGCGACGGACGGATCATCGTGAACGACGCCGTCGGGTTCAAGCTCGTGAGCCTCGATGCGAGCTTCACGAAGGTCACCGTCTGGTCCGATACCACGCCTGCCACGAAGCACAACTATGGCACGCAGCCGGCGGTGATCATGCCGGGACTCGCGGATTCGTCGATCATGATGGAAATGCGATCGAGCTCGCTCGTCGCCATCGATCCGCAAGGCAACTTCGGACGCGTGTTCGCGCTGCCCAAGGCTGGTGACGCGACGAACGTCGCGCTCAGCACCATGTACGGCGGCGCGGGCTTCGATCCCAAGGGCCGCATCGTCTATGTCGCGCGCCCCGATCCGATCGCGGTGGGAAATCCCGGTTGCAGTCCCACGAAACCCGCGCTGAGCGCGGACTCTACGTGGCTCGTGCGCGCCGATTTCGACACGCGCCAGATCGATACGCTCGCGCGCATAAAGTTTTCATATCTCGCCGGCGACCTCATTCCCAATCCCAACCAAGCCGGCTGCTGGACGTGGAGGCAGAAGGCCGATGTGCTTCCATATCATGGCGACCAGTGGACGGTGCTGCCCGACGGCGCGGTCGCGATCGTGCGCGAGCAAGATTATCACATCGACTGGATTGGTCTCGACGGCAAGATGACGTCGTCGCCGAAAATGCCGTTCGACTGGCGACCCATCACCGACGACGAAAAACAGCGCATGATCGACTCGGCCACGAAGATGATGGATTCCATCGCCGCGGCGCGGCCGATTCCCGCGGGCGCACCGCCCAACTTCAAGAACCCGTCGCGTCCCGTTGTCAGTGCGGCGCAGATTCCGGACTACGTCCCGCCCACGCGCCTGGGCTCGATGAAGGTCGATTTCGACGGCAACCTGTGGATCCCGCCGTCGACGTCACGCGACGCGCGCGGCGGCATTCTGTATGATGTCGTCAACCGAAAGGGCGAGGTGTTCGAGCGCGTGCAGCTTCCCGCGGGCCGCGCGATCGCGGCGTTTGTTCCGGGCGGGCGCGTCGTGCTGCGCTCCGCGGAAGGGAAGAAGGTTGTGCTCGAGCTCGCCAACGTCCGGAGCCGCCCCTGACCGACGACATCACGTACGCCTCGTATCTCCGGCTCGGCGAGCTGCTCGAGCTCCAGAGCCCGATCTCCGATCCCGAGCAGCCTGACGAGCTGCTCTTCATCATCGTGCACCAGGCGAGCGAGCTCTGGTTCAAGGCGCTGCTGCATGAATTCGATGGACTCGTCGCGTCGTTCGAGCGGAACAACGCCGGCGAGTCGCTGTGGCACCTGCAGCGCATCAACTCGCTCATGCGGATCGTGTCGGCGCAGCTCTCGGCGCTGGAGACGCTTCCGCCGCAGCGATTTGCAAAACTGCGCGCGTTCCTTGGTTCGTCGAGCGGTGTGCAGAGCGAACAGTTCCGCGCGATCGAGAACGCGTCGCCGACGTTCGAAGAGCTTTTTCTCCGCATGCTCGAAACGAACGGCACGAAGGTCGAAGATCTCTACCTCGGACCGGGGCCGAGTACGCTGTTCTTCGTGGCCGAGGCGCTGCTCGAGTATGAGCAGCAATTTGCGCGCTGGCGGTTCACGCACGTGCAACTGGTCGAGCGCGTGATCGGTGCCGGGACACGCGGAACGGGTGGGACGTCGGGGTCTGGGTATCTGATGCGAACGGTCGACCAGCGGTTCTTTCCGAAGCTGTGGGAGGCGCGGGCGCACCTGCAGCGATAGTTGGCCGAAGCCGGTCGCGGTAGAGGTTGTCCACGCGACGTACTCGATTGGCGTTTCGTGGCTTGCGCTCGCGGTCGAGGTTCTCCGCGCGACGCACTCGATCGGCCAGGCGCGTGACTCGCGCGCTTCGCTTCGCTCGTCCGCGCCTCGCCGTTTCTCCGCCGTTGTCGCGCGGAGAACCTCTCCCGTTCGCTCACCAACAGTCGAGGCAAGCCTGCCTGCGACGAGCACCGCTCCGCCGCCTCTTTACCGTGAACCTCCGGGACGAGGTCGTCCCGCGAAACGCCGAGTATGTTCGCGGCGTGCGTGACGGTAAGGTGGAGCGGCACCAGACATTCGGCGCGGAGAGTCTCACCGGGGTGCACGGAACTAGTAAGCCTCGCGCCTTCACCCCGGTTCGGTGTAGAAGAATCAGAGTGATTCAGCTCTGAGAGGTTACGATGTCTACGCACACTTCGGGTACGTCCGCGCGCAAACGCCGCTGGGCGCGGCGCGATCCGGCGCGCACGGTGCTGCCGCCCCGCGCGCTCCGCTGCCGCCGGAAATTCCTCCGCTATTTTCGCCGCGGCTTCAGCGACCCCACGTATCTCGATTGGGAGCGGAACTACAAGCAGCAGGCCCACGATCAGTGGATGGAAGTGCTGTCGCAGCCACGGTTCAAGGCGCTGCTCGACGCTGGAGATGTCGCCGAGGTTGCGCGGCACGCGGTCACGATTGAATCGCGAACCAATCTCCTCTTCTCGTTCGAGAAAATGGCGCTTCGCGATGCGGTCAAGTCAGACCGCGGCGCGGAAGCCTTCGCGCGCGGACTGTATGAGTTGCTGCACGGACGCGGGACGGACCAGGCGCGCTTCACCGCCTGGTGCGATGTGGTCGCCGAGCTGCCGCGCAAGCAGACCCGTGTGCTCACGTGGCCTGTGGTGACGGTGTTCGCGTTCATCGCTCGTCCCGACGCGCACTTCTTCGTGAAGCCTATGGTCACGCGGAACGCCGCCACGGCGTACGGCTTCGACTTTGCTTATGTCTCGAGGCCCAACTGGGACACGTATGCGGCAGCGCTGTCGTTCGCGGAGACGGTGCGCCGTGACAACGCCGATCTCAAGCCGCGCGACATGATCGACCTACAGTCGTTCATCTGGGTGTTGGGGTCGGACGAGTATCCGTAAAAACTCGCCGCGCGGGCTCCAGGCGACGACCGTCGTTTTACGGCCGCAGTCTTACCGCCGCCCTTACAACGCCGCATTTTAGTCGCGTGCCGACCACGGACCGCCTGAACTCCGCCTTAGCCGGCCGCTACCGCATCGAGCGCGAGCTGGGCGCGGGCGGCATGGCGACGGTTTACCTCGCCGAGGACCTGAAGCACGACCGAAAGGTCGCGATCAAGGTCCTGAAGCCCGAGCTCGCCGCCGTACTCGGCGCCGAGCGGTTCGTGGTCGAGATCAAGACCACGGCGGCGCTGCAGCATCCGCACATCCTCCCGCTCTTTGATTCTGGCACGGCGGACGGGTTTCTGTTCTACGTCATGCCCTACATCCAGGGCGAAACGATTCGTGAGAAGCTCAACCGGGAATCGCAGTTCGGCGTCGACGAAGCCGTAAGAATCGCACGAGAAGTCGCGGATGCGCTCGACTACGCGCATCGCCACGGCGTGATCCACCGCGACATCAAGCCCGAGAACATTCTGCTCCACGACGGACGCGCGATGGTGATGGATTTCGGCATCGCGCTCGCGGTGTCGGCGGCGGCCGGCGGGCGCATGACAGAAACGGGCCTCTCCCTCGGCACTCCGCATTACATGTCGCCCGAGCAGGCCACAGCGGACAAGGACATTACGGCACGAAGCGATCAGTATTCGCTCGCGTGCGTCCTGTACGAAATGCTCGGCGGCTCGCCGCCGCACATGGGGGGAAATGCGCAGCAGATCATCATGCGCATCATCACCGATGCCGCGCGTCCGGTGACGGATCTTCGGAAGTCGGTGCCGCCCAATGTCGATGCTGCGCTGGCCCGCGCGCTCGAGAAGGTGCCCGCGGACCGCTTCGAGAGCACGAAGGCCTTCGCCGACGCACTCGGCGCATCTGGATTCACGTACTCGACGCACACCAGGGCGCACGCATACGCGGGGCAGGGCGCTCAGCGCAGCCGTCGCCCCGCACTCATTGCCGCGAGCGCGGCGATGCTCGTGCTCGTTGGCGTCGCCGGCGGAGCGGCGTTCGGCAAGCGCGGCCATGAAGAGCGCAGCGTTGTGCGTTTTCCGCTCGCGCTCCCGGGCTCGCTTCGCATCACGACCAACATCAATGACGACGCCCCGTTCGCGCTCTCCCCCGATGGGAAGATGATCGCGATGGTGCTGATCGATTCCACGGGATCGCGCCTGTACGTCCAGTCATTCGATGCGCTCGCGCCAGTGCCACTCGCCGGTACCGAAGGTGCCGTGGCGCCATTCTTCGCACCCGACGGAAAATCGATCGGCTTTTCCACCCGGCCCGCGTTTGCGATGAAAAAAGTTGCGACGACGGGAGGGCCCGTCACGACGCTTGCAAAGGATGTTGGCAACGTCGAGGCTGGTTCGTGGGGCGACGACAACCGCATTGTTTTTACGACACAAGCCGCGCGACTGGCGCGTGTGAGCAGCACGGGTGGAGCGTCTTCGCAAATCCCGGTGCAGCCGGCGGATTCACTCAACTATTTCTATTGGCCGTCCGTGCTCCCCGGGAGCAAGTACGTCCTGGCTGAGCTCTGCGGTTCCTACTGCAACAAGCATGACCTCGTTGCGGTCGAGGTAGCGACAGGCAAGATCACGGTTCTCGAGCCGAACGGCACGCGTGGCTGGTACGCGCCGAGCGGCCATCTCGTGTATGGTACGCAGGACCGGTCCGTTTTCGCCGTGCGCTTCAATCCTCGCACGCTCGCCGTTTCCGGCGAACCCATACCGTTGCTTCAGGGACTGGAAGAAACCGCGCGCCACGGCCTCAGGCTGAGCATCGCGTCGGCGAGTGGGTCGATGGTGTACCGGCCCGGCGGCAGTGCTGCGAGCGGCAGAATTGTCGCCGTCGACCGAAACGGGCGCGAGCGTACGGTCATTGCCAAGCTGGGCAACTACACGAATCCGCGCTGGTCACCCGATCGCAAACGGATTGCAATCCAGTTTCGTAGCGATGATGGCGTGAGCCAGATCTGGATCTACGACGGAGCGCAGGAGACGTTCACACAGCTGACCCGAGAGGGCGACCACAGCCGGCCAACGTGGTCTCCGGATGGAAAAATGATTGCGTTCGTAGGTGCCGGCGGACTCTGGTCCATGCCTGCGGATGGATCGAGTCCGCCTGACACCGTTCTCGCGACGGCGGACGGAGGGTTGGCGCCAAACTGGACGCGCGATGGCAAGTGGATCACGATCGACGGAGCGCTCGTCAGAACGTCGCCGAGCGAAGATGTATACGCCGTGCCGGTGACAGGAAAACGCGTATTGCAACCGGTGGTCACGACGCAGGGAAACGACCAGCTCGGCGCCGTGTCGCCTGATGGAAAGTGGATTGCGTACAACTCGGACGAGTCGGATGGCTACAAGGTCTACATTCGTCCGTTCCAGGCGCCGGGCGGACGATACCTGATTTCCAAGGGGCTCGGCGTTGAGCCACTCTGGATTTCGAATACGGCGCTGGTGTACGTGGACGGCGATGCACACGCGATGGTGCTCGCCGAGTTGCAGCTGGGCGCGGCCGTTCAGGTTGCGAGCCGAACGCGCTTGTTCGACGCCGATCCGTATTCCGTGCGAAGCAATTCGGTGTGGAACTATGACGTTGCGCGTGACGGCAGCGAGTTCCTGTTCGTGCGTCCTGAGCAAAATGCCGTGACGTTACCGCCGATCGTGGTGCTCAACTGGGCGAGCGAGATCGCGCGGAAGGCGGCGGAGCAGGGTGGGCGGAAGTGAGGGCGCAACGTTTCTTTCGCATGGCGCCAATCTGGCGGGGCAGACCGCCAGCTCCTTCAACGCATATCGGCTTTGAGGGTTGCGAGTCGTTCCTCGATCTCGGGGGACAGCGTCAGCGAATCGGCGATGCCGGCGATCGCGTCTGCGTCACGCCACCGCGCTTCGAGCTCGCGAAGCTCGCCTTCCATGGCGCGTCGCTCGTCATCCTGGTGCAGCATGATTTCGAGCGCGAGTCGCATGCGCGGTGGAATTTCGCGGATATTCGTCTCGCCCGTCCTCAGGTTTCGTGCTTTGTCGTCCAGCGATGCGGCACGCACCAGCTGGTGCGCGTGCGTTGATGCCGTGATGACATCGACAGCGTCGACCACGTGCTGCTTGCTGCCGCCGTGTTCGTTGACCAGCGGCAGCATGGCACCCAGGGCGCGCATCGCCATGTCACCGGTGAGCTCGGTGCGTTTCTCGAACATCGTGCTCGGCCCATGCCGCCACCGCGTCTGGTCGCGTTGATCGCGCGGCAGCAGCTTCCCGAATGGGACCGCGACGCGCCACTCTCCGTCATCCTTCGGCGGGATCAGCGCGGCCGATACCATATGCAGTGCCGTCATCGGAATCGGAACGCCGAGTGGATCGCGGATGACGGTGCGGACACGCGTCTTTCGCCGGCGGCGGTGAATCACGTCGCCGATCCGCCACCCGATGCTCAGTGTTGACATCGTGATCGCGAGTGCGGGGAAGCCTGTGATCAATCCGCCGAGCGACCCGAACATGCCGGCGACCGCTCCTGCGCCGCCAATCACGACGTGCTTCCGGCGCCGTCGCCCGAACTGATCACCGTACCTCCACGCCGCGAACTCGGGGAGCAGCGGCGCGCCCACACGCACAAGCTCGAGCCCTTCGTTCAATCGTGCGAGCCCGATGTTCGGCGTCGACACGCGCAACTTCATCCCGCGATACGCGCGCTCCGCTTCCTCGATCGCTTCCCAGCGCGTTTCGAGCGGCGTGAGGTTCCACCGCTCACAGCGCGGGCAGATGGCCCAGAGGCGTCCCTTCGCTGCGTCAAACGCAAGACGCCGCCCGACGGTGAAGTGCTCGAGCGCTTCGTTTCGTCCCAGCGGGCCGTTGCAGAAGATGCACGTGGAGAACACAACGCCAACGTTACCATGCAGCTTCCCTCAGCGCAGGCGTGCCCGTTCGATTCGCGTGAACGCGCTGGACGCGCTGGACAGATACGCTACGTCGCCCGGGCCAAAACCCACGATCATGCGGTTCGCCGGCACGCGTACGCGCTCTGCCAGTTCCCCCTTCGCGTTGATGACGTCGTACGTCGCGCCGCTGTCGGTGAGGCGCAGCATTGCCGGGCGCGCGTCGTCGGTACTTGCTGGGAGCGGGTCGCCGTCAGGACCGCGACGGCGCCGAGGGCGAGGATGGGGATACGCATTGCCCGATATACTCACCCCGCCGCCGCGCGTCACATTCCAGGGCTAACCGTCGCGAAGAGCCTCTCCAACCTCGGTGTCGCCCTGACGGTCGGCCCGTCGAGCCGTAGAGTGGCTCGCCATGTAACCGGATCCTTCCGGTTCAGGTGGTCGGAAAGGAATTGAAAATCGCATTTGCGTTTCAAAACGGTCCTTTGAACTTGGTGCAGCCGCATCAATTCGCGGGATCGGAAAACGGTGGTCTCCGAATCTGCGATCGCCTCGTTTGTCGAGCGTATCGCCGTGACTGCCCACTGACGTTTCTAATAGCACTCGTGCCCGCACCTAAGAACTGAACCCCGCCACGAACTGAGTCTTAGAGCAACGACTCAGCTTTCCCGGAGATCAGGTCCACAGAGAGTCCACTCGACGCGGCCTCAAAGAAACGATCTATTTCATCGACGGCCTCGTACGGCAGGAACTTGACCTTGTCGCGAAGGTCAAGCCGCCGAAATGCGGGACGCATGAGTTGCTCGCGCACTCTGTTGCGTCGCTCCTGCGGCGCCACGATGAACATTGGATACGCCGTGTTGGGCGCCACGACGTTCAAGTCAGCGAATCGCAGCAATCCGGAATATATGGCGGTTGAGTTCTCGACCTCAAACGCTGCGTTAATGCGGAATTCTTCTTTCCACACAACGTCGATATTCTGGAAATAGTTGCTTTGCAGATCGATGCCGTCTGCGAATTTGTCTTCGAACTGATCAAACTGGTACGCCGATTGTATTCGCGTTCGGTCGCCGGGCGGAACCCACACCTTTTCTCCTGCCTTCACGCCGAGTGTCGCGAGCTTCCACTGCATTCTCACATGCTCCGAAATTGCTTTCGCAGCGATTGGCTCCATGTCTTCGGCGGCGGGGTCAACGAGCGGAATTGAATCCGCAATTGCGGGGTCGCGAGCTTCCTTCTCACGAACGTCGCGCCCCTTCGCCAGCGAGAGGAGCACTGAATAGAGGTCGTCGTATTTCGAATAGAACGACTCAATGCGATCCGCGCTGAGGGCCGTGAATCCGCGCAGCTGAAAACCTCCAGCGAATCCGACGAGATTGCCAAATAGCTGAAACGGGATTTCGATCTCCAGTGGATTGGCGATGAAATAGATCAAATCCCATCCTTCAACAGAGGCTGGCCGGAGTTGCTTCCAAAGCTCACGTGAAAGGGCGGGGTCCACACGCTTCGCTGCGATCTTGCCGACGAACCGAATAGTCGGTCCTTCGACGATCAGCACGTCGTCGCCGGGCCGCATGCGATCAAACGTTGCGCGATTGCGGTCCGAATCACGCGATCCCCAGACCGCGATGGGGCGAACTCCGAAAATGTCCTCAAGTCGCAACGACTCCGAGCGCGACAGGTACGGTCGCAAGCGGCTCAGCGGCACCCGTTGCTTGATGGTGTCCTCGTAGTGCACCATCGCCTCGGCGTTACCGGGCGGCATGTAGACCAGAAAGATGTTTCTCATGGTCGCGAACCTTACACAATCAAACCGCGTACACCTGGAACGAAAGGGGTCGCGACCATGCGGCTGGGACCGTGCAAACAAGCCGCTACTGCGCCCAGGCCGCGGGATCCAGCGCGAGCCACTCGCGCTCCGCATCCGAGAAAAACGTCATCATTTGCGTTTGACCTTCGCCCGCTCGACCGCGGGAACCAGAAATCTCGGTTCGCCGAAGCCACCTATCGCTTGGTCGTTGGGTAGCAGGCATCCGGCGCACCTGGCGCCAGTGCACCCGGCAGCGGCATCGGCTGATTGGTCAGAGCTCGAAGGTAGACGTCGTATTCTCGCGCGTCTCGGAGCATCTTCTTGCACGCGAGACTCGTTGTGACGCCCGCTGGCGACGGCGGCTGACTGGGCAGCGACGCAGCCTGCGTAGATCGTACCGTCTGGATCGCTCGAGTGAAGACGGTGTTCGCTTTGTACAGCGCAAGTTGCTGCGGTGAAAGCACGGTCATCATCTGGTCATAGATGGCCGACATGGACGTACCGGTCTTGACGTGTTCGGACTCGGGGAACTGCGGGCGGACGGGTGTAGTCGGCCCGCTCCATACCAGGTGCAACTCCCCGTAGAACAGCGTCGGATCGACGCTTCCTGTTCTCGGAAACCGGCCGACGTCAAGCACCACAGCTCGGTGCGAGGGTAACGCGCGGACCTCCCACTCGACTCCTCCATTCGACCGGAAATCCGTCGCTGCGCCAACGGAGAATTGTGTCACGTTGCGAGGCCATGGAAGCGCGAAGTGGAATGCGCCCTCAGGCATTGAAAAGCGATGCATCGCCGAACTGCACGACCCCTCATCGCCGACGTCTCTGACAAACACCGCCCAGGTCTGGTCGGTCTGATTCCCAGTCGTGGTCTCGTCGACGAGCATCGCCATCGCAAAGACGGGATGGATTTCGGTCTTGCAGCCGTGCTGGCAGTCGAGGCCAACAAGCCCAGCGACGATCGCTGTACGCGGGCCGAGTTGCCGGCCATGGCCGTCGTCGACGTCCTTGTGAAACTTCGACCACCACGCAGTCTCGAACTCGTTGATCGTTTCATGCGTATCGAATTCAATCTCGATCGTGCCTTCTCTGTCCTGCGCGCTCAGTCCGGCGTTGTTATCGGGAAGGAGGAAGAAGCTGTAGTCATGGTCCCCCAAGAGGCCGGCCGGTCCATTATTGAGCCCCTCAAACTGCACCGCGCCGGTAAAGATTGCGGGGAAATAGTTCACATGTCCTTTGATCTTCCCGCTCCCTAGAACGCACACACTCAAGTTGGGAAAGCCCCCAGGAACATCCACCGAGGGATGCTGTGTCGTGCATCGCGGGTCATCAAAAAGCGGTACCGGTAGAACGAGCCCGTTCGGGGGTGTTGGCGTCCCCGACTCAAAACACAGCCCGTCCGGATCTGGTCGCTGGGGCCAATGCGTTCTCTGAAGCCCCCACCGGGGATTGATCGGCAGCAGGTTGACGATGTCAGTGGCGGGGAATTCTTCAGTACCGGGTCGGTCGATGCTTTCGAGTCCTTCCAGATCCATTGGCGATGGCGGCGGTTCAGTGGGGGCCACTCCGTTCCTCACAATCGTCAACTCAACGAACGCATCCCCAACGGATTTGCATTGATTGTTGACGCCGTCGTCATGGTCCTTGTACGAGTTGTCGCCGTACTCGTCATCCTCGTAACCGAGATAGAGCGTAAGCGACGCCGGCGAGACCAAGCCTCGACTCCGGACCTTCCACGGGTGCTGCATCGCTTCCTGAAGCCGAATGGGACCGGGCGGTCCGCCCAGGAATTGAATAAGGCCGTGGTAGTATCGATCGGCCTTGTTCCCAACAGGATTCACATACCGTTTCCAGGTACTGCCCATACCGCCGTGGTTGACGCAACCACCGGCGGAAACAGTCACAAGGTCGCCGTCCTCGAAGAGAATGTCCGGATACTCGCTGAGTGCCTGGTTCACTGCGGGGCGAGGAACGCGACACACACGCGTCGATGGGCCCGTTTGTTGACACGGACCGAGTGACTTCGCGCCCCCGCCGCTACAGCTCAATGACACCAGCAGAATGACCGCGAGGGAAGCGCAGACCGGCAGGCGCATTGTTGAAACTCTTTCAGGTTTTCTTGCGTGCGTGGGGCGGAGAACGTACGTATGGCCGCTGCGAGCCGCAAGTTCATGTGACCTTGCTCTCGCTTGGTACTCGGACGCGCGCACTCACCCGCTCGCGCGCACCCGCCTCTCCAGGAACCGCCGTTCCGCCTCACTCCGCGCGAGACCGAGCGCGCGCCCAAAATGCTCACGCGCCAAATCCGCGTGGCCCAGCCGGTGCTCCATCTCGCCGAGCGCGGCATGGAAGAACGGATAACTCTCGAGACGGTCAGGGTCTTCGATCGCCGCGATCGCGGCGAGTCCCGCCGCCGGCCCATCGCGCTGGCCGATCGCGATCGCACGATTCAGCGCAACAACCGCTGACGGCGCAACCGACATCAGCCGGTCGTACATCGTCACGACCT
>DASRAP010000337.1:0-8346 GCA_035638155.1 Gemmatimonadaceae bacterium | reverse complement strand
CGACCTGTCCGCATGAAAACGCACCCGCGATGATTTCGGCCGTTTGACGCGCTCGCGTGAGCGGGCTCGTGGCCAGAAGGTCACACGAGCCCAGCAGCTCGTGAAGACCCTGCGCCGCCAGCATGACTTCTTCGCGGCCGTCCTCCGAGAGCGGGCGTAGATCGTCGGGCTGGCCGGTTTTGGCGAACTCGGCACGATCGCCGGCGTCGCCGTGCCGGAAGAGACAAAGTTGCATGAAAAGAACTCGGCGTAAGGGCAACTGCGGTTGTACGCAGTTACCGCTTACGCCGTTTTTTGTTCACTACCGACCACCTATCAGCTACCAGCTACCAGCTACGCCTATTGCCTCTTTCCGTCCATCTTGCTTTTCGTCCCCCCGGGCGGCTCCGCCACGTTGCTTCCGGACGCTCCGGCCACGCCGCCTTCCGGCCACCACCACAGCCTCGCGAGCGTCTGCTGGCGCGGCCAGACCTCGTTGAGCGTGTTGCCGTCGTACATGCGGCCGTTCTTCATCACGAACCTGATCGTGTTGGTGTTCTTGATGTCGTCGAGCGGATTCTTGTCGAGAACCTGCAGGTCCGCGAACTTGCCCGCTTCGATCGACCCAAGATCCTTTTCGTGCCCGATGGCTTCCGCGCCGAAGATCGTTGCGACCTTGAGCACGTCGTGCTTCGGCATGCCGCCGCTCGCGATGTTCCAGATCTCCCACTGCGCGCCGAGTCCCTGCAGCTGGCCGTGACTCCCCATGCCGATGCGTCCGCCTGCAGCCACGACCTTCGCGGCCTGCTCGGCGAAGAGTGAGAACGACCACTGCGACGGCGCCCACCAGCCTGGACGACGAAGTGTCTTGCGTTCGACAACATCGCGCGGCGTGAACCGGTTGAGCTTGGCGTCGTCCACCACGTTGCTGTTCTCGTACCAGTAGTTCTCGGCCCACGGACCGCCGTACTGCACGATGAGCGTCGGGGTCCACGTCGTGCCCGAATTCGCGAGCAACGTCGTGATATCCTTGTAGATGGGCGCGATCGGCATCGTGTGCTCGATGCCGGCGTACCCGTCGAGCGCTTCGGTCAGATTCTTCTTGTAGTCGAGCCCGCCCTCGAGCGTCGGCATGAGATGCTGCTCGCGCGCCGCCTGAATGATGAACTGACGCGTGCGCCGGTCTCCCGACATGTACTGCTTGATGGTCTCCGTGTTGTAGAACTCGGAATACCGCTTGAGCACTTCACGCGCATCGTCGAGCGAGCGGATGTTCTCCGCGGAGAACACGCCGGGGCCGGTCGACAGAATGCGCGGGCCGATGAACGCTCCGGTTTCCACCATGTCCTCGTACGACAGCACGTCGGTCGTCGACGTCTGTGGATCGCGCGTGGTCGTCACGCCGTAGGCGAGGTTCACGAGATACTCGAACGGCTGCGAGCGGTGCACGCCGAACGCGGGCCAGATGTGCGCATGAATGTCGACGTAACCGGGGATGATGGTCTTGCCCGTGACGTCAATGACTTTCGCGCCGGCCGGCACCGCGACCTTGCCTTGTGCACCAACCGCCGTGATGCGGTTGTTCGTGACGACGATGTCACCCTTCGGAATGACTTCGTCGCCCTTCATGGTGATGATGCGCGCGCCACGCAGAACCGCCACGCCCTGCGGCTTGTCCTTGGGCACCGTGATCACGATGTCGCGGCGCGTTGCTTCGTAGATCGGCGGCGTGGGTGGCGCGTTGCCGCGCCCTGCACCGCGTCCACCACCGCCACCACCGCCGCCCGCGGTTGAATCAGGCGCTGGACGGTTTGCCGCTTTCGCAACGGAATCACGCACCGCGTTTTCCGCGGCCGTCATGTCGTACGTGAAGAGCGAGTGGCCAAGGGCGAAGTAGATCTGCTTCCCGTCGTCCGACCAGGTCGCGAACTCTCCGCCAACGCCCGTGATCTTGCGAACAGGCACTTCCGATGACGCCGGATTCGTGGCGTTGATCGTCGGCGCATTTCCGGTCTTTGGAATCTCCTGGATGACGTACGCCTTGACGCCGCTCGCCACGAGCACGCGATGCCCGTCAGGCGACATGGTCATCTCCCCGCCGCCGCCTCCGCCACCGCCGCGGCCCCCGCCGCCACCGGTGCGGAGCAGCGTCTTCTGATCGGTGCCGTCCCAGCGCATCGACACGAGTGAGCTGCCTTCGGAGAAGTACACGCGCGTCGTATCGCCTTTCACGAAGTGCGGCTGGCCGAAGTTCGAGATCGGCGCAATCAATGTCTCGGCGCCGCCGTTGCTCGGAAGCCACACGAGCTCGACACCCACTGCAGCCGCGTTCGGACGTTCCAGCTCGTCGAGATCCTTCCGCATGTTGCGCGGACCGCGACCCACCACGAGGCGCCGTCCGTCGAGCGAGTACGCGAGCTTCTGATAGTACGCGGGCTTCGCGCTCAGCTTCTGTGGAGCGCCCGAGCCGTCGCTGCGCACGCGCGACACGGTCCCGCCATCGAGATCGTTCCACGTCACGTACGCGATGTACTGTCCATCAGGCGACCACGCCGGCTGGAATTCGCCGACGTTGTCATTGGGAATGAGACGCTTCGGTGTGCCGTTCGGCAGATCCATCGTCCACACGCGGTCGAGCGCGACAAACGCAAGCTTCTTGTTGTCGGGCGACGGCGTGACGTCGCGGATCTGGTGCACCGTGAGCGACGAATCGTTGAACGTGAACGACTCATGGTTGGGACCGGCGATCATCATGTCGACGTCGGCGGAGAAGGGAATCATGGTCTCCTTCCCCGTCGCGACGTCGGCGCGCCAGAAATGGCCGTGATGGCCGATCACGATCGACTTGCCGTCGGGTGTGAACGCATACGTTGGAACGAGGTCGCGATTCGCGCGGGATTCCTGGTCGTCGCGCTGAATCTTCGGAAGCAGCATGCGCTCATCGCCCGTGGTCATGTCGCGCAGCATGAGCGACGTCTCGGCGTTGTTACGCGTGGCGTACGCGAGCCAGCGGCCATCGGGGCTGATCTCGGGGCGCATGCCGCTGCCGACCGCGTTGGTCTTCGTGAACGTCTGGCCGGTTTCGCGGTCGAGCACGCCGATCTGCCAGCCAAGCGCGGTTTGGTTGTAGCCACCGCCGGTGCTGTTGCGTTCCGCAAAGTAGATGTAGCGGCCGTCCTTGCTCGGCGATGCGCCGAGGAAAACATTCGGTGCGTTGTTGCCGCGTCCGCCACCGCCCGCGCCGCGGCCGCCGGCCGCCGCAGTGTCGCCGGTCAGACGGAAGCTGCCGCCGCCGCCCGCGGCGTAATACATGTAGAGATCGTTGCCCTGCGACGCGATCACGTACTTGCCGTCGGGTGTGAAGATGGGCGACTGGAAGTTCGCGTTGTTGTTGTCGCGCGTGAGCGCGCGCGGATTCGAGCCGTCGGCATTGGCAATCCAGACGTTGTTGGATTGCGAGCGATCACTGACGAACGTGATCTGCTTTCCGTCGGGCGAGAACCGCGGCTGGGCGTCGAACGCCTGGCCACTCGTGATGCGGGTGGCTTTGCCGCCTTCGATCGGAATCGTGTAGAGATCGCCGAGGAGCTCGAAGACGATGGTCTTGCCGTCGGGGGAGACGTCCAGCGAGAGCCACGTGCCCTCGTCGGTCGTGAACTTGAGCGGCTTTGCGGGCTGGAGCGGGAGTCCAGCGCCGCCACCGCCTTCGGTGTTGCCGCGGCCGCCGCGCTGGGCCGAGAGCGATAGAAGCGGGAGCGCGAGAAGGGCGAGAACGAACGAGATACGACGCATACAGCGCCTCAGGAGAGGGGAGTGATCCTCTCAAGCTGCGTGCGGCGACCCGTGTGAGCAAGGACGGGCCGAGGGCCGGCGTCGCGCCGTGCGCTCACACTGTTGCATGCGAGCACGGTCAGGAAAATAAAGGCGCCGGGAAACAGGGCGAGCCACGGTTCGGTCATCATGGTCGTTTGCGCCTGGTAGAGCATGTTTCCCCAGCTTGCCGTGGGGGGCTGCACGCCCACGCCAAAGAAACTGAGGGCGCTCTCGAGCAGGATGCCGCGTCCAACGGCGAGCGTTGTCGCAACCGACACCGTCGGAACGACGCCGGGAAGCACATGGCGCCACACGACGCGCGCCGGACTCGCACCGATGCCGCGCGCCGCCGTCACGAAATCGCGCGTCGCAATCGACTGAACCTCTGCACGCACCACGCGTGCGGTTTCCATCCATCCCACGGCGCCGACCATTAGCACCAGAAGCGGGACGCCGGGCTGCAGAATGGCCGCCGCAATCATGAGGAGAGGTAATCTTGGCACGGACAGCATTGCGTCCGTGAAACGCATGAGTACGTCGTCGATCCATCGGCGTGCGTAACCCGCCGTGACGCCGATCGCCGTACCGAGTGCGGCACTGAGCAGCGCGGAAAGCAGCCCGATGGCGAGCGACACGCGCGCACCGTTCAGCACGCGTACGAACACGTCGCGGCCGAGCTCGTCGGTACCGAACCAGTGAGAGAGGGACGGCGCGGCGCGGCGGTACGAAAGGTCGAGCGTCGCGGCCGCGTCCGGCATGAGAACGGAGGCAAGGAGCGCGGCGGCGGTGAGCGCGCCAAGAAAGAGCGCCGCCGTGCGCGCCGCATGCGTAGCCGGGGCGCGCCGGCGCTTTATCACGAGGATTCCCGCACGCGCGGATCAATCGCGCGAACCACCAGATCGGCCACGAGGTTGAGCACGATCACCGCGGCGGATCCGCACAGGAGCAGCGCCATCAACACGGTATAGTCGCGTTTCGCGAGCGATTCGGTGAACAGGCTGCCGACGCCCGGCCACGCGAAGACGCTTTCCGTGACGACCGCGCCCGAAACCATGATCGACGCGTCGAGCAGCACGACGGTGATGAAAGGCGCGAGTGCGTTGGGGAGCGCGTGCCCGAGGATTACGGATGACTCGCGGAGGCCGCGCGCGCGGGCCGCGCGAACATACGCACGCCGCAGCGCTTCGCCCATGGCGGTCCGCAAATAACGCGACCACGCCGCGGCGTGAACCGATGCGAGCACGGCCGCGGGGAGAATCAGGTGCGCAACACGATCAGCAAAGCCGGTCGCGCCGAACGACGCACGTCCGGACGACGGGAACCATCCGAGCGTATTGGCGAACACGATTTGCAGCATCAGCCCGAACCAGAACACCGGGAGCGAAATCCCCGCGATCGTCGCGAGCGTCGCTGCGCGATCCACGCCGCGATGCACCGACGCCGCGATGCCGGTCGCAAGCGACACCGCGAGCGCCACGAGCGTCGACGTGCCGACGAGCTCGAGCGTCGCCGGAATTCGTTCGATGATTCTCGAGAGCACCGGGCGCCCGTCGGCGTAACTGTATCCCCAGTCCCCGCGGACAAACGCGGCAAGCCACGCCAGGTACTGCTCCGGCAGCGAGCGGTCGAGGCCCATGGCGTGGCGGAGCCGCGCAATGTCTTCCGGCCGCACGTTGGGGTTGTCCAGATAGAGCGCGAGCGGCCCGCCCGGTGCCGCATGGATGAGCGCAAACACGAGCAGGGAGATCACGAACAGCAGCGGGACGCTCTGCACGACGCGCCGTGCGATGAACCGGAGCGCGGACACGGCTACTTCACGATCTCCCATTCCTGGATGTTCCAGAACGGGCCGGCGTTCGTCGGATTGCCCTTGAACCCACGGAGCGTGGCCGGCACCGCGTCGATCTTCGTGGTGTTGTAGAGGGGAATCTCCGGCTCGAGCTCGGCAACACGCCGCTGCGCCTCGCGCAGGAGGCCGGCGCGCGTCGCCTGATCGACCGTCCGGTCCGACGCGTAGAGCAGCGCCGTCAGGGCGTCGTCCGCGAAATAGTTGATGTTGCGTCCCGCCGGCGGCGTTCGATCCTTCGCAAAGAACAACGTGATCTCCGGATCGGCGCCCGACTGCCACCAGTGAAGCATCGCGTCGAAATCGCCCGCGAACCACACCGAGCTGATTGACGTGCCGTCGATGAGCCGCACCTGCATGTCGACGCCCACATCGCGGAGCTGTCGCTGCAGGGCTTGCGCGACGTTTTCGCGGATTGCGAAACCCGCCTGCGTGATGAGCGTAAATGAGAGTGGCCGCCCGTTCTTCGTACGGACACCGCCCGGTCCGGGAATCCAGCCGGCTTGCGCGAGCAGCGCACGCGATTTCTCCGGCGCGAACTCGTACGCGCGCACGTTCGGTTCGTACGCCCACGACAGGGGTTGCACCGGCCCGTTCACCACCTGCACGAGCGAATCAAGAATTGTTCGCGCAATGAGGTCGCGATCAATGGCGTGCGCCAGTGCCTGGCGGACGCGCACATCGGCAAACGGCGGGAAACGCTTCTGGTTGAGCGTCACGTGCTCGTAGCCGTTGCCAAGCACCTGATTGAGGCGGAGTCCAGGCACAGCCCGGAGCTCGCGGACCTTGTCCCACGGCACCATTGCCACAACGTGCACTTCGCCAGTCTTGAGCTGGTTGATGCGCGTGGTCGTGTTGGCGATGAATCGGAAGAGAATGCGACGGATGTGCGGCTCACTCGTGTCGCGCCAGTAACCTGGCACCCGTTCGAGGAGGATATGTTCGCCCGTCTTCCATTCCGCCACGCGGTACGGTCCGGTGCCGAGCGGCGATCGGTTGTAGTCGTTGGCGCGATCGATGTCGCGACCTTCGAGCACGTGTTTCGGGAGCGTGCCCCGCACGAACTGCAGCGCGTACGGCGCGTAGATCTCCTTGTAGTGCACGACGGCCGTGAGCGAATCCGGTGTCTCCACGCTGCTGATCCGGTCGAAGCCGTCCACGCTCTCGGGTTTCCAGTCCCCCTTGAGAATCGCATCCGCGGTGAACTTGACGTCGGCCGACGTGTGCGGAACACCGTCGTGCCATTTGACGCCGGGTCTGAGCTTCCACGTGACGTCCATGCCGCCGTCCGGGCGGAGTTTCACTCCGCCGTTCTCGAGCGTCGGGATCTCGGTGGCGAGCAACGGCACGAGCTGCATTCGCTCGTCGTTGGTCACGAGACCCTCAACGACGCAGGACTCGATATCCTCGAGGATGTGCGTCGCGTAGCGGTTCAGGTTGTCCGGCTCGCGATCGTACCCGACGATGAGGAGGTCGTTCGACGGAGGGGCGGGCCGCCGGTCCGAGGCGCACGCCACCACGCAAGCCAATGCGAGCGCGCGTGTCATGAGCGAACGGCTGCGCGAGCTCATTGGTCCGCCGTCATGAGATGCGCGATGAACGACACGGGGATTGCACCGTAACTCAACAGTTCGTCGTGAAACTCGCGCAAGGTAAACGCCGAACCCAGGGCGCGCTCGCGCGCAGCACGGAGATTCAGGATGGTGCTCGTCCCCAGCCAGTACATCACGGCCGTACACGGAAACATCGTGTTCTTGCTGACCTCGGCGTCGGCGGCATTCGGCGTCATGCCGACTTCGTCAACATAGAATCGCACCGCGTCGCGGGTTGTCATGCGATGCGTGTGCAGACTGATGTCGACGACGGCGCGCGCGAGCATGCGTACGCGGCTCTGTTGCTCCGCCGCGCGCTCCGCGGGCGTGAGGAAGCCGCATTCGTCCATGAGCTCGGTGGCGTAGCAGGCCCAGCCTTCGGCGAGCGATCCGCCGAGGAACATACCGATTCGGTTCGCACAATCGACGGCTGCGACGGTACCAATCCTCGAGCGGGAGCGGTGCACGGCGTGCCAGTTCTGCACGTGGTGGCCCAACGCACCGTGGTGCACCACGTGGTTCAGCGTGATGGCGCTCTCCGGCCAGCCCGGATTCACGCAGTACTCGTGTACCGTATATGCGTCGAACGGCGCGGGTGACCGGTAGAACAGCCAATACAGGTCGGGCGCTGCGTCGCGTGCCCAGGCGGGGAACGGAACGTACCGGAGCGGCCATTCGGGCCACGTGACGAAATCGCGCTCCGCTGACAGGGCGCGGCATGCGTCCCATTTCTGCTGGAACGCACGCAGGTAGGAATCGGGGGCGGGCACTGAGTCCGGTGTTGCGTCCCGCGACAGCTCGGCAAGCTGCTCCTGCGCGGGGCGAATGGCGTCACGCGTTTCCCGCAGCAGGTCGCCGGCGCTTCGCTCCACGAGATGCCCGCGACGGAGAAGCACGTCGAACGTCTCCGCTCCCACCGCGTACGCTCCCTCCGGTGCGGCGGTGCGCGTTGCCAGCCACGCCTCGCACGCACGGTACGCGTCGAGCGCACGATCAGCCGCGGCGCGCACCTCGCGGGCATGCACGGGATTGATGGCGTGTTCGGAACACCAGGCATCGAGTCCTCCGCCGAACAACCTTATGGCGGCGCGGCATTCCTTCTGCGCGCGCGCGTTC
>DASRAP010000336.1:0-9795 GCA_035638155.1 Gemmatimonadaceae bacterium | reverse complement strand
GATCGCCGCTGCGCTCGACTACGCGCACCGGCACAATGTGATTCACCGGGACCTCAAGCCCGAGAACATTCTGCTGCACGAAGGGCAGCCGGTCGTTGCGGATTTCGGCATCGCGCTCGCGGTGAGCAACGCGGGCGGTGGACGGATCACGCAAACGGGATTGTCCCTCGGCACACCGCACTACATGTCGCCCGAGCAGGCGACGGGCGATCGCGCGATCGACGCGCGCACCGACATCTATTCGCTCGGCGCCATGACGTACGAGATGCTCACGGGCGATCCCCCGCACGTGGGAAGTACGTCTCAGGCAATCATCGCACGCGTGCTCACGGAAAAACCTCGATCGATTCGCTCGAGCAGGCCCAATGTGCCGCCCCACGTCGAAGCTGCGGTCGAACACGCACTCGAGAAACTCCCGGCGGATCGTTTTGCGAGCGCGAAAGAATTCGCGGACGCACTCAGCGGAAAGGTCATTCTCACGAGCACGGCCGCGGCGACCGCCCAGCAGGCGACTTCGAGTGTGTCCAGTGCACCTCGCGGCCGACGAGCGCTGTTGATTGGTGGCGGGGCTGCGGTGCTCTGGGCTGCAACGCTCGCGTTGACGGCGATCGTTGCGAGGCGCGCGCCTGACGCAGCGGAAGTCCGGTTTTCGGTCGTTACTCCGTTTTCGGGTTCCACGCCGATTGCAAGTACACTGCAATTGGCGGTTTCGCCGAACGGCCGGAACGTCGTGTTCGTCGCTGACGGGCCGGCCGGCGACGCACCTGTGGTATGGATCAGGCGCATCGGGGAAACGGTCGCGAAGCCGCTGGTGGGAACCGTAGGTGTTGGCCAGCTCTTCTGGTCGCCGGACAGCCGGTTCGTTGGCTATTTCACCGGGCAGCCCAGCCCCCGGCTCATGAAAGTCGACATTACCGGGGGACTGCCGCAGCGCGTCTGCGACGTTCCAGCACGAGGCGGCGGCGGCACGTGGAACCGCGACAATGTCATTGTGTTCTCATCGGGCGGAAAGCTGTACACCGTGCCGGCCGCAAGCGGAACACCGACCGAGCTCACTGCGCGAGCGCCGGATGGAAGTAACGCGGCGCGGCCACTGTTCCTGCCTGACGGCCGTCACTTCCTGTTCGTCGCTGGAGACGCCGGAAGGACAGGGATCTTCGTTGGCTCGCTCGACGGGGGTCCGGCGAAGCGTCTGGATCTCGTCGCGAGCGCGAACGTCGAGTATGCGGCCCCGGGATTCCTGATCTATGCGCGCAGTGGGGACCTCTTTGCGCAGCGATTCAGCGCGCGACGACTTGCCGTGAGCGGCGAACCCATCCATCTCGCCAGCGACGTCGCGACGAGTTCGACTGGGTTCGCCGCATATTCGGTATCTGACAACGGTGTGCTCGTGTTCCGCACGGGGGCGACAGTCACTCGAACGGCCGAGCTTCACTGGTATTCGCGCGACGGGAAGGCTCTCGGCGTTGTCGGCGAGCCGGGGCCGTACTCGCAGGCGCGTCTCTCGCCAGACGACAAACGCGTTGCGCTCGTGCGCGCCGACCCCAATGCCGGGAAGAACGACATCTGGACGCTCGACCTCGCCAGCAACATTCCGAACCGCCTCACCTTCGACTCGGCGCGCGTCAGCGATCCCGCCTGGACGCCGGACGGACGCTCCGTGGCGTACTTCTCGACGCGAAAGGGCAAGAGCGATTTCTACCAGAAGGCTCTCGGTGCAAGCCTAGACTCCGTGATATTCGAGGCGCCCGAGACCCTGAAGTATCCTGAAGATTTTTCGAGCGATGGAAGGTTCCTGCTCTGGCATCGTCCCAATCAATTGATGGCGCTGCCGCTGACGGGCGATCGCACGCCGATGGTGCTGGGCGACTCGGCGTACAGCAAGGACGAAGGTCGCTTCGCGCCTGACGGTCACTGGATCTCGTATGGGTCAAACGAATCCGCGAATTGGGAAGTCCACGTCGCGTCGTTCCCCGCCTTCGACAACCGCCACCAGGTTTCTGCGCACGGCGGCATGCAGGGACGCTGGCGCGCGGACGGGAAGGAACTGTTCTACCTCACGCCCGACGGCAAGGTGATGTCCGTGGCGGTGAAAAGCGCGGGAGCGACCACGGAATTTGCGCCACCAGTTGCGTTGTTCCAGTCACCACTCAAGAGTCCCGGCTTCAACCAGCCGCAGTACAGCGTGTCGCGGGATGGGCAACGGTTCCTGTTTCTCGTTCCGCAGGAGCAATCGCGCGAGTCGATTGATCCGATCACGGTCGTGGTGAACTGGCAGCGCGTGTTCAAGAAGTAGTTTTGTTGCTGCCATGAGCGTCGCCCACCCCGATTACAACATCGCCGCGCTGCGCGCGCGCATTCCTGCGCTTGCGTCCATGATCCCGATGTGCAACTGCTCGCAGTCGCCGCAGACCGACTGGGCGCGCGACGCGGTCGAGCGTTACATGGGCTCGTGGCGCACGCGGGGGATGGATTGGGACGCGTGGATGCAGGAAGTGAACGCCGCGCGCGCGGCGTTCGCCGCGTTGATCAACGCGTCACCCGACGACGTCGCGGTGTTCAGTTCGGTGTCGGAGGCGGCGAGCGCCGTTGCAAGCGCGATCGATTTCACGGGGCCGCGGAACGGCGTCGTGACCACCGAGGCCGAGTTTCCAACCATCGGTCACGTGTGGCTTGCACAGGAGCAGCGCGGCGCTCACGTACAATGGGCACCGGTCAGAGATGGTGCGGTCGACCCTTCGAGCTATGAAGCGCTCATCGATGAGCGCTCAGCGGTCGTCTCGGTGTGCCACGCGTACTACCTGAACGGCGCGCTCCAGGATATCACCGGGATCACGCGCCTCGCGCACGAGCGCGGCGCGCGCGTGTTCATCGACGCGTATCAGTCCGCGGGCGTCGTGCCGATCGATGTGCGCGCGAGCGGCGTCGATTTCCTCGCGTCGGGCAATCTCAAGTACCTCATGGGCATCCCCGGCATCGCGTTCCTGTACGTGAACCCAAACGGCGCAGGCAGCCTGCACCCTTCATTGACCGGCTGGTTCGGGCGCGCGAATCCGTTTGCGTTCAACCCCAGGCAGCTCGACTGGGCAGCCGGAGCCCGGCGCTTCGACACCGGCACCCCACCGATGATCAACGCGTATGTCGCGCGTGCGGGCATGGAGCTCATTCAAAGCATCGGCGTCGAGAAGATCCGCGCCTGGCACGAAGTACTCAGTGAGAGGCTCGCTGCCGGCGGGAAGGCACGAGGTCTGCGCATTCACGGAGGCTGCGATTCAAAGACGGCGAACACTGCGTTCGTGGTTGGCGATTCGCACGCCGTCGAGAATGCCATGCGGCAGCGCGGCGTACTCCCGTCAGCGAGAGGCCCGGTGATCAGACTCGCGCCACATTTCTACAACACGATCGACGACATCGATAGAGCGCTCGACGTGCTCGCGGAAGTCACGAAAGCGTGAGCGAACAGCGCGAAACATTCGGCTCGCGCTTCGGCGCGATCATGACCATTCTTGGCGCCGCCGTCGGACTCGGCAACGTGTGGCGCTTTCCGTACATGGTCGGAAAGTTCGGCGGCGCGGCATTCGTCATGGTGTACGTGCTCATCGTCGTCGCCATTGGCATTCCCGGACTCATGGCCGAGCTCGCGCTCGGACGGCACACGCGGCGCGGCCCGGTGGGTGCGTACGCCGCGGGAGGACTCCCGTTCGGCAAACAGCTCGGCTGGTTTCTGTTCTTCATCGTCACCGCGGCGACCGCGTACTACACGGCCGTGGTGGGATGGGTGTTGTACTTCGCGATCGGTCAGTTCGCCGTGCCGTTCGGAGGAATCAACGCGGCCGCCATTCTGCCGCCCGAACACGGATTCTCGCTCACGTCGCTGCTCCTCCAGCTCGCGTGCAGCGCAACGGTGATCGGCGCGTGTGCATTCGTGCTCATCAAGGGACTGCGGTCGGGCATCGAGCGCGCAAGCAAGGTCATCATGCCGGCGCTGCTCATCGTGATTCTCGTGCTCATGGTCAGGTCGCTCACGCTGCCAGGCGCGATGGAAGGCGTGCGCTGGTACATCCTCAAATTCCGGCTGCAGGATATCGACGCGAAGGTCGTGGTCGCGGCGCTCGGCCACGCGATGTTCTCGCTGTCGCTCGGCGGCACGTTCATGGTCATCTACGGCTCGTATCTCAACAAGAACGACAAGGTGTCCAGCCCCGCGATCTGGACCGTCGTGGGAGATACTGGCTCCGCGATTCTGGCTGGATTCGCCGTGATACCTGCTGTCTTCGCGCTGGGATTGCAACCGACGTCGGGGCCGGGGCTGATCTTCGAAACGTTGCCGCGTGTGTTCGCGGGCATTCCGTTCGGGTGGATCTTCGGATTCCTGTTTTTCGCCGGCTTGCTCGGCGCGGGCTATCTGTCCGATGTTCCCGCGTTCGAAGCGCTCGTCGCGGGACTCACGGACAACACGCGCCTTTCGCGCAAGCGTGCGATCCTCATCATGTCGATTGCGGCGTTCCTGCTGTCGATTCCGCCGTCGATCAACATGGGCATCTTCGTCCCGTGGGATCTCACGTTCGGCTCGGGGATGCAGACGCTCGGCGCGTTGCTCGCGGTGTTGACGCTCGGATGGTGCGTGAATCGCGGAGCGGCGCTCGCCGAGCTTTCCGCCGGCGGAGAACGACCGGTTCCGCAGTGGCTCATCTACTGGATTCGGTTCGGCGTTCCGGCGGCAATCATTGCGGTCGGGATCTGGTGGTTCGTGACGAGCGTGTTGAAGACCGCGACCGCCGTATAAGACCACCAAGAAAAACGGGGCGGCGCTTTCGCGTCGCCCCGTCCTGATTCTCTCCGAGAGACTCAGCCTTCGTCGCTCGTCGGGAAGTCGACGCTGCCGCCGCCGGACGAGGAATCGCCCGTGCCGGTGTCGCCGCCACCACCGCGACGGTTGTGATGGCCTTTGCCACCCGCGACCGCCATCAGTTCATGCTCGGCCAGCTCTTCTTCCTGATACGCCGCGCGAGGAAGCACCGCCGTGAGGTGCGCGCCGGCCGGATCAACGAAACGAATCGTGAATCCCGGGGGCAGAGAGCGTCCAGTGGCCTTCTCGACCGCGGCGCGACCATCGCGTAGCGCGAGCTCGCGGAACGACGCGTCGTTCGCGGCCATACGGAACACTTTGTCCTGTGCTTCCTTCTGGGCCTGTTCAGTCCATTCGTGCATAGGGGCTTCCTCATCTCGGGTGAGAGTTCGCGACTAATCTGCAAACCCCAACGTCTCTCAGGCGTCACGCTGCCAAGTGACGCTTGAGTGACGGTCCGTCCGGTCACCCAAAGACCTGCCAGCTCCCCTCAGAATGCACTGCATGGCCCTCCAAGGTGATTCGAAGCCGGCCGGGCTTGAGGTCGGGGAGAGGCGCCCTCTGATGGTACCGGTGCGACGGATACAGAAGCAGCTCGCCGCGCCCGAGGAGCAGGTTTTCAGAAGGAGTGCCGTCGAGGAGTCGCGCCGTTTCCTCGGTGTCGAGACCGGTTGTTTCGTCCAACGTGAGGTCCCAAAGGCGAAGCCATGCGGTTTCGTCCGGCTCGCTCAAGAGCACGGTGAAGGAAACCGGAGGGGGCCCGACGGCGGCACCGGGTGCGAGATATGCATGATCGACGTCGCAATGCACCGCGCCGAGCGGAACGTTCGCTCCGCGCGATGGACCCTGGAAGCGAAACGCCGGAAGTCCCCACTCCTCACGATGCTGCGCGGGCGCGCCGAGCGCGTCGCCGAGCGCCGCAAGTAATCGCTCGTAGAGTGTGCCGAATTGTGCCGAGAGCAAAGGATTGTCGCGTGCGGCCGCGCGCAGATAAGTCGCGTTCGAAGCGAACGCATCGATCGACGCCACGGCGCCGAGCGTGTCGAACTCGATCGGCTGCGTCCGATGCTTCCAGGCCGCCCTCAATTCGGTGAGCGTGAGAACAGCCCCGTCACATTCACCTGCGCCAAGCAGCGGTTTGCGAGTGGGCACAGCACGCGGCGCGCGCGTCTCATCCGCGCGTGCGCGCGAAACGAGGGCTTTCTTCACGACGCGCTGCTCCACCACATGCGTGCCAAACGGCACGAAGTGGCGCTTGATGAAGCGGATCATGGCGGGGAGGTACGAGGGCGTGCTCCAGGCGCCGTGGGCCGGTCGTGAGCCGACGAGCGTGTGGTGCCGCCGCACCGCTTCTGCGATCAGGGCGACGCCACGGCCGAGCCGCGCGAGATCGGTCCGAACGAACAGACACAGGTAGTGAATGTTGAGCGCGGATGTCCGGCGCGTGATCAGCCACCCGACCACTTCGCCCTCGTAGCGCAGCGCGAGGCTGTTGAGCGGCTCCATCTCCGGCTCGAAGTGAAACGGATCGAGCGTCGCGGGATACCACTCCGCCGCGCGCTGCCTGGCCAGAATGCTCTCGCGATCCGTTCGCGTGAGATCCACCCAATCCACGATCTGGTACTCCGGCGGCAGAGCGATCCGGTCCTTCATTATGGGCGACTCGAGGATGCCGTGCTCCGCGCGGCACTGGACCATTGCGACCTCCGGCGCGGACCAGCCGGCCGACGCGAAGAGCCCTTCCACCGCGGCAAGGCTCTCGGCCGATTCGAGGGCGTAATTGCACGAGAGTGCAGTCACGCCGTCTTCCGTGAGCGACGCCTCGAGGGCGCTGAGCAGCGCGCGCCCGGCACCGATCCTTCGGTAGCTTCGCGCGACGGTGAGTGTGAGGACGCGCGCGGATGTCGCTGCCGGCGCGGCGCCCCCGAAGGCCCCGGGCTCTGCCCATCCACGCACCGCGATCGCGAGGCCAATGGGGCGGCCCATGAGCGACGCGCCGAACGCGTGGACGCGGCGCAAGTAGCCGAACAAATGAAGAACCGGACGGACCTCGAACGGCGCGAGCGACTCGTATTGCAGCGCCGTCTCCGGGGTCAGCCGGCCGATGGAATACATCGGCGGAGATATAGCGCCGGGCGGGCCCGCGCGTTACCGTCTCCCGTCCCGTCACCCGGTCGGGTGACGGTGGCGGTGTCTCGGTTGGTCAAGCGCCTGAGTTCACATGATCGAACTACGCGTGCTGGGCCCGATTTCACTCAAGCGGGGTGACGGGAGCAACGTGGCATCGTTGCTTGCGCAGCCCAAGCGGCTCGCGCTCGCGGCGTATCTCGCGGCGCCGCCACCGCACGGTGGCCGATGCTTCCACCGCAAGGACACGCTGATCGGCATGTTCTGGCCCGAGCTCGACCAGCACCACGCGCGCGCGTCGCTCCGCAACGCTCTGTATTTCCTGCGCACGCATCTCGGCCCGTCCGCGGTCGTTTCGCGCGACGACGATGTCGTCGGACTCGATCCCGATCAGGTGTGGTGCGATGTCGACGCGTTCGACGTGGCGGTGCGCATCCGGGATCATGCGACGGCATACCAGCTGTATCGCGGCGCGATGCTTGAAGGCGTGTTTGTGCCCGACGCGCGGCCATTCGAGGAGTGGCTCGACGGCCAGCGGCAGCGGCGCAGCGTCGAAGCGCGCGATGCGGCCACGCAGGCTGCGCGCCGGCATGCGGCCGCAGGGCGGCTTGATGAAGCGCTCGTGTGGGCGCGGCGCGCCCGGGCGATGGCGCCGCTCAATGAAGACGCGGCGCGCTTGCTCATCGCGCTCCGCCACGTGACCGGCGATCGCGCCGGCGCGCTGGAAGAGTATCAGCGACTCGAGTCGCTGCTGCAAAGCGAGCATGGCGTTCCACCGTCCTCGGACACACAGAAACTCATTCGCGCCGTACGCGATCCCAATACCGATGCCGCGAGCGTCGCGAATGCCATTGCGCAGATCCCGCTTCCATCCGCGGCCGCGACGAAACGGCCGACGATGGCCGTGGGCGGCCGCGCGCGGCTCCACGCCCGTCCCGTCCTCGAAGCGCTGATCCAGACCCGCCTCGGACTCGCGCGGCGCCGCGGCGAGCGGGTGGGTGTCATTCTCGTTTCGCTCGATGGTGCGGCGGTGATCGACGATGTGGCGGATCCGCCGCCGGCCGATGAGCTCAAGGCGCTCGGCGAATCCGTGATTGGAGGGATTCGCGTCGCGGATCTCGTCGCGGTCGTCGACTCGCACACGCTGGCCGTTCTGCCCGCGGAAGACGTCGCCGTGGACGTGAACGCGCTCATCGGCCGCCTCACGCGACATCTGCAGCGCGTCGCGACGCTTGGCGGACGGGCGACCGAAGAAAAGAACATCAGCACACTCTGGCTCGATCCGGCATCCGGACGCAGTGCGACCGAGCTGCTCGCGGAGGGCCGGCTGCCGCCGAATGACGCCGAACTCTCGCGAGGAAGTCACTGATGCCCTCAGTTCAGGAACGCATTTTCCGCTCGTCGGCGCTCGCACGCCACACGAGCCCCGAGGGTCTCGACACGCTGCTCGAGATCACGACGGTCAAAGGATGGATTGGTCTCATCACGCTCACGGCGGTCGTGGTCGCCGCACTCGTGTGGGGCGTGCTCGGCCGCATTCCGCAGGTCGTCGCGGGACAAGGCATCATGGTGAGCGGTGCCGGCGTCTACCGCATCCAGTCCTCCGCCGCGGGGCAAATCGATTCGGTGCTCGTCGATCCCGGATCGATGGTGCACAAGGGGCAGACCATCGCGGTGCTCGCACAGCCCGAGCTGCGCATCACGATTCAGCAGCAGGAGAATGCGCTCGCGGAGCTCCGGGCCAACCGTGCGTCGACCGCATCGTTGCTCGCGTCGAATCGCGACATCGAGCGGACGTCAATCGATCAGCAGCAGAAGCAGGCCGACGAAGCCATCCTCGCGGCCGACAAACGCCTCGAGTATCTCGACGCGCGGATCGCGAGCGAACAGAGTGCGCTCACGAAGGGACTGCTCACGCCCGACGCGTTGCAGAGCACGATTGCACAGCGCGCCGAGACGCAGCTCTCGAAGCTGAGCACGGTGGCGCGAAAGCAGGAGCTGAGCGCGAGCGCCGTGAGATTGCAGGTCACGTCGAATCAGAACCTGTTTACGCTCGACCAGCAGATTCTCCAGGCGCAGAATCGTCTCGACCAGCAGAAAGCGCAGCTCACCGCGGCCGCGAGCGTCACGAGTCCGTACGACGGCATCGTGGTCGAGCGCCTCACGGATCCCGGCCAGTCGATCGGCGCCGGCGCGGCGATCGTGACCGTCGAACCCACGGGAGTGCCGCTGCAGGTGCTCATGTTCATTCCGCTCGAGGGCAAACGCATCCGCCCGGGAATGCGCGCGGAGATGGTGCCCGGCGGTGTGAAGCCCGAGGAGACGGGATACTTCATCGGCACCGTGCAGTCGGTGTCGACGGCTCCGCTCAGCGGCAGCGGACTCGACCGGTATCTCAAGAATGAGCTGCTCGTGCAGCAGTTCACGAGCCAGGGAGGTGCGTATCTCGTTGGTGTGACGGTGACGATGGATCCCGCGACGATCAGCGGATTCAAGTGGACATCGCGTTCCGGCGCGCCCATCAGTTTCGGGAGCGGCACTCTTCTCGCCGGCAAGATCGTCGTGGACGAGATGCGTCCGCTTGCGCTCGTGATTCCCGCGATTCGGAAGTGGCTCGGTGGCTGACATCGCCGCAACCAACGGGAAACCGGCGTCCAACGGGAAGCCCGCAGCACCGCCGCCTCCGGCCCGGCGGCGTCTCCGCACGCCGACGGTGCTGCAGATGGAAGCCGTCGAATGCGGCGCGGCGTCGCTCGCGATGGTGCTGGCGCACTACGGCCGCTTCGTGCCGCTCGAAACGCTCCGCGTCGCCTGCGGTG
>DASRAP010000335.1:0-5098 GCA_035638155.1 Gemmatimonadaceae bacterium | reverse complement strand
CGCGCCTGCGGTGCTGTCGCCGATGCGGGCCGAAATGCGCCGCTCGGCGAGCTCCTCCGCGAAGATCTGCGCCGCGCTCTTGTCGTCGGCCTCGGCGCCCGAAACGATCACCACAGGCTGGCGGAGCGTGAGCGGCGCGTTCAGCACCCGGACCTCGCGCGGCACGGGGATGAGCGGGGGCGCAGGAGTCTGCGCCTGAACAGCCGCGGCGGCGAGCGTGATCAGAACGACGATTCGCATGCGTTAGTCTAGCCGGGCCACGGGGGGAAAGGGGCTTTCGGGGCAAAGGGCAACGGGCAGAACGGGCAGAACGGGCAAAGGGCCACGGGCAAAGGGCTACGGGGGACAGCGGGACAGCGGGACAGCGGGACAGCGGGACCAAAAGAAAACGGGCGCCAAGCGCCCGTTGCCCGTCTAGCCCGTTGCCCTTTGCCCGTTGCCCGTTAAGCCCGTTGCCCGTCTAGCCCGTTGCCCCTACTCGTGCGCCGGCAGCGGCTCCATGGTCACGGGGTTCACCGGCACCTGCACTTCATCCCGATAGGGCGAGGTGAGCATGAACACGCGCATCTTCGGGAAGCCGTCCATGAACGCCGCGTAGCTCAGGATGAACGCGCCCAGGTAGAGCGCCGTGACGCCGATCTCCCAGAGGCCGAACGGGAGCGATTGCACGGTCGTCGTGAACACGGACGGATAGACCTCGACGTAGCGCGCGAGCCAGATGCCCAGGACGGAGCACGCGGCGAAGAGTGCCATGGTCGGCGTGAACGTCTTCGCTTTCACCGAGAGCAGCCCGAAGAACGGCGCCACGAACGCGAGCGATCCCGCCGCGATCGTTGCGGGCATCCACGGCGAGATCATGCGCAGGCGGAAGAAGTGCGTTTCTTCGCCCACGTTGCCGTACCAGATCACGAGATACTGCGCGAACGTCACGTACCCCCAGAACACCGTGAACGCGAAGCAGAGCTTACCGATGTCGTGAAAATGCGTCGTGTTGATCAGGCCGTCGGCACCGAGATGGTTGCGCCACCATCGCGTGAGGATTGACCACACCATCAGCATGGCCACCCAGCCGCCCATGAAGACCTGCCAGCCGTACATCGTGCTGAAGAAGTGGTAGTCGAGCGACATCGAGTGATCCCACGCGAGCACCACCCACCCCATGCCGAACAGCAGCGTGTGAACCACGGCGAGCTTGCCGAGCGCCGAGTGCGTGTTGTGCAGCTCTCGGCGTTCCTCGCCGAAGCTCGCGCGCATCTTCGCGCGAATGTTGGCGGCCCAGCTGGCGCCTTCGTCGGGCATGACGCCGACGTCGAGGCGCACCGAGAGATAGATGTAGCGAAGCCCGACGGCCGTCAGCGCGCCGAAGATCAGCAGCGAGCGGGCCCAGAAAAAGCCATGATTGAGATAGAGGTTCTTCTCGGGAATCAGCGCGGGCGTGCCCACCAGATTCCACCACGGGTAGATGTGCGAGTTGCCGACGAAGAGAATCAGCAACAGGAACACGAACGCCACGGGAAGGAACGCCACGAATCCTTCCACCTGGCGGATCACGGCGCGCGACCAGCGTGCAGTGGTGAGCCGCTGCACCGCGGTCATCATGACACCCGACGACGCGATGATCGTGAAGAACAGCCAGTTCATGTGGAACGCCGTCCACGCGCGCTGGTTGCCGCCGATCACGCCCGCGAGAAACACCACGGCACCGATGATCGTGAGCGCCCATCCAAAGGTGCGCACACTCTTCGGAACGGGCTTGTTCGAGATGACGCGAATGATTTCTTCGCGCGTGGGAGCTGCAGTCGGGGCGCTCACTGCTTCTTCTCGGTCCTGGGTTCAGCGGCGCCGCCCGGCGTCGCGGTATACGTCGGTTTCACGAACGGCACGCTGCGCGCCGGCGCGGTGGGCGTCGGGCCCACGAGCGCCGAACCGGTCACCCCCGGGAGTCCCGGTGGCTCTTTCCTCACCGTGATGTCCGCCGGAAGCTTGCCCTGCAGGCCGCGCACATAATTCACCACGTTCCAGCGATCCCGTTCGTCGATGCGATTCATCTTTGGCATGAACGGTCCGCCGTTCCGCATCTGCCCGAAGATGTAGCCGTCCGTGCGCGCGACAATTTGTACCATCGTGAGCGCCGGCGCCGGCACGCCATACTTGGTGGCGAGCCCGTTGCCCGCTCCGTCGTTGCCGTGGCACACCGCGCAGTTGATCTGGAACGTCTTCCATCCCCGATCGACGGACTCCTGCGTGACCGCCTCGGGATTCTTGATTCCGGACATCGAATCGATCGTCGCCGGATTGTTGCGGTACGAGACCTGATAGCCCGCGACCGCGGTACCCGTGGTCGTCACCGAGTTCTGCGGATTCCCGCGCGACGGCGTCGTGGTGTCGTGCCAAGTGACGTCGAGCGACTGCCACGGCGCGACCGACGGCTGCTGCCGGAAATCCGTCAGCCAGCTGCACGCGCCCGAAACCAAGGGCAGGCCGAGCATCGGAAGCAGACGCAGTTCCCTCCAGCCCACCAGCCCTCCAGCCCTCCAGCCCTTACGCTTCACCGCGCACCTCCGAAGCTCCGTGCTTCCGAACGAGCGCTTCCGCCGCGGGGAGCCGCTCGGGCGCGTCTTCAATCCAGATGCCGAAATCGCCGCCGCTGAACCGCGGGTCATAGCCAACCGTCTGCACGAGCCGGGGAATCCGCGACAGCACGAACATGCCCGCCACAGTTGAAAGAGCGCCGATGAGCACCATCATCTCGAACGCAATGATTGTGTACGGAATCCAGCTGCCGAACGCCTTGCCGCCAACGACCAGCGGCCAGTATTCCGACGTCCACACCGCGATCCAGTAGCCGAAGGTCGCGCCGGCAAGCGCACCGATCAGCGTGAACTTCCGCACGCCGGACCGTGGCGGATCGACGGCGTGGTCGATCTCGTGGCGCGGCGTCGGCGTGTAGACGGTCACCTTCGTGAACCGTTCCTTCTTGAGGTCCTCGATCGCGGAACAGAGCGCGTCGAGCTCCCGGAAATGAGCGACAATGCCACGCATTAGTGGTGCCCCCCTCCCGCCGTGGCAGCGTTACGCATGCGCGGCGGAATGATCTCCTTGACCTCGGAGATCGCCATGACCGGGAACTGCTTCACGAAGAGCAGGAACCACATGAAGAACCATCCGAACGATCCGAGCAGAATGCCGAGGTCGACCCACGTGGGCGTGTAGCCCGCCCACTGCCATGGCTCGTACTCGTGGCTGAGACCCGGCACCACGATCACGAAGCGCTCGAACCACATGCCGAGGTTGATGAACAACGAGAGAATGAACAGCCACGTGGGATTGCGCCGGAGCTGCTGCGAGAACAGCGACAGCGGCAGAATCATGTTGCACGTGAGCATGATCCACGCGGCCCAGTGCCACTGGCCGAACACGCGGTTCCAGAAGTACTGCTGCTCCACCTTCACGCCGCCGTACCACGCGATGAAGAACTCGATCAGGTACGCCGATCCGACGATCATCGACGTGAGGAGCACGACCTTCGCCGTGGCATCCAGCTGGTTGAGCGTGATGTAGTGCTGCAGCCGGAACCACTTGCGCATCGGAATCGCGATCGTCCACACCATCGCGAAGCCGGAGAAAATGGCGCCGGCGACGAAATACGGAGCGAAGATCGTGGTGTGCCAGCCCGGCGTGAGGGCCATCGCGAAGTCGAACGAAACGACCGAGTGTACCGACAGCACCAGCGGCGTCGCGAACGCCGCCAGGAACAGATACATGCGCGTGAAATGCCGCCACTCCCGTTCGCTGTTCCGCCATCCCATCGACAGCACGCCGAGCACGCGCCGTCTCACGGGATTCGTTTCCCGGTCACGGAGGGCCGCGATGTCGGGAATGAGTCCCATGTAGAGGAACGTGGTCGAAATCGTGAGGTACGTGGAGATCGCGAACACGTCCCACACGAGCGGGCTCTTGAAGTTCGACCAGATGAGCCGCCAGTGCGGATACGGAATCAGCCAGAACGCTTTCCACGGCCGCCCGGTGTGCAGAATCGGGAAGAGACCGGCCGTCATGACGGCGAACACCGTCATCGCTTCCGACACGCGGTAGATCGTCGTGCGGAATCCGGCGCGGAAGAGATAGAGGATGGCCGAAATCAGCGTCCCGGCGTGACCGATACCGACCCAGAAAACAAACGTGATGATGTAGACGCCCCACATCACCGGCGGCTCGTAGCCGGCAACACCCAGTCCGTAATACAGCTGGTACGTGAACGCGCCGAGCCCGATCAGGAGACAGAGCACCGCGAGCGCGAGACCCCCGAACCATGCCTTCGTCGGGTTCAGCGTCTCGCCGATTTCGCGATCGACCTGTTCGTATGTGAGAACGGCCGGCAGCTGGACGCCAGCCGACGGAATGTTCGGGCGCGCGGGCGGAAGCGGATCAGCCATGGATGCCATTGGCTCAGGCTCTCCCGGCCGGATGATTGACCTTCTTCAGATAGACCACTGCTGTGTACGTATTGAGCTCTTCGAACACGTGGTAGGCTCGGCGATCCTTCGCGGCCTGCGTGACCGTCCATTCCTCGCTCGCGGCGTCGCCGAAGATGATCGCGCGCGACGGACACGCCTGCGCGCACGCCGTCGTGAACTCGTCGGCCTTCACTTCGCGATTCTCCAGCTTCGCGACGTGCTCGGCGTCGCGGATGCGCTGCACGCACATCGTGCACTTCTCCATCACGCCCTTGCCGCGAACCGTGACATCCGGATTGAGCTGCCAGTGCAGCGGCTCCGGGAACGCGTACTGCGGGCGTTCCGGCTCGCCGTATCCGAACCAGTTGAAGTAGCGGACCTTGTACGGGCAGTTATTCGAGCAATAGCGCGTGCCGACACAGCGGTTGTAGACCTGCACGTTGAGCCCGTCGGGCGCGTGATACGTTGCGAACACCGGGCAGACGGGCTCGCACGGAGCGGCGCCGCAGTGCTGGCACATCATCGGCACGAACCGCGTCTCGAAATCCTCGTTGAACGCGACGTCCTTTGGCTCGCGGTCGATCTCGAAGTACCGCTCGAGCCGGATCCAGGACATTTCGCGCGAACGCGTGATGTTCGCA
>DASRAP010000334.1:0-3170 GCA_035638155.1 Gemmatimonadaceae bacterium | reverse complement strand
AACGGACTCTTCTCGTAGTTGATGGAAAGCTCGGACAGCACGCGGAAGAGATAGCGGCGGATGGCAGGGACGTGAAACGCGAGCACCGCCGCGCGCGGAAAGACGCGCGTGCGCACCTGTCTCGCGAGGCGGCCCGATTTCGTGACGAACGTAAACAAGCGATCCGTCGTCGCGACGAGGCGGCGCGCGAAGGGAATACGCTCTCCTTCGTAGGTCTTCAGTAACGAATGCGGCGCGTCGCCGTTCAGAACGGCCGCGAGTTTCCACGCGAGGTTGACCGCGTCGCCGATGCCCGTGTTCATCCCCTGCCCGCCGACCGGACTGTGAATGTGAGCCGCATCGCCCAGAAGAAACGCCCGGCCCTTGCTGAAGCGCGGCGCGACGCGATGGTGCACGTGATACGTCGAAAACCAGTTGACCCGCCGCACGCGAACTTTCAGTCGGTCGATTGCGCCGTGCTCGATGTCCGCGAACGTGAGTGTGCGTTTCTCATCACGACTCTCGCGGATTGTGCCGACGAGCCGGAGCCGGTCACGGCCCTTGAGGGGAAACACGATGACGAAATCAGCTTCGTCGAGGTCGACGTGGATTTCGCATTTCGGTGCAGGCGGAGTCGCGACGACGTCGGCGACGTAGAAGATGTGTTCGTAGGTCCCGCCGGGGAACTTGATCCCGAGCTCGTCACGCACAACAGAGTGCGTCCCGTCGCATCCGGCGATGAAGAGCGCGGCGACACGTTCGGTCTTCCCGTTGGCGTGCCTCAGTGTCGCGCGAACGTGATCGCCAGATTCCGTGAGCCGAACGAGCTCGGTGCGCCGCTCTACCCTCGATCCCTCGCGTGCGAGCTGCCTGATGAGGAGCCGCTCATGCTCGTCCTGCTGATAAATCAGCACGAAGGGATACCGCGTCATGCCTTCGCCGATGCGGTTGAAAGGCACACGCGCTTTCTTGCGTCCCTTGACCCAGAGATTGACGCCGTTGCCCTTCACCCCCGCGCGAATCACATCGGCCGCGAAGCCGAGCTGGCCGTAAAACTCGAGCGTGCGTCCCTGCACAGCGAGCGCCCGGGATGTGGTCCCGGCTTCAGCGGTCTTGTCGATGATGCGGACGTCGACGCCAAGTCGCCTGAGCCAGAGGGCGAGGGTGAGGCCGGTCGGTCCGGCACCGACGATGAGGACGGGAAGGGTCACGCTGCCTGTGATACGCCGGCGGCGCCTCATGGAGCCCTTTCCGACCGTCTAGGTTACAGAATGCGCATTCTTGTTGTCGGCGCCGGCGCGATCGGCGGCTACTTCGGCGCCCGCCTCCTCGAGGGAGGATCTGACGTCACGTTTCTTCTGCGGCCGCGACGTGCAGAGGAAATCCGAACGCACGGGCTGGTGATCAGGAGCCCGCACGGCGACGTCGCGTTCCCCGCTCCGCCCGTCGTGCTTGCTGATCGTCTGACCTCGCCCTTTGATCTCATTCTTGTTGCGTGCAAGGCGTATGACTTGACCGAGGTGATGGACACGATCGGGCCCGCCGTCGGGCCCCGTACGTCCATCCTGCCCGTGCTCAACGGCATGCGCCACCTCGATGAGCTCGGCGCCCGGTTCGGCGCCCATGCCGTGCTCGGCGGACACTGCATGATCTCAGTCGCCCTGGGCGCCCAAGGAGCCATAACGCATTACGGTGATCTGCACGTGCTGACGTTCGGCGAGCTCGACGGCTCGCAGTCCCCGCGCGTGGCCGAGATTGCGCGCGAGTGCGCGCGCGCAAAGTTCACGATCAACGCCAGCACGGAGCTCTTGCAGGAGATGTGGGAGAAATGGGTATTCATCGCGGCGCTGGCCGGCATCAATTCGCTGCTGCGTGCGTCGGTCGGTGAGATTGTGCGCGCGGGCGCCGCTGACCTCGCGATGGCGCTGTACGAAGAATGCTGCGCCGTGGGCCGGACGAACGGGTTCCCTTCACGCCCACCAGCGCTCGAGCGCGCGAGGTCGATTCTCACCAACGCCGAGCTGCCGATTACGGCGTCCCTCTTCAAGGACGTCGAGGCGTGGCGGCGAACGGAATCGGAGCACATCGTGAGAGATCTCATCGCGCGTGGAGGCGCAGACGTGGGTGAGCGCTCGCTGTTACGGCTGGCGTACGCTCATCTCAAGGCCTACGAGATCCGGCGTGCGAGCAGGCCGGCCGCTCACGCATGAACCACCTCCCTACCCCACGGACATGGCCAAGACACTGATGCACGACGCCGGACGCGGCGACGAAATCCGCCGTCGCGTTCGCGCGCTCCAGCCAACGACGACGCCGAGCTGGGGGAAGATGACCGTCGACCAGATGCTGCATCACGTAAACCTCGTGCTGCTCGAATCGCTCGGCGAGTACCGGCCGGAACGCAGCATACGCGGACTTCCGCCGTCGCTCGTGCGCTACGCCATCCTCAATCTTCCGTGGGGCAAGGGCGCGCCAACGCGTCCCGACATGGTCATCCCCGCCGGCCAGCGCTATGACTTTGCAACGGAGCAGTCGAGCTGCCTGTCCATGATCGACCGGTTCCTCGCGCAGCCAATGGACGCCGCGTGGCCGCGCTCCGCGAACTTCCCGATGACTGGGCGGCACTGGAGCCAGCTCCAATACCGCCATCTCAATCATCATCTGACCCAGTTCGGCGTTTAGCGCATCTTCGCTGACCAAGTCTCTCTCATGGCTCACGGCCGAGGCGCTCTGCGCGACGCACTCGATCGGCCAGGCGCTCGGCGCGCCACGCTTGCGCGTGTCTTGCCGGCGCCTCGCCGTTTCTCCGCCGTTGTCGCGCAGAGCGCCTCGCCCGCTCGCCCCATACAACGTGCTCGGGCAACCTGCTCTTACCGGAAATTCCCGAACTTGAGCTCAACGCCGAAATCCTTCGAGCGCAGCAGCTGCATCGCTGACTGAAGGTCGTCGCGAGACGGTCCGCTGATGCGCACCTGGTCGCCCTGAATCGCCGCCTGCACTTTCTTGAGTTTGGCGTCCTTGATCGCCGCAGCAACTTTCTTCGCCGTGTCGGAATCAAGCGCCATCTTGAGCTTCACCTCGCGACGGAGCGTGTCGCCCCCGGCCGGCTTCGCCTCGCCAATGTCGAGGTTTTTCACTGGAACGCCGCGCTTGATGAGTTTGGCTTGCACGACGTCAAACAACGCGCGCAT
>DASRAP010000333.1:0-9619 GCA_035638155.1 Gemmatimonadaceae bacterium | reverse complement strand
CTCATCAAGACTCCAATGGGATCGACCGTCGCATTTGCAAGTCCGGAAGCCGCCGCGCAGCAGCGCGCCGTCCTAGGCGGCGAAGAGGTGCGCTGGGAGCAGATCCTGAACGACACGCTCGTTCACGCGGGCCACTAGACGTGTACGGCATTCTCCTGACGGCAGCCCTGCTGCGCCCGCAAGCGGCGCCCGCCGACATCATCGTGCGTGCGCAAGGCGAGGTGCGCACCATTACCGCAGCGCTCGGCCGCGCGCACCCGGGCGACAGGATCGTCGTGACCGCGGGCACGTACCGCGAGCCCACGATCGTCGTCCGCACGCCCCGCGTCATCATCGAAGGGCAGGGCTGGCCGGTGATCGACGGACAAAATGAGCGCGCGGTGCTGATCGTTGAAGCCGACAGCGTGACCGTGCGCGGCCTCGTGCTCGCGAACACGGGGGTGGCAAACATCGAGGACCGTGCCGGAGTGCGCGCGCGCAACGTGCGCGGGTGCGTGATCGAGCACAACCGGCTGCGCGACAATCTGTTCGGCGTGTATCTCGAGAAGACCACGGGGTGCGTCGTGCGCGACAACGACGTGCGAGCGCATGGGACGTCGCAGACCACGAGCGGCAACGGCATTCACCTCTGGTATTCGCCGGCGACGATCATCGAGCGCAACCGCGTCGAGGGCCACCGCGACGGGATTTACTTCGAGTTTTCCCCCAACGGCGTCGCGCGGGACAACGTCAGCGCGAACAATCAGCGCTACGGCCTGCATTTCATGTATTCGGACTCGTGCCGGTACGAAGCGAATACGTTCGACGCCAATCATTCCGGCGTCGCCGTCATGTACAGCCGCGGCGTCGTGATTCACGGCAACACCTTCGAGAACGCGGTTGGATCAGCCGCGTACGGCCTCCTCATGAAGGAAATCCTTGGCGGCGAGATCTCGAACAATCACTTCACGGCGAACTCGACGGGCCTCTACCTCGAAGGGTCGTCGCGCCTCGCTGTCCGCGACAACGATTTCGAGCAGAACGGGTGGGCGGCGCGCGTGCTCGCGGACGCCGAGGGGAACCACTTCACGGGCAACAGGTTTCTGGGGAACGCGTTCGATGTGACGACGAACTCGCGGTCGTCCACTTCGACGTTCGAGCACAACTGGTGGGATGCCTATCGCGGCTACGACCTGAATCGCGACGGCATCGGCGACGTCCCGTTCCATCCTGTGCGCCTGTTTGCGCTCGTGATCGAGCAGCATCCCGAGACGCTCGTGCTGCTCCGCAGTCCGCTCGTGACGGTGCTCGATGCGGCGGAACGCGTCATGCCCGTGCTCACACCAGAGGCCCTCGTGGACAGGACTCCCCTCATGCGGTCGCCGCGATGATCACGTTCGATTCGATCCGGAAGTCGTACGGCGTGCGCAACGTGCTGCGCGACGTATCACTGGGGGTCAGACCGGGCACCGTCACCGGACTCGTCGGCCCCAACGCGTCGGGCAAGACGACGCTCATCAAGATCGCGCTCGGCCTGACGCGCGCTGACACGGGCGAGGTGCACGTGGGACACGTGCTCGCTGATCCCGGTGGCGCCTATCGCGAGCGCATCGGATACATGCCGCAGATCGCGCATTTTCCGGAGAATCTTCGCGTGCACGACCTGTTCGATCTCATCGGCGAGCTCCGCCCCAGCACGGATCGCGATGAAGAGCTCCTGCGCGCATTTCAGTTGCACGCCGAGTTCGACCGCAAGCTGGTGACGCTGTCCGGTGGCACGAGGCAGAAGGTGAATGCCGCGATCGCCTTTCTCGCCCGCCCGGACCTGCTCATTCTCGACGAGCCCACCGCGGGGCTCGATCCCGTCGCGAGCGGCATTCTCAAGCAGAAGATTCGCACGGTGCGCGACGAAGGACGGACGGTGTTGATCACGTCGCATATCATGAGCGAGCTCGAGGAGCTCGCCGATGACATTGCGTTTCTGTGCGACGGCGCGCTGCAATTCACGGGCTCGGTGGATGCACTGCTGAGCGACACGCATGAAGTCCGTCTCGAGGACGCGATTGCGTCGCTCATGCGGAAGCGCCGGCCCATCCCGAGCGCGGGCGATTCCGGCGACGAATCCGCGGACCGTCCCAAGCTCCGGCTCATTGCTGGAACAGCGGGGAAGCGATCATGAGCGCGGCACGCAACGTCACGAGCATCGTGCTCCGCGCGGGTCTGCGCGATCTCTCGCGGAACCGCTGGATTGCCCTCTTTGCCGCCGGGCTTTTTGTCGTGACGCAAGGACTCTTCTGGTTCGGGGGTACGGGGCCGCAGGTCATGCTCAGCCTGCTCAACATCATGCTCCTCGTGGTGCCGCTGGTGTCACTCGTATTCGGAACCATGCACGTGTACGGATCGCGTGAGTTCGTCGAGTTGCTGCTCGCGCAACCGGTTCCGCGCGGACGACTGTTCACGGGCCTCTATCTCGGGCTCGCGCTGCCGCTCGCCGCCGCGTTCCTCGCCGGCGCCGTCGCGCCGTTCGCGCTCCACCTCGGCGCGGGCGCAACTGCCGGAGGCGTGCTGATGCTGGCGTTCTCGGGCGTGGCACTGACGTTCGCGTTCACAGCGATCGCGACGTGGCTCGCGCTGGTCGCGGAGGACCGTCTCAAGGGCGTCGGCGCCTCACTCGGAATATGGCTCGCGGCGACCGTGATCTATGACGGGATCGTGCTCGCGGTCGCTGCGAGCTTCGCGGCGTATCCGCTCGAAAAGCCCATGCTCGGCTTCATGCTCGCCAACCCCGTCGATCTCGCACGGGTACTCGTGCTCACGCGGCTCGATTCATCGGCGCTCATGGGATACACGGGAGCGCTGTTTCAGCATTCGTTCGGCACCCTGCTCGGTGCTGTCATCGGCATGAGCGCGCTCGCACTCTGGTGCGCGGGCCCGCTCGTACTGGCGTCGCGGAAGTTCCGCGTTCGCGACTTTTGACCCAGACCTCATTCACGCCTTCCGCCCTCACGGATCATGAACAACACTTTCCGACTTTTCGCCGCGGCCTCCGTTCTCTCATTCGTTGCATGCGGAGAGAAGCCGCAGACTCCCGCCACACAGGCGCCCGCCGCTCCCTCGAACGCCCTCCCAACCGGACAGGCCACCCCGTGTCCGACGTGCAAGGTCATCGAGATCACGATGACCTCGAACGACAAAGGCAATTTCTTCGAGCCGAACAAGGTTGAAGCGCACGCCGGTGACGTGCTGCGTTTCAAGGTCAACGTCGGCGTGCACAACGTGAACTTCCTTCCCGATTCAAACGCGGGAAAGGCGAACCTGCCGCCCGCGAGCCAGATGCTCCAGCTCCCGGGGCAGACGCAGGATGTCGTGCTCGGCTTCGGAAAAGGACACTTCTACTTCCAGTGCGATCCGCACGCGGCGCTCGGCATGCGCGGGCACGTGGAGGTAGAGTGAGAGGGCCCCGTTCCCCCGTTCCCGGTTAACCAGTTCCTCGGCGAACCTCCGCGCCCTCCTTTCTCCGCGTTGCGGTTTCGGGAGGAGATCCCTGACCAAGCTCAGCGGGCCGCTCCTGTCGGCGCGAGCGCGACACCCAGAACAGCCAGAGCAGGAGCGGCGGCACGACGAGCCAGAACGTGATCGCACCGATCGACGGCGCTGCTGCATACGTGACGTTGCCGTATTCGCGAACCACGATGTTGAACACCGTGTTGTTGAATCCGAGGCTGATATCGGACGTGTTATCGGGCAGGCCCGCCGCGTGCCGCGCAGCCGCAATGGCCGGCCCGAGCGCAATGACGCCGAGCGCGATCCAGTAACCCGCCCACGAAAGTACCAGGTGGCGGAGTTTCCAGCGGCCGATCGAAAAGAGTCCCATAGTTGCCATCCTGGTCCGGCCTGGCGTAGCCGTCTATTTGCTCTTCGGTTCCCAGAGCTCGAGTGGATTGCCTTCGGGATCGCTCAGGTGCGCAAACCGTCCGTTGGGATACGTCTGCGGATCGACTTTCACGACGATCCCGTTTGCCGTGAGCTGCTTCACCATCGCATCGAGATCGCGCACGCGAAAGTTGAGCATCCAGCGGTGGTCTGGTGTGCCGAGATAACTCGACGTCTCGCTGAACGGCTGAAACGCGGTCGCTCCGGCGTCCTGTTGCCAGGGCTTGTCCCCGGGACCCTTGGGCACGATCGAGATGCCGAGGTTTTGCTCGTACCATTGCACGAGCGCCTTCGGGTCCTTGGCGCGGAAGAAAAAGCCTCCGATACCGAGGACCTTCTCCGCCGGCCCGCTCGACGTTTGCGCGGCGGCCGGTAGCGCGAGGACCGTCAGTGCGACGAGCCACACCATGCGTCTCATTCCAAACTCCTTGAATCGGGAAGTCACGTCTTTCTGCGCAGGCTGAAGTATGTCACCCATGAGATCACGGCAAGCAAGCCAAGGGTTCCGAACTGCAAGGGCGCATCCTGCAGCAGGAGCCGCACGCTCGTGACGCGGCCGCCATCAGACTGAATCCTGATGCCGAGCGAAACAGCGGTAAAGAGCCAGGCAAGCCCAAAAGCCCACCGCTGCAGTGCGAGGCGTCGCTTTGTCCGCCGAAACGACTTGGCCTCGAGGTCGGGCGGCACCGTAATCCGGGCGGAATCGCTCGTCCCGTTCTGCTGGCGCACGAGTTCGGCGAGCCCCGGATCATGGGCAAGGTATTCGCGAACGAGCTCCTGTGTGGCTGCGCTTGCTTCACCCGACGCATAGAGGGGAAGCAGGTCGATGATCACATCGCGACTCACGTTCATCACTGTGTTCCTCCGATCCTCGCGCGCATGAGGAGCGCGCGCACTCTGTGAACCCGGACGCGCACCGCTCCCGGGGTCATCCCGAGGGCTGCCGCGATTTCTTCATACGTATTCCCGTCGGCGCGCATGAGCAGCGCCGTGCGGTCTTCGGCCGAAAGCGCCTCGAGCTGTGCATTCACGACGCGCAGCTCGTCGCGTGCCTCGGTGGCGCGGGCGCCGCTTGATCCATCCTCCAGCGTGTCGGGAAGCGCGACGAATTTCGCCGCGCTCCGCACGCGTTGCGCATGAATGTTTCGCGCAATGGTGAACAGGTACGACCGCACCGTTTCCGCGCGGAGCGGAGCAGGGGACGTCCACGCCCGCGCAAACGTCTCCGCCGCAATGTCCTCTGCTTCGGCAGCGTCCCCGCACAGGTACAGCGCGAAGCGGTACACGGCCGCGGCATGGCGGGCGTGGACGTCACCGAAGTCGCCCTTCGCGGCGTTCATCTCACCATCGAAGCAAGCCGGCGGCGATGTCTGTCCATGCGTGCGCGATCATACCGGGGCGCAGACTCCGTCGCCACCGCGCCACCGCGCCGAAGAGGAGCCCGTACACGACGATTCGGATGACGGGGAACAGGCCCTGATAAAAATGCAGCACGCCGAAGATGACAGCCTGCGCGAACACGCCGAGCTTTCGCTGCAGGTATCCGCGAAACAGCAGTTCTTCCGCGAAGCCCGCACTGACCGACAGCACGATCCACATCGCGGATTCGAGCGGCCCGTTCGGAAGCATGGACAGGGCGGCCGTGTTCGGGACGGCAGGCAGCATCATGGTCAGCAGAGAGGCGATACCGAGCCAGGCACCCCACATCGCCGCGGCGAGCACGATGTCTCGCGCGAGATCACGCCAGCTGCGCCAGCGGCCGCCGATGAGATCGCCAACCGTCTGTGCGTCGCGTGCCGTCCGTCGGCTGACGAGAAGGACGAACCCGCACTCGAACGCGAACAGAACCAGATAGAGCAGCTTGTGTGAGACAGCCATGCCAACGCTCCTGTTGACATGGATATCATCGAACCGCGCGGTTGTTACATCGCGTTATGCGCGCGTCCGCGCGACGGCGATGCGCATGTAGGCGGATCGGTCGACACGGGCGCGCCCGCCGGCGAACCGCGCGTTCCAGTCCTGCATGCCCGTATCGTCCACGACCCGAAAACCGGCTGCGTCGAGATCGGCCGCCATCTGTTCGGGCGTCCACGCGCTCTTCTGCGGCTCGCCGATGGCCATCAGAATGATCTGCGCCAGGAGGCGCCGGCGAACGATCGTGTGGTAGTTCACGATGAGCGTCGATCCCGGCGCGCTCCATTTGGCCACCGCGCCCAGCGTGGCACGCATGGCGTCGCGCGTGAGATACATGACGACGCCTTCCCAGATCCAGCACGTGGGAACCGCGGGATTGTGTCCTGCCATCGCAAGCACGTTCGCGAGCGACTCGCGCTCGAAGTCGATCGGCACGAATGCGACGGTGCCGATGGCCGCAGGGAGTTTGCTGACCCGCGCGCGCTTCTCGCGCTGTGTCGCCGGGTGGTCGACTTCGAAGACGCTCACGCCGGCAAGCTCCGGCATGCGCCAGGCACGGCCATCGTAGCCTGCTCCAAGGATGACCAGCTGTCTGGCGCCTCCAGCGACGGCATCTCGAACCGCCGCATCGATGGCCGACGTTCGGAGCGCCATGAGGTCACCCATGGAGCGCGTCATTTCGAATCGGGCGCCGCGATTCGGTTGTCTCGCGAGCTGCTCGAGCTTCGCAAGACTCCGCTCACCCTTTTCCGTCAGGAATTCTCGGGCGGTTGGATCGCGGAAGCCTTTGACATGGGTGACCCCGGCGTCCGCCACGGCGCGGCCGAAGGCGACGAGATGGGCGGTGCGGCTTGGGCGGTCGGCCTTCATGCTCACAACTCTAACTGCGGGAGCGCCCAGCAGCTCCCGCCGTTTGAGTCTTTCGGTCCCAGGCGGTATCATCGGAGATCAGGAGAACCCCCCTCGGAGGTTGAACGTGAGTATGCCGCGTGCAGTTGGCGCTGTCGGTCTCATCGCGCTGGCCAGTCAGTTCCTCGCCGCTCAAACGCCCGCCACACCCGTGGCCACGGAGTTTGAGCGTCTTCATTTCAGGTCCATCGGACCCGCCACCATGTCGGGGCGCATTGCGGACTTCGCCGTCTACGAAGCGAATCCCAGCGTCTTCTACGTGGGCACGTCGCACGGCGGCGTGTGGAAGACCACGAGCGACGGCAACATCTTCACGCCGCTCATGCAGGACAAAGGCCTGCTCTCGATCGGCGCGGTTGCGATGTCGCAGTCGAACCCGAATCTCGTGTGGGTCGGTACCGGCGAATCGAACAACCGGCAGTCGACGTCGTGGGGCGACGGCATTTACAAGTCCACCGACGGCGGCGCGACGTTCACGCACATGGGGCTCGGGAACTCCAAGCACATCGGGCGCATCGTGATCGATCCGCGCAACAACGACGTCGTGATCGTCGCCGCCGGCGGCCCGCTCTTCGGGCCCGGCGGCGAACGCGGCATCTACAAGACCACTGACGGCGGGCGCACATGGAAGCAAGTCGTCAAGGTCGACGACGAGACCGGCGCGAACGACGTCGCGATGTCGTACTCCGATCCGAATATTCTCTACGCCACCACGTACCAGCGCCGGCGCACGACGTGTTGCATGAATGGCGGCGGTCCGGGGAGCGGCATCTGGAAGTCCACTGACGGCGGCGACACGTGGACGCGTCTCTCCGGTAACGGCTGGCCCGCAGGCCCCCTCGGCCGCATCGCGGTCGACGTGTACCGCAAGAGCTCGAACATCGTGTACGCGGCCGTGGAAGGACCGGGTGGCCGAGGTGCAGCTGCCCTGACCTTCGAAGCGGCCGACCCTAATGCTGGCGCGGCTGGCGCAGCGGGCGCGGGCGCAGCGGGCGCGGGCGCGGCGGGTGGCGGCGGCGGTGGCGGCGGAGGATCGACCGGCGTCTATCGCTCCGACGACGGCGGCGCCACGTGGCGGCAGGTGAGCACCAACAATCCGCGCCCGATGTACTTCAGCCAGATGCGGGTGGACGGCAACAGCCCCGATCGTATCTACATGGGCGGCGTCGGCATGCAGATGTCGATCGATGGCGGCCGCACGTTCGCGACGGACGCCGCGCTCGTCACGCACGACGACATTCACGCGATCTGGGTCGACCCGAACAATGCGGACCACCTCATCATCGGCAACGACGGCGGCGTGTACGAAACGCGCGACATGAGCAAGACGTGGGTCTTCAAGGAGAACCTGCCGGTCGGCCTGTTCTATCACGTCGCGTACGATCTCGAGTATCCGTACAACATCTGCGGCGGCATGCAGGACAATTACGACTGGTGCGGCCCCAGCGCCTCGCGGCACAACCGCGGCATTTTCAACTACGACTGGTTCAACGTGCAGGGCGGTGACGGGTTCGAAGCGATTCCCGATCTCAAGGATTCGCGGATCATCTACACCGAATCGCAGGACGGCAATCTCATCCGGCGCAACAAGATCACGGGTGAGTCCAAGAGCATTCGTCCGACGGCGCAGAATGTGGTCAACGCGGTGGCAGGCGAACCGGGCTATCGTTTCGAATGGGATACGCCGGTCATGCTCTCGCCGAATGATCCGGGCATTCTCCTCGTCGGCGCGAACAAGCTGTTCAAATCCACCGATCGTGGCGATTCGTGGACGGCGATCAGCCCCGATCTCACGACGGGCGCCAGCCGCGACACCATCACGACGATGGGCCTCAAGGGCAGCGACATCAACATCTCGCGCAACGACGGTGTGTCGCAGTGGCCGGCGCTGATCTCGATCGCCGAATCACCGAAGATGCCGGGTCTGTACTACACCGGCTCTGACGATGGCGTACTCAGCGTGTCGAAGGACGGCGGCAAGACGTGGGCGAACATCACGAAGAACCTGCCCAACCTTCCGAAGGGACAGTATCTCTGGATTTCGCGGGTCGTTCCCTCGCGGTTCGATGCGGGCACGGTGTACGTCACGATCGAAAATCATCGCGAGAACGACTACACCACGCACATCTGGGTGAGCAAGGATTTCGGTGCGACGTTTACGTCGCTCAATGGCAATCTTTCGACCGAAGTCGCGCGCACGCTCACCGAAGACACGAAGAATCCCGACGTGCTCTACCTCGGCACGGAGACGGGCATTTTCATCACGATTGATCGTGGCAAGACGTGGAAGCGGCTCCGCGGGGACAATTTCCCGAACGTGCGCGTGGACGAGCTCACGATTCACCCGCGCGAGAACTCGCTGCTGATTGCCACGCACGGTCGCGCGATCTGGGTGCTCGATCATCTCGAGCCGATCCAGGAATACACGGCGGCGCAGACATCCGCGGCCGACGGCAAACTGTTCGCGGTGCCCACGGCGCTCGAGTGGAAGTCCAAGGACGACCGCAACGACGAGTTCTGGGGCAATGCGTTCTTCACCGGTGAGAATCCGAGCACCGAGGCGGTGATCGCGCTCTTCTTCAAGAAGAATGCGTCGAAGGCGTCGCTGCACATCACTGACGCCGCCGGCGCGCGCGTGCGCGACATTCCGATTTCCACCGGGAAATCGTCCACCGGCATTCAGACCGTGTGCTGGGATCTCCGTGTCGAGCCAATCGACATGCGTCCTGACTCGAACGCGGCCGGCGGGTTTGGTGCAGGCGGGCGCGGCGGCGGCGGCGGCGGCGGGCGCGGCGGCGGGCAGCAGGCGAATATCCCTGGCGTCCCGACCGACATCTCACCGGCGGGCTACATGCCCCACAATCCGTGCTCCGAAGGACCCGGT
>DASRAP010000332.1:0-5881 GCA_035638155.1 Gemmatimonadaceae bacterium | reverse complement strand
CGACATGACCGCCGTCATTTCCGACCTGATCCGCTGAACGCAACACCGGGACGGCGACTCTACCGGATGACACGCCCTGTTTCGAGATGCCACCGCTTGGCGTCGTCACGGTACATCAGAAACAGTTGACCGCCTGGACCGTAGCCGGCGATGCTTCGCCCCGTCGGCATCTTGACGCGCTCGAACAATTCGCCGTTGCGATTAACAACGTCGTAGATGATTCGGTCGGAATCTCCGAGCGCCGTAGTCTGCGGCAGGACCCAGGTGGCTCCATCGCGGTCGGTTTTCACCGCGCCGGCCCGGATGGCCGGGTAGTAATCCGGCATGTCCGATGGTTCGGCGGCAACGATCACGGCGGCAAGCGGAAGTGCGATGCTTGTCCCCTCTCGCAGATTGAAGCTTCCGATCATGGGTCCTGAGGATACAGAGCCGAGTGGAAGCTCGCGCCGGGGGCGCGTCGCAGACTCCATTCTCACAGTGTCCATGATCGCCTGCATCACGACTCTAACCGAGTCAGCAAGACGGTGCTTCTCGTCGTCGCCGATACGTCGCCACGCAAACGGCATCTTCGCGGACGAGGAGCGTATGCCGCGGCGGTCAATCCAATCGGCCCGATACTCCTGTCCGCGCACGATCACAACGCTGCCGTCCGACGTGACACCCCAGTCGTCGGCCCAATCCAATGGATAGAACGTGGCAATGTATGAGCTGCTGCCATCAGGCCGAACAGTCTGTTTCACCGACTCTGTGACGGGTATCCGCAATGCGTCGAGCGTGTCGACGGTGCGCCGTTCGAAATCGGCGCGCACGAGTGGCGCGGCGTCTGGTTGCCTCTTGACGTAAGTGCCCGCCGGCTTTGCGAACGATTCGTGCGGTGGCGGAAAAGACGCGCGATAAATCAGGCGCCCTTGTGCGTCAGCGACCGTACGGCTGTTGGCGACGAATCGAAAATCCGCGGCGTGCGGCAGCGCGACCGCGCGGACGAATTTTACCGCGGGGTCCAGAAGCAGAAGTGTTCGCGAAACCGAATTCACGAACAGAATTGAATCACCCCGGTACGGGATTATTTGCGCCGGAACGTCGCCGTACGGCATGAGCGCGCCGGGCGAGGAGTCCGAAACAACGGTGAGCTGACGGAGGTTGCCGTCCCACAACATCAACCGGCGATGCTCCGGGTCGTTGACAAGGATGCGGCCGTCCCTGAGCTCGTGTGCGGAAAGGATCAGCCCGAAAGTCCCGTCGATCGCACTGCCGACGGAGATATCCCGCAGAGGGATTTCGCTCGCCGGTCTGGCATCCTGTAACAGGACACCTGTCACGATCGCGCACCCAACGAGGCATTTCATGCGCGCGCAAACGTACATCGGGGCGTAGGCCTCGGCAACTTCGCTTGCTTGACAGCGCAGGGACGAGCAGTCAATTCCCGTGCATGACAAAGCCAAAAGACACGCTGATTGTCACGCTCCTCGCGCTGATCGCATGCACCGAACCCTCACGCGCGCCGCACGCGAACGCGTCGCACGATGCACCCGCCGGCGCGGTCATTGCGCTCTCGGGCGGCACGCTGATCGACGGTAACGGCGGCACACCAATCGAAAACAGCGTCGTCGTCATCGAGCAGGGAAAGATCAAAGCCGCGGGACGCGCGTCGAGCGTGACAATTCCGAACGGCGCATACGTCATCTCCACCGCCGGCATGACCGTGCTGCCCGGACTCTTTGAATCACACGGCCACCTCATGCTCGTTGGCCACGGCAACTACGCACACTGGGATCAGACATACCCTTCGCGCCTCGAGAAGGACATCATTCCCGCCGCGGCACGCCAGGCACTCGTCCACGGCATCACGAGCGTGCGCGACCTCGGCGGCCCGCTCGAACCCCTCATCAACGTCAAACGCAGGATCGACAGCGGTGAGCTCGCCGGCGCCACCATCTACACCTCCGGCCCGTTCATCCAGCACGCGCCGTATCCGGGCACCGAATACTTCCGGTGGGGCGTGAACGGCGCCGCCGACGCGCGCGCGAAAGTCGACAAGCTCGCCGATGGGGGCGTGAGCGTCATCAAGCTCATCGACCAGGACGAGATGACGATGGAGGAAGTCCAGGCCGTCGTCGACGAAGCACACAAACGCGGACTGCCCGTGGTCGCGCACGCACATCGTCCGAACGAAGTGCGTCGCGGGCTTGCGGCCGGCGTCGATGACTTCGAACACACGGGCATGGCGACCGCCCCCGAATATCCGCCCGACATCATCGAAGCCCTGCACGCGCGCGCCGCGCTGGGCAACAAGCCGCCGCTGTTCTGGACGCCGACCATCGACGTGCTGACGAACTTCGCCGACCGTCGCGACCACGCCGAGTTCGTGAATGACGACGAGTGGTATCAGTTTCTGCCGGCGGACGTCGTGACCGACATCAAGAAGTCACTCGTGCGCCTCGACACGCTGTCGTACTACCGCTACGTACCGAACCGGCACTCCACGCTCGCCATGAAGTTCAGGCAGCTGCGCGAGAGCGGCGTGCGTCTCCTCATCGGCACGGACGCCGGCGTGCCCGCCAATTTCCACGGATACGCCACACCGCACGAGATGATCACGTGGGTGAAGTCGTACGGAATGGACCCGATGGAAACGATCCGCTCCGCAACCTACTGGCCCGCGCTCGCGCTCGGCGTTCTCCCTCAGGTCGGCACCGTCGACCCGGGCAAAGTCGCGGACGTGATCGCCGTGAACGGGAATCCGCTCGCGGACATGACGGCGATGCTGCGTGTGTCTCTCGTCGTCAAGGGCGGCAAGGTCATCAAGTGACGTGAGCTCAATCGCTGCGCAACGCGACGATCGGATCCACGTTTGCCGCACGCAGCGCCGGAAGATAGGACGCGAGCGCCGCAACAACGGCGAGCAGCACCGTCACCGCGGCAAACGTTGCGGCGTCGTTCGGACGCACGGAAAAGAGCAGCCCCGCCATGAGCCGTGACATCAGCAGTGCGCCGCCGACGCCGGCCGCCAGGCCGATCGCCACCGGAACCATTCCGCGCCCGACGACGAGCCCGATGACGCTGCGTTTTTGAGCGCCAAGCGCCAGGCGCATCCCGATTTCCGCCGTGCGCTGAGAGACACCGTAGGCGACTACACCGTAGATGCCCACGGCGGCGAGCACCAGCGCCAGCGCGCCGAATATGCCAAGGAGCCACGTCTGAAAACGGGGACGCACGAGCGAATCTCCCACGAGCTCGTCCATGGTCTTGATATCACGGGGAATGATCTGAGAATCGGCGCCCTGCACGGCAGCGCGAATCGCCGGAAGCAGCGCGTGCGGGTCGCCTGCGCCGCGAACCGTAATCCACACTCCGCTGAAGGGGCTCTGCGAGAACGGCACGTAGACGGTCGGTCGTGCGGCGGAGCCGATACCGTCATATGGCGCATTCGCCGCGACGCCCGTCACGCGGCGCAGCACACCATCGACGACCATACGGCGTCCGACAGGATCTCGATCGCCGAAGTAGCGCGTGGCGAGCTCGCGGTTCACGATCACCACCGGTTCGGACGTGGCGACATTGGTGGCGTCGAACGCGTCGCCGCGCATTCCGATACTCAGCGCCTCCAGGTAGCCCGGCGTGGCGGGAATGAAAATGGCATTCGGCTCCCGCCCGCGTTCCGGCGCGGGATCACCTTCGATCGAGAAGCCGGTCGCCTGCTGCATGCGTATGGGCGGCAGACTCGTGCTTGCGCCCGCCGTCGTGATGCCCGGAAGTGCCCGGAGTGCGGCCAGTATCTTTTCCACCGCGGCGTTCTGGTCGGCCGGCGTGGGGTATCGTTGCCGCGAGAAATTCACGTGAAACGCCGCGACACCATCCGTGCGAAAGCCCGTGTCGACGCCGAGAAGGCGCACGAAGCTCTTCACCATGAGGCCGGCGCCGACGAGGAGCATCAGCGCAAACGCCACTTCGGCGGCCGTGAGCACCGCGCGGACGCGTCCACGCCGCCGCGCACCAGCAACGCCGCGTCCTTCCTCCCGCAGCGTCGACTGAAGTCCGCTGTCCCACGCCATGACCGCGGGCACCACGCCGAAGATGAGACCGGTGAGCGCCGACGTCGCCAGCGCGAACACGAGCACTGTTCCGTTCAGTGAAACGTTTTCGAGGCGCGGAATGTCTGCCGGACTGAGCCCGATGAGCACGCGCGTCGCAATGGCCGCGACGCCCACGCCGGCAGCGCCGCCAATAAACGCCAGCAGCAGACTTTCCGTGAGAAGTTGTCGCGTGATGCGCGGGCGCCCCGCGCCCAATGCGCGCCGAAGGGCGATTTCTCGCGCGCGGGAGGTGACGCGGGCGAGAAGAAGATGCGCGACATTGACGCAGGCAAGCAGCAGGACCATGCCGGCAGCGCCCAACAGGAGCCAGAGCGGGCGCCGCACACCGCCAAGCGCGTCATCGCTCACCCGCTGAATGTGAATCAGGTAACCGGCATCGACGGGATTCGTCTCGCCGAGCCGTTTCTGCACGTCGTTCATCTCGCGTTCGGCACGCGCGACGTCGACGCCCGGCTTGAGACGCGCAACGACGCGATATCCATGCAGGTACCGGCTCGTCAGCCAGGGATTGCCGGCGGACTGACCGATTCCATAGATCGGTAACCAGAGATCGATGTCCGGCGTCGGGAAGTGAAATCCCGCCGGCATCACGCCGATAATGGAATACGATTCGTCACCGATCTTGACCGAGCGCCCAATGACATCGCGCGCGCCGCCGTACCGCTGGCGCCAGATGCGGTAGCTGATCGTCACGACCGCGCGTTGCGCATCGTCCGGGGCCGGGAGTCTTCCGAGCACGGGCGTTGCGCCGAGCACCGTGTAGACCGGGGGCGTCCCAACGATCGCGCGCGCGAATTCGTTGCCCTCGGGGCCCGACACCTCGTAGCGATTGAACGCGTAGCCGCCGATATCGGTGAACGAGGGGTTCATCGCGCGCCAGTCGGTCAGATCCGGGAACGACGTGGGGTTGCGGTCCTTCGGCGAGCCAACGGACGACATCCAGACGGAGACGAGCCGCTCGGGATCCGCGTATGGAAGCGGCTTGAGCAGAACGGCGTTGACGACGCTGAACAGTGCCGTGTTCGCGCCGATCCCGAGCGCAAGGGTGAGCACGATTGCCGTCGTGAATCCCGGTGCGCGCCTGAGGGCGCGCGCGGCATAGCGGATGTCCTGCATGAGGTCGTCGAACAATCCGAGACTCCACATGTCGCGTGCCTCCTCGTGGTGTGCAGTGGCGCTGCCGAAGCGCTGTCGCGCGGCGGCGCGTGCGGCGTCGGGCGCTGCTCCGTCCGCGATCGCGTCACGCTCGAGCATGCTCTCGTGAAACGCGATTTCGCGCCGCAGGTCCTCCGAGAGAGCTCGGCGGTTGAGGCGGTCGCGAAGGCGATTCAGGAAAGCGCGCACGTGAAGACCGGTGGACGGATGTGATCTCGTGTGATGCCCGGCGAAGGGGTAGACAATCTATGCCCTGAAACGGTTGGCTGGCCCCGGGGTGCACCCGCCCATCCGCCCGTCTCGTCTCATCCCCGCCTCTGTTCAGCCTCCGGCGACGTGGCTAACGTCGAGGCATGATTCGCCGAATCGTTCCGCTCGCTTTCCTCGTGCTCGCTCAGGTTCTGCCGGCACAGCGTGTACAGACCACGGCCGCCATCACGGCCGCCGACCTCCGCGAACGGCTGTTCAGGATCGCTGACGACTCCATGAAGGGGCGAAGATCGGGCTCGATCGAGGACTCGGTCGTGACCGATTACATCGCGGCGGAATTCAAGCGCGTTGGACTCAAGCCCGCCGGCGATAACGGCACGTGGTTTCAGGTCGTACCGCTGCCGCCGCGCCGCGCTTCGCAG
>DASRAP010000331.1:0-4122 GCA_035638155.1 Gemmatimonadaceae bacterium | reverse complement strand
AGTTCTTCGAAGCGCTCCTTGAAAAAGCGCGAACGATTCCGGGCGTGACGGAGGTCGCGCTTGGCGGTGACCTGCAGCCCGGGACCAGCTGGCAAACCGGCGTCACCTTCATGAGCCTTCCTCCGGTGCAACCGGGAAAGGAGCCGCTGCTCAACGCGATGGTCGCGTCGCCTGCGTGGTTCGAGACGGTGAAGATGCGCGTGATCTCCGGCCGCGCATTCACTGACGCCGACGTCGCCGGGGGGGTGCCCGTGGCAATCATCAGTGAGAACGTCGCACGAAAGTTTTTCGGCGCAAAGAATCCCCTCGGAGAGCTCGTGAAGCGCGGGCGCGCGAACACCCCCGGGACGCCGGCGACGATCATCGGCGTCGTGAACGAGGTCAGGAACGACGGACTTCGCGTCACGTCCAAGGGCACGATCTACTTTCCGCTCGCGCAGTCCGAAGCCGCCAACATGTGGATCGTGGCGCGCACGACAGCGGGGAGCGGCGCCGTCATCCCGGCGCTTCGCACGGCGCTTGCGTCGCTCGACAAGGACATTCCGCTCGCGCAGCCCCAGAAAGTGGAGGAGCACCTGGCGTCCGAAGTGTCCGAGCCGAAGTTCTCGATGCTGATGCTCGGCACCTTTGCGCTCATCGCGCTCGCCCTCGCGGCGATCGGGATCTATGGTGTGATTGCGTACGCTGTCTCGTTGCGCACGCACGAGATCGGCGTTCGCGTGGCGCTCGGCGCGAGTGCGCGGACGGTGCTGCTGCTGATCGTGCGCCAGGTTCTCGCAATCACCGGCGCGGGCATTGCTTTGGGCGTGGTCGCTGCGCTGCTCTCCGGGAAGGTCATCGCGAAGATGTTGTTCGGTGTGAGCCCATCGGATCCCATGGCCATCGCGGCGGGGTGTGTCGTGCTGGGTGCGGTCGCGCTGCTCGCGGCGGCGATTCCTGCATGGCGCGCAACGCGCATGGACCCGGTGGCAGCGTTGCGGGCCGAGTAAGCCCGTCGACCCGTCACCCCGTCGACCCGTCGACCCGTCGACGTATCTTCCCCCGATGCCCACGCCTTCCGTCGTTCTCGTCACGGGTGCAAGCACCGGGTTCGGTCGCCTGATCGCTGAGACGCTTGCGCGTCACGGTTACCGCACATTCGCGACGATGCGCGACGCGCAGGGCCGAAACGCTCCGCGTGCAGCGGAGATTCACGCGCTCGCTGAGCGGGAGAAGATTCCGCTCTCGGTGCTCGAGCTCGATGTCACGAGCGACGGCGGGGTCGAGCGATGCGTGGAGATGGTCATCGATCAGGCCGGACGCGTTGACGTCGTCGTGAACAACGCGGGATACGGCGTGATGGGCATGACGGAAGCGTCGCCCATCGATCAGGTGCAGCGCATCTTCGATACAAATGTGCTCGGCGCCATGCGCGTGAACCGCGCGGTGCTGCCGCACATGCGCAGGCAGCGAAGCGGCCTCCTCATTCACATCACGAGCGGGGCTGGCCGCGTCGTGGTGCCGGCGATGGGCCTCTACTGCGCGAGCAAGTGGGCGCTCGAGGCGATTTCCGAGACGTACCGGTATGAGCTGGCGACGTTTGGGGTCGACTCGGTGGTGATCGAGCCCGGCGCGTATCCGACGGCGGTGTTCGGCAATCTCGAAAAACCCGCGGACGCCGCGCGTGAAGCCGAATACGGTGACGTGGCGAAGCTGGGCGACCGGGTCTTCAAGGTCCTGACGGCATCAAAGGGCGATCCTCAGGAGATCGCGGACGCGGTGCTTGCCACGATCAGAACGCCGTTCGGTGAGCGCAAAGCGCGGCAACGTGTGAGCAGCAGTACCGGCGTGGACGGAATCAACGCGCTGAACGATCTCTCGGCGCAGCTGCAGAAACAGCTGATTGCCGGCTTCGGCCTTGCCGATATCACGACGAGTTGAGCACGGCCGCTCGCACGGCGCCGCGACTGACCTTCCCGGCCGCGTTGCGTTCGAGGTGATCAACGAAGTGAACAACCTTCGGAGCTTTCACCGAGCCAAGCTCGGATTTCACGAACGAGATCAGCTCTTCCGCGCTCACGGCCGAGTGCGTGACGACGGCAGCATGCACGGCCTCGCCCCACTTTGGATCGGGCACGCCGAACACCGCGCACTCGGCGACGTCGGGATGACGGAGCAGCGACGCTTCGACGTCGCCCGGAAACACCTTGAATCCACCCGTGTTGATGACTTCGCGCATGCGCGCGCGGATGAAGAGATAGCCGCGCTCGTCAATTGCTCCGACATCGCCCGTGTGCAGCCAGCCGTCGATGATCGCTGCAGCCGTCATGTCCGGGCGATCGAGATAGCCGCTCATGAGCAGCGGGCCGCGGACGACAATTTCGCCAATGTTTCCCGGACCGAGGAGCTCTCCCGCGTCGTTCATGACACCGATCGCGGCGACGCTGGACGCGTGGCCGACAGACTCGAGGTTCTCGTCGAGCGTGAGCTCGCTCGCGCGCATGGCAGTTATGATTTGTGGCGCTTCGACCTGGCCGTACGCGGTTTCGATCACAGCACCGAGTGCCCGCTGGCACGCGCGGATGCGCGCGGGCGCCATCGGCGCAGCCGAGTAGATCACGTGGCGGAGTGATTGCATGCCGGGGATCAGCGACTCCGCGCCGTCGATGAGGGCGTACAGCAGCGTGGGTGGCGCGTAGATCGTCGTGACGCCGTGCGCCTGTATTGCCGCACGCATCGCGTCACGCTTCGCGTCGGACAGGAGGACGTGGCAACCGCCGACTTCGAGAATCGGCAACACAAAGCACGACGCGCCGTGCGTGAGGGGCGCGGCGACGAGATTTACATCGGTCGCGTCGAACTCGAAGAAATCGCGGAGACCGTCTGCCTGCGCGTTGATGCAGCGAAGGGACTGAACGACGGGCTTCGGCGTGCCGGTGCTGCCGCCGCTGAACTTGATGATCTGCGCGTCCTCATCGCCTCGGGTGTGGCGTCTCGGGCGCTGTCCGGCGAACCGCGAAAGAAGCTCGCTGACAGCCTCGTCCGTCAGAATGATCGAGGGCGACGTTGCGGTCATCATCGCGTCGAGATCCGCCGGACCGTTCCGCGGATTGAGCGGCACCCAGACTTTCCCGGCCGCATAGGTCGCGAGGAGCGCGATCAGGTGCTCGACGGTATTCCAGGCGCGAATGCCGACGCGGCTACCCGCGGCTGGATCGAGTGACTGCAAAGCAGCGGCGAGCGCATCGACGTGCGAAGCGAGCTCGGTGTACGACATGGCGCGCTCTCTGTCCCGTACGGCCACCGCGTCCGGGTTTCGTGCGACGCTCGCGTAGAAACGGTCGATCGGCTGCGCCACGTGTGCCCCTTGCTCCTCTCCGCCGGACCGGCTAGTCTCGCCGGTCCGCACCACTCACGTCAACACTCACGCTCATGAGTTTTCCGATTCTTGGCTTGCACCACGTCACGGCAACGGTGGATGACGCGCAAGCCGATCTCGACTTCGCGGCGGACGCGCTTGGCATGCGCCTCGTGAAGAAAACCGTGAACTTCGACAACCGCGGCGTCTACCATTTCTATTACGGCGACGAGCGCGGCACACCCGGTACGCTGTGGACGACATTTCCGTATCACGTGCTCGGCATCCCGCCGGGGAGCAAGGGCGCGGGGCAGGTGACGGTCACGTCGTTCTCCGTTCCCGCCGGTTCGCTCCAGGCGTGGAAGAAGCGGCTGCGCGAACGTGGCTTTACGGTGACCGACGCGCCGCCACGCTTCGGAGAAGAATCGATCGTCGTCACGGATCCGTCCGGACTCGCGATCGAGCTCGTGGGCAGCAAGGATGACGCGCGCAAACCGTGGGTCGGGCAGACCGACGAGCAGAGCGCCGTGCGCGGCATTCACAGTGTCACTCTCAATGTCGCCGATCCGAAACCGACGCTCGCCTTCATGCGCGAATGGTTTGGCGTGGAGCTCTCGGACGAGATGGAGGGGCGGCGGCGTGTTTCCGTTGGCGGCAGCGGGCCGGGAAAGACGGTGGACATCCTCACGTCACCGGACGGCGTCCGTGCGCGAAATGGCGTGGGCACCGTCCACCACGTGGCGTTCGCGATTCCCGAATCCAGGCTACAGCTCGAGCTCCGTGAT
>DASRAP010000330.1:0-7429 GCA_035638155.1 Gemmatimonadaceae bacterium | reverse complement strand
CCGGCCCACCGTTCCTTCCACTACTCCGACTAGCGGGGAACCTCGCCCGGCCTGTTTCATTTCGGTACGGGCCATCGTTCTTGGCTCCTCTGTTTGCTGGCGTGCCGGGTCGCCAGTTGGCACCGGTTCGGCGCTTTCCCTGGGAAAGCGTAGCTCGACGCCAAGCGTTTGTACCGCGCCTTCCAAGCTGTGTAAAGGTCCCGAACGTGCATGGCGCCGAGAACAAATCTGAACGCCGGGCGGTGATGAAAGCGAGTTTGCGACGGCGGCCGTGTGCCGCCAAGAGACCCTATGGGCTGGAGGATGGTGCCATCCTTGAAGCGCCGGGGCGGGGGCAACTGCCCCGCTTCAAATCCCGGCGCGAAAGCGACAGGGGAACGGTGGTGCGGGCGGGGGGACTCGAACCCCCACAGGCCTTGCGGCCCAACGGATTTTCGTACCGCTTCGGCTTTCGCCGCCCGGCCAGTCGATCGCGCGTCTTCTGGTCGGTTCGCGGTCTGGACTATCCCTTCACCATTCCCCGAGAATCCGGGGGGAAGGTGCTGCCCGTCTAGTCTCTACACCTTCCCGGGAAGCTAACGCCGTCCGGGCTTGGCTCGGGATTGCCATGTAACAGGGTTCCCCGAATTTGGGCAGTTCTACTTCGCCGGTTTCCCGGCGAGCACTCAAGTTGCCTTAAGTCCGATGCGTCTACCGGTTTCGCCACGCCCGCGCTACCGCTCATCGCGTTTAACACTAGACGGCTATCGAATGGCCGCCAAGTGGAATCTTCGGTTCGCGACTCGAGTCAGTCGCCGTCCAGGCGGTCCTTAGTGCTCTCGTGGGGCTTCTTCTTCTTGGCCTTTGGTCGCATGACGTTGATCGCCGCGGCATCAAGGTTCGTCTTGATGTGCGCCGCGTAGTACTTCTCGATCATCTCGACGCTGGTGCGGCAGTTCTTCGCGATCTGGTAGATATCGGCCCCCTCCATCAGCCGGAGGCAGATGTAGGTGTGCCGAAGGCTGTAGGCTGTGCGAGGGCGACCCTCGCGGTCGAACCGTAGCTCTTCTTCGTTCAGGATGATTTTGAAGAGGTCGCGGTGCGACTTCGGGAAAACGAGATCTGTGGGGTTGGGTACGAGCTTTGCCTTCGCTCCCATTCGGCCTCGCTTCGCGCCCGAGGTGGGTTCGTCGGCCGGTCGCACGCCGTTTCGGTCTCGGAGGCGCTCGAAGGGGCGCACGGCGCCGCTGGTGCTCTTGCAGTAGCCAACCCCGCGCTTGCCGCGAACTTCGATTTCCAGAATGGTCTGGCCGCTCGCGTCATCCTCGACGATGGTCACGTCTCGGTACTGAAGGCGCTTCGCCTCGTCCGGGCGAAGGCCGGTGTTCGCCATGAATAGGACGAAGTCGTGTAGCTGCTCGGATTCCCATTTGTAGCGTGGACTCTTCGGCTTTTGGGCGCGCGCCCTCGTCGCCTCATAGAGCTTCTTGTATTCCTCCGGAGAGAACCAGGCGCGGTGCGAGATCTTGCCGGATGCGCCATAGGGCTCCGATAAATCCGGGATATGGTCCAGCCATCTATGCCGGACGGCTGTCTTCAAAGTCTGGCGGAGAGTCACGATTTCCTGGTGCATCGTGTTCCGTGCAGGCGGCTTCCCGTATTTCGCCTTCGCGCCTTGGAGGCGGTGAATACGATACTCCTGCACGAGACCGGGGGTGATCTCCGACAACCCCGTCTTTTCGAAGAACGGAATGAGGTGGACCTTCAGGCGTCTCTTGATGCCATCGATGTACACGGGACTCCGCTGTCCCTGTGTGATGACCTCATACTCTTTGAGGAATTGCGCGGCGGCGTCGGGGAACGTCTTTTCGTCTTTGATCTCGCCGCTGCGAAGCTTGCCGCGTAGCTGGAGGTACCAATCCTCGGCGATCTCTTTTGCGAGGGAGAGGCTGTCCTGCTTCGTGCTCTTGCGGTGGTTTCTTCCTGCGAGATACGTGGAGCACTGCCAAGTGCTGCTGCTCCCGTCACGCTTGTAGACGTGGACCTTGCCACCAAGAATCGCGTGTTGTTCTGCTGCCATCCTGCGGTACCTCCGAAAACCTCAAAAGCCTCGAAATTGTGTAAGACTTGTGTAAGGTATCAGAGAAGTACGGCGTCGTCAATAAGTTGTTGTATTTCTTGGGTTTAGGTTGATGATTTGTAGATACTGGTATGATTTTAAGTCCCATGCGTCTACCAATTTCGCCACCCCCGCATGACGCGGCTGACGGTGATGAAGAGCGGGAAACGGGACTCGAACCCGCGACCCCAACCTTGGCAAGGTTGTGCTCTACCAACTGAGCTATTCCCGCGTGCAGCCTCTCTGCAGCTAAAATGGCGACACGCGCGGTGCGAGTCTATATCCCGACCACGTGCACGGCGTACCAGGCCGTGTACGCGAGAAGCCCGCTGAGCGCCGCATCCCCGCCCCCATCAGCTGCACGACCGTCTTCCCGCACGTGCGACGCCGCAAAGCCAAGGTCGAGCGGCGCGCGTCGTAACCAGTCGAGCGCCGCCGCGCCGTCCGGGCCGAAGAGCCGCGCGATTTCCTGCACGAGGTGCGTCCGCGGTGCGCCGATGCGCTTCGCGGTGCGCCGGTACGCGGAATCGGTGCGATCAATCGCCTCCCACAGCGGCAGCCACAGCGCCGACGACTCGGGTTCGTCGTCGAGCACGGCCTGCCCCTTGAGGTCGACCGCGTGCGCAAAGCTCCCCTGCGCGCCTGCCGGTGTCACGAAGTGGCGGCGGATGGCCGCGCGCACCGCCGCGGGATCCTCGACGTTCTTCGCGGTCTCTTCATCCAGCGTACGCCGCAGGACTTCGAGCGCCGACGCAACCATGGCGTTCGCATGCAGCGTGAACGGCAGCGCAGCAGGACGCCCGCTCGGCGTGACCTCGGTCGTGTAGAGGGGGTGCAAGGAGTCGCGACGATCGGCAATGTCGTCCGACGCCGCGTACAAGGCGTCGGCGATCGCCGGCTCCTCCACGACGCGATCGTCGTCGGTGTCACGAATGTACCGGTCGACGGCGACGGCATACGCCGCCGCGCCCTCGAGCGTGAACCCGGGTTCGAAGAGCGTCCCGTCGAGATAATGCACACCGCGCCCGGGAGCGTATCCGTGCACTTCGCACATGCGGAGGAGGAGCTCGCGCGCGAGACCGGTGTCGGCGAGTTGGACCGCCGGCAGCGTCCAGCAGAGCGCCTCCCAGTCGCGCACCGTGACACCAAGGGGGGACCACGGCGCGCGGCTCCGGACGAGATAGTAGTGGGCGTCGTCGAGCGCACGCCCCACGCCGAAGAAATAGGCGAAGAGCAGGTTGCGGTTGATGAGGGCGTCGATCGACTCCCGTCCGGTGCTCTGTTCGAGGGTCTGGAGCGCCGCGCGTGTTACCGCAAGCAGGTCGTGCCACCCACGGCGGCGCATCACGTTGACCGTCGCCCGCGCGCCGTCCCGTTCAGGTCCGGCAGCGATATAGAACGCAAGCTCGGCGCGCTCTCCCGCCGCCACGGTCAGCGTTCGTGCAAGCGTGAACGTGGGCGCCGGCCCGTCGTTCACGGTCACGGATGCCGGCGCGTCGCTCGCGATCGCGAGCGAGACGAGCCCGGGCAGCGCGCTCCCCTCGAGCACCACGAGGCCCGGCTCGATTTCGGAGACGCGGTGCGCGTCGTCGAACGTGGCCGGCGTGCGGACGCGCAACTGTCTGTGGCCGAGGGTGCCTTCGAGCGAGAGCGAAAGGTCGACGCTCGAATTGCCACGGTTCTCGACTGCGATCGCGTATGCGAAACCGGCGATGTCGGCATCGCGTCCGTACGGCGCGAACACGGTGCCGCGCACGACAAGACGATCCACCTTCGCGGTAAATGCCGGAAGCCAGTTGAGCGCTCGCTCCCACGCCACAGCGTCCCCGGCGAGCGCGCGCGGCTCGCCATTGACCGAGAGGACGGGCTTGAGCAGGGGGGGCGCCGTTCCGTCCAGAAAACCGGCCCCGCCGGCGAACTCGACGGCACTCCGCGCGCCGCGGTGGAGTACACCGACGGCATGCACGGACCCATCGACTGGATGCACGCAGGGGAGCGCGATCCAGTGATTCCCGGTCACCTGCCACGGAACGCCGGCCAGCTGTGGAATCGTCACGCGCTAAAGCTCTCCCTGAGCGTACGCCTGAGACAATGGTGAACGCGCGCTATTATTCCAACGCTCTTATGCTCGTTCGCCCGTCTTTGTTCGGCCGGTTGCTTGGCTGCCTTCTGATCGTGACGGTGCTGACGGCAGCACCGGCGCGCGCACAGCGCGCCGTTGGGCCATGGGACGACGCCTGGCTCATTCCGTCGGGCGCGCTCCGAATCGGACTCTCACCCAACCTGCTCTCCGCTCGCGAGCGGTTCGGAACGTCGGGTGCCGAGTCGCTCGGCGCTCCGTTCGCCAGAACGCTGAACACCGACGGCTTGCCGACGCTTTCAGCGTTCGACGCCGCGATCAACGCGCTCTCAGGCACGACGGGTTTTCAATCCCGGCTCGGCGTCTCGACGGCCGACGTGAGGCTCACTGCTGCGACCGTGCCGCTCGAGGTCTCTTTCGGGATCACGCGGCGCATCATGCTTCGCGCGCTGATTCCGTACAACACGGGACAGAACGAGATCCAACTCAAGGTGGACGGCACGGACGCGACACTGGGCCTCAACCCCGCAGTGTTTGCCACAACGACATTTGCCGCGAATGGTGCGATCGCGACGTCACTGACCGACGCCGCGACCAGCCTGGAAGCACTCGCTGCCGCCTGTGCGCTCTCTGCCGCGAGCGACACGCGGTGCACGCTCATCAACGCCGAGAGTAGCGATGTACTGGCGTTGATTGCCGCAGCAAGGGCGACGGGGAGCGGCGTGCTCGCCGTGTACGGTGGCGCGACGGACACGAAGGCGCCGATACTAGTACCGCTCGCAAGCAGCGCCGCACAGAACGCAATCATGGCGCGCATCGCCGCATTGTCGTCGGGATTCGCACGCTACGGTACACCCACGACGCTGGCGGACGGCGCGGCGCCTCTTGGCGCGCTCGCGCCGCCCACGCTCACCGAGCTCACGACGCTGCTGCGCGACAGTACCTACGGCTATGTGTTCGGACCGCTCAACCGCCGTTACCTGCAGGGCTTCGGCGACATCGACGTGGGAGTTTCATTGCTGCTGTTCGATGGCACTCACACACCGGACTCGTGGGTACGGCGTGATGTGTCGGCGCTCGCGTTTCGCGAGACGGTGGGCTTCACCTACCGTCTCGGGACGGGCACGCCGCCCGATCCCGATGATCTGCTTCGCGTGCCGACGGGAGACGGACAGGACGACCTCGAATTCGTGTCGTCAACCGACATCATCGGCCGGGGACACGCGTGGGCGTCGGTTACTGGCCGTTACACGAAGCAAATGCCTCGCGACGGGATTGCGCGAATTCCGGACGCGAGCGGTTCCCCGTTTGTCCCGCTCACGCGCCGTCGTTTCTCACGAACGACGCTCGGAGATCGCATCGGGTTCGATGTCACGCCACGGTGGGCGCTGAACGACCGGTTCGGCGCCGGTCTCAGGTATCGCTTCACTCATCAGGCAGCGACGACCATCGAAGAGCTTCCGCCATTCGCCGGAGCGGCTCCCATGACTTTCACGGGGGAATCGATGACGGCGCACGAAGTCGGATTCGGCCTCGTGTGGTCGTCGATCAACGCATGGCATGCGGGCCACACCGGTTGGCCGATCGAGATCGAATGGACACATTCGATGGTGATCGCCGGCAGCGGCGGCGTCGCCAAACTCAGCGGCGACCGGATTTCTTTTCGCGCGTTCGCGAAGCTCTGGGGGCGTTAGCCGCACTGACGGCGGCGATGAGCTCGCGTGCATGCTCGCGGCTCACCGCCGAATCCGGGTCACCGCCGAGCATTCGCGCAAGCTCCTGAATACGCGCCTCGCCATCGACCACGGTCGTCCCGGCCGTCGTCACGCCCCCCGCGGCGTTCTTCGCCACCACGATGTGATGCTGCGCGCGCACCGCGATCTGCGGGAGATGCGTGATCGCAAAGACCTGGTGGTGATCGGCAACGCGACGCATGGCGTCGCCAACCTGCGTCCCGATCGCACCTCCGATCCCGGCGTCCACCTCGTCAAAGACCAGTGTGGGCACACGATCGAGTCGCGCCAGGATCGTCTTGATCGCGAGCATCACACGCGAGAGCTCGCCGCCCGACGCGATTCGCGCGAGCGGACGTACCGGGTGTCCGACGTTGAGTGCCACCATGAACTCGACATCCTCAGCACCGTCGGCGCCGATCGCGGGAAGCGGACGCAACTCAATGCCGAACTGGCCGCCCGAGAGGCCCAGATGCGGCAGAATCGTCTGCACCGCATCCGCAAGTTTGCGTCCGGCGTTCGAACGCGCGGTCGTGAGCTCCCGCGCGAGGCTCGCCAGTTGCCCGCGCGCGGAGTCGACCATCGCGTCCGTTGCTGCGCCGTTCTCGTCGGCTACATCGTCGAGAAGGGCGAGCTCCCGCTTCACGTCCGCGAGCTGCGCCAGCGCTGCGTCTTCCGACCCGCCGTATTTCCGGATAAGCCGGACCACGAGATCGCGCCGCCGCTCGACCGCGGCGAGCCTCGCGGGATCGGCATCGACGCGCTCGGAGTACGCTCCGAGCTCACGCGCGAGCTCCTGCAGCTGGTAATACGACGTATCATACGCCTCCTGCAGCTTCGCGACCGACGGATCGATCCGCTGCAACGACGTGAGCGCGCGGTGCACGTCGGCGAGGCGGCCGAGAATCGCGTCGTCGTCGCCGTCGAGACGCGCGGCGGCCTCAGCGGACGTTTCACGCAAGTCCTTGCCGTGACTGAGCACGCGCAGCTCGTCGGCGAGCGCGGCATCTTCGCCCGGTTTGAGCCTGGCGTCGCCAAGCTCGCGCGCGACGTGGCGGAGCCAGTCCTCGCGCTTCTTCGCATCGGCGCGGCTCGCGGCCCGCGCATCGCGCTCACGCACGAGCTGCGCATAGCGCTCGGCCGCGTCGCGCACGTTTCGCGCGAGGTCCTCGGCGAGGCCGAACGCGTCGAGCATCCGGCGCTGCACCGATGGGTCGAGAAGCTGCTGCGCTTCGTGCTGCCCGTGGATGTTCACGAGCGCGCGCCCGAGCTCGGCAAGCACGGCCGTGGTCACGGGCGTCCCGTTGGCCCAGGCGCGTGTGCGCGATGCCCCGATTTCCCGTTTCAGCACCACCGTGCCCTCGTCGACATCGATGCCGTGCGCGTCGAAGGCATCGCGGAGATCGCGGCGTTCCGCGACGTCGAACACGCCTTCGACGAGTGCCTTCTCGGCGCCGGTGCGGATGAGATCGGACGTCGCGCGTTCACCGACGAGCACCGACAACGCGCCCACGATGA
>DASRAP010000329.1:0-23239 GCA_035638155.1 Gemmatimonadaceae bacterium | reverse complement strand
CGCAGCACGAGGCCGAGGAGCGTCGACTGATCGGCGCCGAGCGCCATGCGGATTCCGAGCTCGCGCGTACGCTGGGCGACTCCGAATGCAATCACACCATAAATGCCGAGCGCCGCGAGCGACACGGCAACGAACGCGAACAACGATACCAGGGTCGCACTGAAGCGCGCCTGTGCGGTCGCCGCGCCGGTGCGGCTGCTCATGGACCGGACGTCATACACGGGATCCCGCGGCGCGAACTCGTGCAGCCGTGCCCGCACTGCCGTTGCAAGTGCGCGCGGGTCGCCCTCCGTGCGCGCGAAGACGATCATGCGCGGAACGCGTGCCTGACCGTACGAGATGTACGCGTCAGGACGGGCGGACGAGTCTATCGTCGCGTACTTCACATCGCTCACGATGCCGATGATTTCCGCGCCGGTATTGAATCCTCCCTGGTACACGGCGACTCGCTTGCCGACCGGATCATCGTTCGGGAAGTATTTCTTCGCCGCCGCTTCGTTGATCAGCACCACCTTGGGTGTGCCGATGCGGTCGGACGAGTTGAACATGCGTCCCCGCTTGAGCGGGACGCGCATCGTGGCAAACCAGTTCGGCGACACCCAGTGCACGCCCACCATTGCGTTCCCGTTTGCGGTTGGCGGGCGGTCGGCAAATGTCATGATCGTGCCGTTGCAGGCGCTGCTGAGCGGTGCGCAGTCGGCGAGCGCGACGTCCTTCACGCCCGGAAGCGCCGCAACCTCGGCCCGAAGCGCGTCGTAGAACCCGGGCATCGAGTCAGGCGCAACCGTTCCGGGAGGAACGGAGAGGCGGAGCGTGAGCACGTTCGTGCCGTCGAAACCGGGATCAACGCGGAGAAGATTGCCGAGGCTCCGAATGAGAAGGCCTGATCCCGCGAGCAACACGAGTGCCAGCGCAACCTCCGCGACGACAAGCGCTCGGCGCCAGGCACCGGCGCTCCGGCCCACGCCTGAACCTGCTGCGCCGGCCTTGAGGTCGCGGGTGAGGTCGGTCCGCGTGGCCTTGAGCGCGGGCGCCAGACCGAAGAGCACGCCCACCGCGAGCGCCACGCCAAAGGTGAAGAGCAGCGCACGCCCGTCGAGATGAATGTTGGAGAACCCGACGACACCGATGCCGCCTGAAAGACCCTGTACCTGCAGGGTGTCCTGCGCATTGATGGCGCTCAGCGCGCGCGTTCCGAAGAACGCGACAGCAAGACTGGCGACACCGCCTGTCGCTGCGAGGACCAGACTCTCCGCCACCAGCAGCCGCACTATCCGCCCGCGGCCGGCACCGAGTGCCGTGCGCATGGCAATTTCCTGCCGGCGGCTCAGCGATCGCGCGATGAGCAGGTTCGCGAGGTTCGCGCACGCGATGAGCAACACGAGTCCCACCGCGCCGAAGAGAATGAGCAGCGAGCTCCTGAGCCGCGGCGCGACGCGGATCGCGTTGAGCGAGCTCGCGTGCGCGCCCCAGCGATCCTGGGCTTTCTTGGTGGACAGCGTTCCTTTCTGCGGCGGAAACGCTTCGTTGAGGCGATCGCCGATCGCTCGTGTTTCGTTCTCCGCCTGCGGCGCAGTGGTGCCGTCGCGCAGGCGCCCAATGACCGAGTACTCGAGCGACCATTCCTGGCTGAGATCGTCCGCGGCACGCGCCGTGAGGTTCGTGATGACGTCGGCGTTGCCGGACAAGCCCCGGAAGCCCGAAGGCAACACGCCGATGATCTCCCATGGGTTGTTGTTGACGTCGAGCGTCTTGCCGACGATCTCGGGATCGGAGTTGAATCGCCGTGCCCAGAGTGCATGGCTGATCAGGGCATATCTCGCCGATCCGGGCGACGCCGTGGCGTCGTGCGAGAAGTCATGTCCGCGAGCGACCGCGACACCGAGAGTCCCCAGGTAATCGCTCGTGACTTCCTCGAACGGCACGCGCTCGGGATTCTCGCCCGTGAGCGTCGTCATGGAGGACGTGTAGGCCGCGAGGGACGTGAAGCTGTGCTGTGCGTTGCGAAAGAACGTGTAGCGCGGATACGACCATGGCGCGGTGCCGTTACCGGATCCTTCCGTTTGCGCGATGTCCATGAGCCGCGCCGGCTCACGAAACGGGAGCGCGCGAAGCAGCAACGCGTCGACCGCCGAGTAGATCGCGGTATTCGCCCCGATCCCAGCGGCCAGCGTGAGCACTGCGACCGTCGTGAACGCCGGGGCGTTCAGCAAGCCGCGAATCGCGTAGCGAACGTCGTCGGCGAAATCCGTCAGATAATTGCGCACATCGAGTCTCCGCGCCCGTCGGGCGGCTGAGTCGCCGAGGGCTCGCTCGGCGGCGGCAAGAGAGGGACCGAACCGGCGAATCGCGTCGGCGCGAGCGTCGCCGGGCGACATACCGCGTGCCACGAGATGGCGCACGCGTTCTTCTATATGAAAGGCAATCTCCTCGTGCATCTCGGAGCGCACGTTGCGCGCGCTCGAGAGGCCGAGATTGAACAGTCTGCGCGAGCTCATGAGCGTGTCAGCGCGACGGCGAGGCGAGGATCGTGGTCAGGGCGTGCGCGTATCGCTCGAGGTTTGCGCCGGCCTGTTTGAGGTGCTGGCGTCCGGAGGGCCGCAGTTTGTAGTAGCGCGCGCGGCGGCTGCTGTCCGTCTGGCGCCATTCGGACTCGATCAGCCCGCGCTCCTCCATGCGGTGGAGCGCATAGTAGAGCGCGCTGTCGTCGACGTCGAGCGACCCGTTCGAGCGTTCCTCGAGCCACGCTGCAATCTCGAAGCCATGCATCGGGGCCCAGGCCAGGGCCTTGAGTACGAGGACGTCGAGCGTGCCTTTGAGGAGGGCCAGTGGTTCCCGCATCCGTTCCTGCTCTGAATGTTTCCCTTGAGACATTCAGTGGAGCGGAATGGTTGCTTGGGAGGGCTGGAGGGCTAGAGGGCTAGAGGGCTGGAGGGCTGGAGGGCTGGAGGGCTAGTGGGTTACTGGCTGACCCTCGCGACGATCACGGTGACGTTGTCTGTGCCGCCTGCGGCCAGCGCGGCATTTACCAGCTCGTCACAGACGCCGGACGCACTCTTCCCGGACTGCAGTCGCTCGGCGATGCGGTCATCCGGCACGTGCTTGGTCAGCCCGTCGCTGCAGAGGAGCAGGGAGTCGCCCGGCGCGACATCGACGAGGCCGATTGTCGGGACCATCGTCGAGCCCCCCACGGCACTCGCGAGCATGTTGCCGAGTTTGTTCTCGCCGCGCGGATCGTGCGACACGCCGAGGTCCTGGAGGTATGCGCTCATGGTCTGGTCGCGCGTGATCTGGCGCAGCCGGCCGCCGCGGTAGATGTAGGCGCGGCTGTCCCCCACGTGCGCGATGTAGGCGCGCGCGCCGAGGACGAGCGCCATTGTCAGGGTCGTGGCAGGGGCGCGGGAGCCGGTTCCGATTGACCGAACGACATCATGCGCGCGCTGCAGTGCTTCCTCGAGGCGTTGCAGAAACTCGTCTTCCTGCTCGACGTCAGGATCGTAGGTGCACGCCGCAGTTCGCGCGAGATACGTCGTCAGTGAAAACACCGCCGACTGGCTCGCACGCTCCCCGCCAGCAACGCCGCCGACGCCATCGGCGACCATGAGCATGTACGCGTCGAGCTGCGAGAAACTGGTGATGGCGTCCGTGACTTCGAGGTTGCTGTCGACGATTTCCATCGCCTTGTGCAGCACGCCGATGAAATAGCGGTCCTCGTTCGACGTCCTGACGCGCCCCAGGTGCGTCTTGCCGCTAACCTCGAGTGTCATGACGCGACGGATCCCATCTGCTCCGCGAGCCACACGAACGCGCGCTCGACGCCCGCGCCGGTGAGCGCGCTGGTCTCGAACACGTGCCACGGCCGCTTCCCGAGCTCGGCGCGGTCGCCGTCATTGATGATCCAGGCGCTGGTGAGATCGGCCTTGTTGAGCGCAATCGCGGACGGGACGTCGCCGATGGATTTGCTCACGAGCTCGTGAATCTCCGCGATCTGGACGAGTGTTTCACGCCGCGTGCCGTCGACCACGTAGAGCACCCCGGATGAGCCTCGGAGATAGCTCGTCTGGATGTCCTGCGCACCATCGCGCCCTTCGAGATCCCAGAGCAGCAGGTTCACGTCCTGCTCTTTCACGCGAACCGGTTTGCGGTCGATCTTGACGCCAACAGTGGACAGGTACTGGTCGGAGAACTTGGAATGCACAAAGCGGCGGACGAGGCTCGTCTTGCCCGTCGCGAACACGCCAACCATGCAGACCTTCTTCTGGATCACTGCTTCCGCTCTCCGCCCGGTTCGGCCCGTCGCACGCGCACGGCGAAGGATACACTGCGGTTGACACGCGCGCGTTCCTCGAGCGTCTGAGCGGGGAGCGGATTGGTTGTACCGATGCCGCGCGGCGCAGGCCTCGTCGTCTGAATGCCGGCGTGCAGCAGGAAATCAGTCGCCACCCGCGCGCGATCATCACTGAGTGCCCGGTTGAGTTGCTCCGAGCCCGTGGTATCCGTGCGTCCGACGACATCGAGCTCCGCGCGCCATGCGGGGCCGAGCGACGCTTCAATTGTTCGGAGCGATCCGCCGAGTCCGCGCAGCATTGCCTGGGCTGCGTCCGAGAGGCGGGAAGATCCGGTTTCGAAAAACACATGCGATGCGGCGACGGAATCGGCAACCGGCTGCACGGCGAGCGGAAGAATCACGGTGAGGCGCGTATCGCTCACGGCGCCGATTCCGGGGATCGCGGCCACGCGCGCATGAAGCGCATCAATCCAGTCCACCGGAGCCGCGCCCGTTGCTATGAGTGTGTCACCGGCGATGGAGAGCTCCACGCCCTTCGGCGCCGTCACGACGCGCAGCGCGCGCCTCAGGACCACGCCCGGATCGGCGGAGATGTACGGCGCCCAGGTCTCGTGCACGCGCGACGTGTCGAAACCCAGACCCGCGAGCACGACCGACGCGGGCCGCGCGAGCGGATCGCGCAGTCCCTGGAGGTGCCACGTTCGCAGCCCACGGTGCGCGTCGAGCACCACGAGTCCCGGCTCCGCGCGGAGCGTTGCGAGCGCACGCCGCCACTTGATCTGTGACGCGATGAGTATGTAGCCCACGAATGCAAGCGCGACGAACACGGCGACCCACGCCAGGCGCGGCACCAGTCCGCGATGCGTCTTTCCCGATGTGTCGACGACGGTCTCGAGACACTCGGCGAGAATCGCCCGGGCGGATTCGAACGGCGCCGCATCGCCGCTGAAACGTGCGAGCGGACCCGCGAACTGCAGGTGGACGAGCTCCAGTGTTTCCTGCAGCCGCTCCGCGAGCGCGGGAGGATGGTGCCCGCGAACAACGGCGGCGAGCAACGCGCGCGGCCCCGCTTCGACGATGACGCTGAGATCTCCTACGCGAAACGCATGCAGCCCGCCGTCGGTTCCCGCCGCGAAGGAATCGCGAGCGAAGTCACGAATGGCCGTGAGCATGCCCGCAATCACGTCGGCGTCCGGCGCGGCGAGATCGGGTGCGGTGACGTGGGACAGGAGGAGGCCGGTCTCTGCGTGGATGAGATACGCCTGCTCGACGCGGTACACGAGCGCGTGCTTCATCACGACCTGTGCGTACGGCACGCCGCTGCGCCACGCCTCAATCCGCCACTTGAGGCCGCGCACGGACAAGCCCTCTTCGAGCGCGCGATTGATGCCTTCGACGATTCCACCGATCGCCTCGGCGATCGCCTTCCGGATCGCCGGGCCAAGCGTGGGATAGATGGCCTGCGCGATCTGCTGCGGGTTGCGCTGCACCGATTCGGTGAACGCGTCCTCCAGTGTGGGCATGAGCGCGCGCGCCAGCTGGTCATCCGATTCGGCCCGGAGCGCGATCGCTTCAGGGAGGTGCCGGCCGACATTCTCCGCGGTGAGCGTGCGGTCGCGGATTTCCCTTCTCAGACGCTCGAGCTCGGCTTGCTCGCGCCCCACCAGGAGCGAGCGCAGGCGCGCAAACTCCTGCGCGTCCGTCGGAGAATCGTCTCCGTTCGCGGGCGCCATCGGACGATCCGGATCGCCCGTCATCGGCGACAGATCAGGACTCCGTCTGCTTCGGCATTTCCTCGCTGAGCTTCACGGCGACGTTGGAGAAGATCGACAGCAGTGACGAGATGTCGGCCTTCTCGGCGCGCAGCGTGCGCTCGGCGAGACGCAGCTCGCTCGTGAGGGTGTCGGTGGCCTGCTTGAGATTCGCGGCGGCTTCGCGTTGCCGCTCGAGAACCTGTGAACGAAGGTCGGCGTCGGCGCTGCTCGTTGCCTCGTCAAGCTCCTTGAGACGCTTGTCGAGGTTTTTCATGGCTTCCTTGATCGACGCTTCCAGTGCGCGAAGCTCGTCAGCGCGCTGGTTGCGCTCGGCTTTCACGCGCTCGCCAAGCGCTTCGAGCTCCGAGCGCGCAAACGCTTCGAGTGACCCGAGTGACTTGTCGACGCTCGCGCGCATTTCCTGCTGCTCGCGTACGAGCCGCTCTTCCATGCGGGCAATCCGTCCTTCGACGGCGCGCATGTGACCACCAAAAAGGATGTCGCGGACCGTATCGAGGTTCTCGGCGGACGGCTGCTCGGTCGCGGATGCGCCGTTAGTCGAGGGGGAGGGCGCGTCGGCGGTCTTGCTGGTCATTGGGGTCTGCCGGTAGAAGGCGGACGGAGAAGTTGCCGGGGCAACAGTACAGGGTCAAGGCGGATCAGCGCCGGGAGACGTGCGGGTTGCCCGCGATGTAGAAGCGCAGCAATCGCCGGCCCCAGTGTCCGGCATACTCGACCCCCACACGCGGCGCGCGCCGAATCCGGGGCGCCGTGGGCAGGGCGCGGGGCGCGATGAACAGATCGTCGCTCTGAAGGTCATGGTGATTCAGCGCACGCGTGATACCCAGCGCGCGGGTCAGAAGTCCCGGCCCGTTCGTGCGGCCGGCGCAATTCATGACAGGTTCGAGCGCCCGGATCAGCACGGCGCTGCCGTCGCCTTCCTCGCCGGTCACGACGTTCATGCACTCATGAATCCCGTAGATGAGATAAACGTAGGACCGTCCGGGCGGGCCGAAGAGCGCGGCCGTCCGCGTCGTGACGCCGAAGCGAGCATGCGCGGCCTTGTCGTGCGGCCCCAGATACGCCTCGGTTTCGACGATCATTCCCGCCCGCGGCTCGTTTCCGACCGTTCGCACCAAAAATGTGCCGAGCAATTCGTTCGCGACGGTTATGGGTTCCCTCGCGTAAAAATGGGGAGGGAGTTTCCGCAGGGGGCCGAGTACGCGCCCCCTTTTCCATTTGACATCTCCCCTGTCAGTTACTTTTCCCATCTCCCGTCTCCCATCTCACATTCTGCTTGTTAGATGACTCCCTGGGTCCAGCGCATTCTATTCGCAAACATCGGGATGTTCTTCGTCCAGATGACGGCGTCGCGGCTGACCGATCCGCTCGTTTTTGTCCCGAGCGAGATTCTGACGCATCCGTGGTCGATCGTGACCTACATGTTCCTGCACGGTAACATTCAGCACATCCTGTTCAACATGCTGGGCCTGTACTTCTTCGGCCCCCGCGTCGAAGTCCGTCTTGGGTCGGCCAGATTCGTGCGCATGTATTTCATCGCCGGTATTTCGGGCGCGCTCCTGTCGTTCATCTTTGCCCCGAACTCCGGCGTGATCGGCGCGTCGGCGGGCATTTACGGCATCCTCATGGCGTTCGCGTACTTCTGGCCGCGCGACCAGCTGCTCATCTGGGGCATTCTGCCGGTCGAGGCGCGCTGGCTGGTGATCATCTATACGGTGATGTCGCTCTATGGCGGGATCGGCGGGTCCGCGGGAGGTGTGGCCGATTTTGCGCACCTCGGCGGATTCATCGGCGCGTATCTCTACCTGCGCACCGTGAGCACCAATCGCGGTATGAAGAAATTCCGGACACGCGCCGCGGGACGGGTCGCCGACAAGACGCTTGGAAACTGGCAGAAGGTCGACACGTCCCGAATCCACGAGCTGAATCGCGACGAGGTCAACCGCATCCTCGACAAGATCAGCAACAGCGGCGTGGACAGTCTGACGGCGCAGGAGAAACTGTTTCTGTCGAACTTTGTGCCGCCGGACGACCGGATTCCGCCCACGTCCTAGGGCCTGAACGCTATTCGTGCCCGCGCTCCCGGAAAGAGCGTTTGCCATTTGCCGCTCGCGAGCGAGTCAAGGCGATGTGCCAGGTCTTTGGTCTTCGTGAGTATCACGACATCCGGTGACGTTTCCCACTCGTCGAAGAAGTCGTCCCAGTGGCCAACGATGACGTGCTCAGGATGCATCTCCGTCAGAAGCGTCTGCGGGTAGTCCTTGGCCTTGTTGAAATTCCCGGCGCAGATGACCGCGAGGTTCACCGCATGAACGTCCTTGTCGGAAAATGGCGGAAGCCGGTTGTACTCCGGGCGTGACACCGCGTCCTGAAAGACGAAGCGAAATTCCGGGGTAGAATCAGTACGAATGAAATCGACCACGTACGCGTACACTTCCCCGAGCTTCCAGCCGCGCGCGCTTCGCGGCAGCGTCTTCAGGTTCGTATCGACGCCGCCGCTTGCGAACGTGATCGAGAGGAAGTTCGGAGCATGACTCGAGGCGAGCGCCATCACCCGCGAACGGCCGTCGTGCGCGTAGACCCATTTTCCGAGCTGCGACGCCGTCCCGACATCGTCGGCGGGAATCGCGAGCACCTTGGGCGAAATGCGCGGCTCGGCGGCAAGAATGTGGCCCAGGGCCGGCGTCCCAACGACGCGCGCGTCCCCATCGAGGTACTTTCGTGCAATGTATGGAACGTCGAGCGCATGATCGTAGTGCGAGTGGCCCACGAGCATCGTGCTGACGTCGTGAACGGGAGAGCCGAGCTGTCGCAGGATGCGGTCGACGAGAGTTGTATCGCTGCGAAACGTGAATCCCAGATACGTGGGCAGGAGTCCGCGGTGCGTGAAGAGCGGCGCCGTCATCACGGCCGTCGCACCATGCCTCAGCACGAAACCGTGAACACCGAGGTATTCGACGAACACGGTGTCGGGGCACAAAACGCCCGCGGCGCAGAGCGAGACGACCTTGGGAGCGTGCTCTGGGTTGAGCGCACGCCGCGGGCCGGTGCACGAAAGCAGCACGAACAGAGCACCGACGAGCTGGCGACGCATTCAGAACTCTTTCGTCGTGCGAGGCCCGCGTCAATGCGTGCAGCATGAGCGACGTCATCATCGTCGGGGGCGGGCTGTCGGGTCTGGCCGCGGCATACGAGCTCGCGCAGCACGGCCGGACGGCTACCATTGTCGAGGCTCGCACACGCCTCGGCGGACGCGTGCTTACGGTGGATCACGCCGGCACCCCGCTCGAGCTCGGCGCCGAGTGGATCGGGCCAGGGCCGGTTCGCGACGTACTCGAGCGGTCAGGAGCAACCGTGTACGAGCCGGACGGGCGTTACGTCCGCGCGCGCAGCGGTGACACGGAGCGCGGAGCAGATATGGCCGAGCCTCATGGCGCACTGACGCGTGCCCTCGCGCTGCCTGGAGCCGACCGGACGCTCACCGAAGCACTCTCGGAGCTCGATTTCACTCGCGGCACTGTTGGTGACGGTTTGGAATACGTGGAAGGATTCCATGCCGCCGATCCCGACGATGTCGGCATCCGGTGGATCGCACTGACAGAGGCCGCGCAGACGGCGGGCGCGTCGAGCTATCGTTGCGCGCAGGGGGCCGGGCGCGCGGTCGATTTTCTGACACGCGTCGTTGAGCCGTCCGTGCCTGTGCTCCTGGATTCGGAAGTGACGCGCATCGAATGGAGCGCGGGCAGCGTAACGGTGACGGTGAAGGGCAACGACGGACCGCGCACGCTCGCGGCCCGCGCGGCCATCATCACGGTACCGCTTCCCGTGCTCTCGGCGCTGCATATCGACCCCGATGTGCCGCGCGTTCGCGACGCGCTCGGGCTCCTTCGCATGGGGCATGCGATGAAGGTGGTGCTCGCCTTCGATGCGCCGTTCTGGCTCGATATCGATGGATTCTCGAACGTGCTGTTCATGTTCAGAGGCGCCGGGGAATTTCCGACGTTCTGGCGCGGCGACGGGAACGTTCCGACGTTGAACGCGTGGGCGGGCGGACCGCGAGCCAGGCGACTCGCCGCCTTGAGCGATCCGCAGTTGATCGAACATGCCGCCGCGGGCCTGGCGGCGGCGCTGGGCGTTGGCCGCCGCGATGTCGATGCGCACGTGGTGGCCGCGCACGTGCACAACTGGAGCGCGGACCGATTTGCCGGGGGCGCGTACTCCTACGGCGGAGTCAACGCGCTCGACGCGTATCCCGTGCTGGCAGAACCCGTGGACGGAACGCTGTTCTTCGCTGGCGAGGCGGCGGCGGGAGGGGGCTACAACGCGTCGATGGAAGGCGCGATGAAATCCGGTACCGCCGCCGCGCGGAGCTTTCTCGTCAGAAAGTGATTCCGAACGTCATGAGATCGCGACCGATCTTCTCGTGACGCCGATACTCCGCGAAGACACCGACGCCGAGTGACACTCGGACGCCGGCGCCGACGTTCCACCCGCTTTCAGACGTGGCGCTTTTGTCGATGCCGTACTTTCCCCACCCGCCAATCAGGTACGGATGCACGATCGGCAGCGGCAGCGACCATACGATGCTCGCGACTGCCGAGATCTTGCCGACACCGCTTGGTGCGTCGATGCCGTAGAGGTCGGCACGGATGCCGGGAAGGACGGGAAGTTTGAACTGCGCGAATCCAACGACGTGATTCGCATTGGCGGTGCCGTCGTGTGCGTGCGCGCCGAACCCGCCACCGACGCCGACCGTGAGTTGCGACTGCGCGCAACGCGGGGCAAGCACGCACAGGCCGGCGGCGGCGAGGAACGACAACGCGCGGGGGAATGTCATGGCGTAACTCCAGCTCGGAGGGGTCGATTCGGGAACATCCTATTACACAGGACGCGCGAACCCGGCTTCTCGCACCGGGGTAGGAAAATGGGTACAGGAGGGCATACCTCATGAAAAACCGATCGCTAGTTCTTGGATTTGCGCTGGCCATCTCCGGCGCCTGTGCGGGTGGGTACGTCTCCGCGGGTAACTACGAATACCACGACCGGCGGCCGCCTTCGCTAAGGGCCGAAATTCGCGTGGCGCCCCCGGGCCCCGGGTACGTTTGGGTCGCTGGTCACTGGGGCTATCGCGGCAACGATTACTACTGGATTCCGGGCGCCTGGATGCGCGTGGAAACGGGTTACCGCCGCTGGCAACCTGGGCAGTGGCGACACGACCGCCGAGGCTGGTATTGGGTCGAAGGGCACTGGCGCTAATTCGAGCGTACAGACCGAAAGAGTTACGGGTGTAAGAGACCATCTCTCTTGTGCTCGTAACTCTTTCGCTCGTATGCTCCGTACATGAAGCTCCAGCCCGTTTCGCAATCGCTCCGCATTCACCTGCGCGACTCTGACGCCCGGATCAAGAAGGGCGTCCCGGAAAAGGTCGAGCTTCACGCCGAGATCACCAAGCAGCAGCAACGCATTGGCGAGCTGCAGCGCGTATTCAACGCCGAGGCGCGCCAGGCTCTGCTCATCGTACTGCAGGGGCGCGACGCGGCGGGCAAGGATGGCACCATCCGGCATGTCTTCGAGGCGGTGGATCCTCAAGGCTGCGAAGTCACGAGCTTCAAGGTGCCGACGTCCCTCGAGCTGGCGCACGATTATCTCTGGCGGGTGCACGCCCGGATTCCGGAGCGCGGCATGATCGGCATTTTCAACCGTTCGCACTACGAAGACGTGCTCGTGGTGCGTGTGAAGAACATCGTGCCGAAGAAAGTCTGGAAAAAGCGCTACGCCCAGATCAATGATTTCGAGGAAATGCTGAGTGAAAACGGCGTGGTGATTCTCAAGTTCTTCCTGCACGTGTCGCGCGACGAACAGAAGGCGCGGCTCCGGGACCGGCTGTCCGACGCCACGAAGAACTGGAAATTCCGCGCCGGTGATCTGGATGACCGCGCACTCTGGGACGATTACACCGAGGCGTACAAGGACGCGCTCAGGAAGTGCAGCACATCGTGCGCGCCGTGGTACATCGTTCCGGCCGACGACAAGGGCCTGCGCAATCTGCTCATCGCGCGCGTCATTGCGGATACGCTGGAATCCCTGAAGCCGAAATACCCGCGCGCCGATCCCGCCGTCCTGCAGCTCAAAATCACGTGACCGCGCCGGAGCTCGTCCCCGACATCGCCCCGGCGCGACCGGTAGCGGAAAACGTGCCTCCGGTTCCGGAGCCTGCGGCAGTCCCCGCGTCTCACCCGCGGGCCGGCGCCGCGCTGCGTGGGTCGCCCGCGTACGTCGGCGTGCGGGCCTGTGCGCTGGCGCGCTGTGGCGACATCCGGCGCGCGTACAGGCACTTCCTCGACGGTGACGCCGAGGGACTGCACGACGTGCGCGTCGGGCTTCGCCGGCTCCGTTCGTGGCTGCGCGCGTTTCAGCCGTGGGTCGACGACACGTTCCGGAAGAAGACGCGCCGCGCGCTGCGCTCGCTCGCGCGCGCCACGAGCGACGCGCGGGACGCGGAGGTCGCCGCGGAGTGGGTCGCATCGCAGACGGACTTCGCCGATCGTGAGCGCAGCGGTGTTCGAACGGCGCTGGCGCGGCTCGAGCGCGAGCGCGACGACGAAACACATACGGTGCGCCGCCGTCTTGCCGCGGATCTTCCATCGCTCCTCGACGCGCTGGAAAAGGATCTGGAACTTCACCGCGACCACTTGCCACATCCTGCGGGCTCGATGGACGAGGCCGCGTGGCCGGTGCTCCAGGAGCTCGCGGCCAGGCTTATGCAGGCGCTCGAACATGTCACGGATTCGTCGGCGCTCGAACCAGCGCATCGCGCGCGGATCGCGTCCAAGCGGCTGCGATACGTGCTCGAGCCGCTCCATGAACCCGGCGAGGCGCGGGCGCAGCTCGCGCCGCTCATTCAGCTGCAGGATCTGGTCGGGGCCGCCCGCGACGCGCATGTGCTCGCGCGAAAATACGTCAAGGAAGTGGGCGAAACCGCTGCGCAGGACGCGAGGGAACGCGCGCTCGTGTCGATCGGTGTGCGCGAGAAACCCAGGCACCGGTCATCGGCGCGGCTGCGCGTTGGCCTGATAGCGCTCGCTAAACGGGCGCATGCGGTAGAGGCAGAATCGTTTGCGGAGTTTCAGCGCCTCTGGGCGCCGGAGCCGGCCGCGCACACGATAGAAGCGCTCATAGCTCCGTTCCGGCCGGGCACAACGGCGTGAAGGCCAACGGCGTGAAGGCCAACGGCGTGAAGGCCAACGACGTCAAGGCTCCCACGTAGTCCGCCTTCACGTAGTTCGCCTTCACGCAGTTCGCCTTCACGTAGTTACGTTTCTTTTTCCCCACTCCAGTCATTCTGTCCCGCTCGTTTCGTCTCACGTTTGCCGTGGCGCTGATCGTCGCGCGTGCGAGCGGCGCTCAGGCGCCTCAATCGCTCACGGTTCGCGCCGACAACGACGCGTTCAACTTCTGGCACACGCCGGGCAAGCGGCCAGACGAGGAGTACACGAGCGGCGTTTTCGTGCGCTACGATGGTGGCGCCGTGCCGTGGTGGGCGCGCGGCATGTCGCGCCAGCTCGACGCGTGCGCCACGCGCAGCGCCGCGTGCCGTACCCGGTCGCTCGAGCTGGGGCAGGACCTCTTCACTCCCAGGCGCACGTGGGATTCGGTGACCGCGCCGCCCGGTTCGCGGCCCAATGCCGCGTGGCTGTACCTCGGTGAGTCAGCGCGAATTCTGCGGCTGCGCCGTGCGGACGAATTCACGGTCACGATCGGCGTGACCGGCCCGCCAGCGCTGGGAGAATTCACGCAGCGGATTGCGCACGACGTGATTCCCGCGTCCCACCGCCCGATGGACTGGAGCAATCAGATCGCGTTCGAACCCGGGATCGTGCTCGGGTACCAGCAGACCCGCCGCGTCGCGCTCGGCACCGCGTTTGATCTGCTGCCGCGCTTTCGTGCGGAGGCTGGCAACATCGCGACCAATGCCGAAGCCGGCATCCGGCTCCGTAGCGGCTGGCATCTGCAGCATCCGTGGCTCCCCGTTTCGTCAGACCGCGTCGAAGTCGCGTTCAGCGCTGGAGCGAGCGCGCGGGCGGTTGCGCGTGACCTCTTTCTCGACGGCAGCACGTTTTCCTCCGGTCCGCGCGTCGGCCACGAGCCGCTCGTGTACGGCGCCGACTGGGGACTCACGATTCGGTATCGCTCGCTTGGCGTGAACGCGGGTGCTGTGACCGAGAGCCGCACGTATTCCACCGGACCGGCGATGCACACATGGTCGACGCTCTCGGTCACGCTCGTGCGAACGCGCTAGCGGCCCAGGGCGTGGGGTGCGAAGCGAGTGGGCCTTCCCTAGCTTAACCGCATGCGCTTCCGCTCTCTTCTCCTCATCTCGCTCATGACGAGCCTGAGCTTCGACGATCTCGACGCGCAGCAGCAGCGCGCGCCCGTTCCGCCGCGCACGCCGAGCATGGCGGGGCGCTCGCCGGTGTATGCTCCGAACTACATCGCAGCCACGAGCCAGCCGCTCGCGACATCAGCGGCGTTGCGCGTCATGGATCACGGCGGCAACGCGATCGATGCGGCCGTAACGGCGGCGGCGGTGCTTTCGGTGGTCGAACCCATGATGACGGGGATCGGCGGCGACATGTTCGCGCTCGTCTGGGTTGCGAAGGAGAAGCGGCTCGTCGCGCTCAATGCGAGCGGCCGCGCCGGCTCGCTGATGACGCGCGAAGAGCTCGTGAAGCGCGGACGAACGACGACGATTCCGCGCGGCATCGAAACCGTCACCGTGCCCGGCGCGCTGGCGGGCTGGCAGGCGCTGCTCGCCAAATACGGAACGATGAAGCTCGCGCAGGCGATCGAGCCGGCAATCCAGTATGCAGAGAAGGGTTTCCTGGTCACGCCGGTCATCGCCCACGACTGGGCAGGGCAGACCCAGCTCCTGCGCCGCGATCCGGGCGCGCGCGCGACGTTTCTGCGCGACAGTGAGCCGCCGAAAGCCGGCGATTTCTTCCAGAATCCGGATTACGCAAAAACCCTGAAACAGGTCGCGGCGGAAGGGCCGTCGGCGTTGTATGGAGGCGCGCTTGGCGTGAAGCTCGTCGCACGCATCAAGGAGCTCGGCGGGTTCGTCACGCTCGAAGATCTCAAGAACAACCAGCCGACGTGGGTGACGCCCATTTCGACAACGTTCAAGGGATATCGGATCTGGGAGCTGCCGCCGAATAACCAGGGCATCGCGGTGCTGGAAATGCTCCGCATCCTCGAAACGTACGACCTCAAGGCACTCGGTCAGGGATCGGCGGAGTATCTGCACCTGCTGATCGAGGCCAAGAAGCTCGCGTACGCCGACCTCGAGCAGTACGACGGCGACGCCGACCATCTCACGCTCAAGCCGGAACAGATTCTTTCCGACGCGTTCATCAGGGAGCGGCGCAGTCACATTGATCTCGCGAAGGCCGCGACGACCGCGCAACCGGGGCCCGAGCGCGTGGGTGGTGAGACGATCTACCTCACGGTCGCCGACAAAGACGGCAACATGGTGTCGTTCATCAACTCGAACTTCGATGAGTTCGGGTCGGGCATCGTCGTGCCGGGGACCGGTTTCGTCCTGCACGATCGCGGTGCCGGATTCACCGTGAAGCCGAATCTTCCGAACACCGTCGCGCCAGGGAAGCGTCCGTTCCACACCCTGATTCCGGCATTCATTACGAAGCCCGGCGCCGGCTCAACGCCAGATGGAACCGGCGACGAGCCGTACATGAGCTTCGGCCTCATGGGCGGCTCGATGCAGGCGCAGGGACACGTGCAGTTCCTGATCAATCATCTCGTGTTCGGAATGAACGTGCAGGAAGCCATGGACTACGGCCGCTTCCGCCATGATGCGGGCCCGCGCGTGGAAATCGAGCCGGTGTTTCCGGATTCGGTGATGGCGAAACTGCGCGCGATGGGACACACGATCGATGTCCGGACGCCAGATCGTTTCGGCGGGAGCCAGGCGATCATCAAGCTGCCGCACGGCTACGTCGCCGGCTCTGACCCTCGCAAAGACGGGCACGCGGCGGGCAGCTGAAGGCTTTTTTCAGCAGACTTACTTTGAATGGTTGCCGTCTACCGGCTTTTGCTGAGAGCGCTGATTTCGATGATCGCGCCCGCGTCGACTTCGCGGTTGCCGTACGCAACGTATGTCGGATAGCCAAGCGTGGGGTCGTAACGAGCCTCGAGTTTCTTGGGGTTCGACGACATCTGGTCTTCGATCAGCGAAAAGAGCGCGTTGACATCGAACCAGAGCGACGGCTCGACGGCGGCACCGGTTTCGACGAGGGCGACTGCCGTCACGGCACCGTTCGTCACGGTGATCCGAACAGGGCCGCGCGCAGCCGGGAGGCATTCGCAGGTCCGCTGCGCGGTGAACGTGTAGCTGGTGATGGCCGCCTTCTGCCATGCGGCCTTCGCGGAGTTGTGGGACTGCTGGGCCGACATCCCATCATCTGAACACGCGAGTGCGGTAGCGACGATCGCGGCAAGCATGAGTCGGCGAGTCATGATGGAATCCTGGTGACCTTGCCCATGAACAGAATCGTGCCGGAAAGGTGTTCGCGAATGATGAAGATGTACGGACGATTCACGTGCATCTCAGGTATGATCGGTGCCGACGTGACACTGATTCCCACGGCCGTCGCTGCGGCGGCCTCGGTGCCGGCTTCGTTGACGTCGACGTACGTCTTCTGCTTCACGAACGAGATGTACAGATGATTCCCGGCCGGGGACATGCGGGTGAAATCCGCGACATCACCCACGAACGGCACGTTCATCCCGAGCGCCTTGAGGTCGTCGTTGAGCGTGCGCTCGTATTCGAGCTTGAGCCTGGGGAGTGTGAGATCGATCTCGCGTGCCTGGAACGACGAGGCGATTGACTGCCACGTGCTCGCGCTCAGTGAGGCCGCGAATGCATTGATGTTCGTACCGGGTTTCGGAAGCACGACGGTCATGGTGAACGCGGCGTTCCCGTACGGCAGGTCGACGGCCTGCCATGCATCCGACTCGGCGTATGACAGCGTATCCAGTTTGTGCATCAGTTTCACAGTCTGCGCCGGTCCGGAAGGCGGCTGGAACGTGTCGTCGCGCGTCTCGTGCGTGTCGAACTTGTCGCGCCAGCCGCCGTTGAAATAGATGGCGTTGATGAGAAACATCACGTCCTGCGGATTGATCGCGTCCACGATGGTGGGGATCTTGCCGCCGGTGCTGGCGTTCACCCACCCGTTGATCGCAGTGAGCGAGCCGGTGATATCGCTGAAGTCGAGCGGCGCCACCTTCGCCGCGAAGTACGTCTTTGTGGTATCGAAGAACGCCTGCGTGAACGCGAAATCCTTGCGGTACCAGATGGAGTTCGCGATCTGCATCTTGACCGCCGGGTCAAGCGACGTGAGGAGCGCGATGATCGACCGGTAGCCCGCGTTGATGTCGCCGAGCGAGGTGCCGGCGAACTGAAGTGCGGACTGCATCTCGGTGTATGTCTGTCCGGCGGCACCGTTCAGCGTCATGCCGAGCGCGAACGACGCGCTCAGCGGAGAGACGAAAACGTTTTCGCCGGGTTGTGCGGCGCTCAGGCGGTCGAACAAGGCGAACGAAAACGCGTTGGCCGCGCCGAGCACTTTCGACTCGGCCGCTGTAAGCGTCCGGGGAAGGGCCTCGAGCTTATGGGGCTGAGTGCCAGGCTCCGTCGATCCGCCGCACGCGACCAGGGCGGAGAGGAGGAGCAGAGGGCGGGGTATGCGGGGCATCGGGCAAAAGGGCAACGGGCGAACCGGCAACGGGCGAACGGGCAACGGGCGAACGGGCGACGGGCCTCGCCCCGTCCTACCCATCAACACCCACTTGCGTTACTTCGTAAGTTCAATGCACGGAGGAACCATGCTGATCATCTCGAAGTCTATCATCGCGGCTGCCGCCGCATCGCTCCTTTTTGCCGCGCCACAGCGTGTGCGCGATGTCACACCGGCCGTTCCGGCCCTCGAAACAGCCGTGTTTGCGGGCGGATGTTTCTGGGGGATTGAGGCTGTGTTCGAGCACGTGAAGGGCGTGACGAACGCGGAATCCGGCTATTCCGGCGGAAAGTTCGACGATCCGTCCTACGAAGATGTGAGCAGCGGACTCACGGGTCACGCAGAGTCCGTGCGTGTGACGTTCGATCCGACGGTCGTCACGTACAAGCAGCTGCTCAAGGTGTTCTTCTCGGTCGCGCACGACCCTACGCAGCTCAATTATCAAGGACCCGATCACGGAACGCAGTATCGTTCCGCGATCTTCTTCGTGACGCCGTCGCAGAAATCGGATGCCGACGCGTACATCGATTCGCTCACGAAGGCGCACACGTTCAAGAAGCCGATCGTGACGCAGGTGGTGCCGTTCACGAAGTTCTGGATCGCCGAGGCGTATCATCAGAATTACCTCGAGCACCATCCGAACGAGCCGTACATCGTGTACAACGATCAGCCGAAGCTCGTCGCGCTCAAGTCTCAGCTTCCGGATCTGTACAAAGGCAAGTAACGATTCCAGCTTGGGACGGGTTCTGGTGTTCCTGGATGCGGATGGAATCCGCTTGAATCCGCGTTCATCCGTGTCAAAAGAAGCCGACGAGTTTTGTAAAGGGTTGCCTTAACTCGATCGCGGCTTTGACCTGACGCCACCGTTGCATGTGGCGGCCGAGATTGCTGGTAGCTCGGTCGCTGGAGGGCGCCATGCTTCGGGTGCGGGATATCATGACGCGCGACGTCACCGTTGTTGCGCCGGAAACCACGTTGCGCGATGCGATGGAACTGTTCGCGCGGGAGCACGTGAGTGGAGCGCCGGTCGTGAGCGGCCGCGAGCTCGTTGGCGTGATCTCCACGTCGGACCTGCTCGGGTTTGCGGCGACGGTGCGGCCGCTGCCGTCGCCTCCCCCCGAGACCGACGCCAGTGCCGACTGGGAAGACGAACCGCGCGAACCCGAGCTCGAGTTTCAGGAAGATCTCGAGGGGTCGAGCGCGTTCTTCTCGGAAATGTGGTATGACTCCGGCGCGGACGTCTCCGAGCGCATGGCGTCGGCGGACGCGCCCGAATGGAACCGGCTCGAAGAGCACGACGTCCGCGAGGTCATGACACCCGAAGTGTGGTCACTGCCGAGCGGGGCCGATGCGCGCGAAGCGGCGGACATGATGCGCGACCACTCGATTCACCGCGTGCTCATCGTGGACGACGGCATGCTGGTGGGCATTGTGAGTGCGCTCGACATCGCGAAGGCCGTGTCCGAGCGCAAGTTCTTCACGCGGACGTACGTGTTTCCATCGTAGGGCGGCACGCGACGAAAAGAAAAGAGGCACGCGCTTTCGCACGTGCCTCTTTTGTTCTCGATCTGTTGGTTTGTCGCTGGTGCTATTTCGTTGCTGCGGCGAGGTCGCGGATGGCCTGCGCCATCATCTTCACGCGCGCGCTGTCCTTCGCGCCGGCGGCGTCCTTATCGACGTCCGCCGCAAGCTTGTTGAGTGACGCACCGCGTGCCGCGCCGCTTTGACCCTCGGCCGTCTTGAGCGCTGCGTCGATCGCCGTGGTCCGCGCAGGGGCGAGTCCTTGATTGCGCACGAGCTGGTCAAGATACGAACGAATGACGGGGAACGCCGCCGGCCAAACAATCTTCGGCTGGCTCTGCGGATTGTATTCGACCATGCGAACAAGCTTCGCCGCTGCGAGCTCGTTTGCAGAGAGCTTGTCCGTCGGCTGCAGCTCGAAGACGTCGAGGCCGCGGTCGAGCTCCGAGGAATACACGAGCCCGTTCCAGTAATACGCGCCCCACGATCCGCCGATGGCGTTTCGGGGACGATTGTTGCACGGGTTACCTCCCCGTCCACCGCGCCCGCCGCGGCCACCCCCGCCACCGCCACCACCGGCGGCAGCGTTCGTCGCAGCGCGAACCGAATCCTGGCACGCGACCATTTTCGCGGAATCCGCAGCAGTCATCGGCGGCGGCGGAGCGTTGATGGCGCCTCGATCGTAATACGCGATCTCGAATGGATGGTCCGGATCGGTAAAGTCGATTGCGTCGACGCCGCCCTGGTACCAACCCTGCACCATGATATCGCGGCCGGGGACCGGCACCAATCCGCCGTTGTGAGAAACACAATTCTCCTCGGCCGTCTGCGAGCTCGGAATCTTGAAGAAGCCGCGCTTCGTGTACTTCTTGCCGTCAGTGATGGTGAGCGTCGTATTGCCGCCCATCTCGAGCATGCTGGTGGCCTGACACATCGGGCCGGTACCGCCGCCCCATTCATCAGTAAACACAACCTTCTTCCCGTCGTTGCTGAATACCGCCGTATGCCACAGCGAGAAATTGCTGTCGGACTGGGCGTCGAGGCGGACCGGTTTTTCCGGGTTCGAGATGTCGACGAGAAGCCCATGGCTGCCGCACGCGCCGGCAAGCAGGTTCATCGCCGGGTACGCGGTGACGTCGTGACAGTTCCGTGGTCCCGGCGGAGCCGGTGTCGCATTGGAATCGGCGCCACCGCGGCCGCCGCGGCCGCCACCGCGCCCGCCGCGGCCGCCTGCACCCGCGCCGCCACCACCACCTCCCGCAGGCGCCGTGCGCGATTCTCTTGCGCCGATGCCCGTAAAGATCCGTGCGCCGCCGATCACTTCGGATTGCTCCGGGTGCGCCAGCGGGACCTTGATGATCTCGAGGCGGTAATTGACGTTCGTGACGTCCGCCGGATCGTTGTTGGCCTTGCAGTACGAAAGCTCACTCTCGGATCGCGGGGCCTGCGATCCGGAGATGTAGATGTACATGATGCCCTTGTCGGTCGGGCTCGGAATCAACGTGTGGGTGTGCGAACCTTTGCATGTCTGGACGTTCTTGATCAGCTTCGGCGCCCGCGGATTGGACACGTCATAGATGCGAACACCAGTCATGTGATCTTTCGGATCGGTCCAGCCGCCCTTCGCGCAGTCGTTGCGATTGCCGCCGCCTTCCGCCGAGATGAAGAGCAGATTACCGACGATCGAGGGATCGCCCTGCGACGTCGCGCAGGATACCGCCGTCATGAGCTCCGGTTTTGCGGGGTTCCCGATATCCCAGATCGAGAAGCCGACGAAGTTCCCCTGGTAGACGTAGTGGTCGCGAAACGCGATATCGGAGTTGATGAACGTGGTGCCGTCTGCCGTATCGAACAGCGCGGGCTTCGCGGTGAATGACACCAGCTTCATGCCTTTCGCGGCGACGCCGGCATCGAAGCGGCCGGGCTTGAGGCCATTTCGAGGATCGCCCGCGGGCGGATACGATTGCGCGTAGAGTGCGGGCGCGGCGATCAGAGCCACGGCGTACAGCCAACGATTCATTCCCATCAGACATCGCTCCATTAGAGGTTCGCCAGCATCTGGCGCATCAACTGAATTTCGGTCGTCTGCACGTACCGCACGTCGTTCGCAAAAATGCCGATATCGGATTCCTGCCCTGCGCCCGGCGCGGCAAAGAGATCCGTTACCATTTGCAACGCTCCTTCATGGTGCTGAATCATGAAGACCAGAAAGAGTCGCTCGAACTCCTTGCCCCTCGCCGCATCGAGCTGTTTGATCTGCTCGTCGGTCAGCATCCCGGCCATGTGAACGTGGTGGTAGGATGCGGTGTCGGGTGCAAATTGATACTTCGCAGTGAGCCAGTCCTGCATGATGCGGATCTCCGCAGTCTGCGACTGGTCGATCTTCTGCGTGAATTTCTGGAGGTACTCGCTCGCGCCGTGCGACTTCGCCAGCCGCGACATGAAGATCGCCTGCGCGTGGTGCGGGATCATGCCCTGCATGAACTCGACGTCGGCCTTCGTGTACATCACACCCTTCGGAATCGTGATCGGATGCGATTCCATGCCGGCCATGTTCATGCCGGCCATGTCGTGCCCGGCCATGCTCGAGTCGGCCGACTTGGTGGTGACAGCGTCCTTCGGCTTCGCAGTGCACGCGGCGGCGATAAGCAGCGCGCCGGCAGGCAGGATACGGAGGGCGGGGTGCAGCAAGCTTGGAGTTTGGGGTTGGGGAAGGGGCCGGCAGGGACGGATGTACGCTACAGTCCGTCCCATCGAAACGCCATCACGCCCGGACCTCAGGCGTGCGCGCCGGCCACAGGCTCCCTGGGCTTCCGCATGGAGCCGAAGATCCCCACGATCACGAGAAGGACGCCGCATACGCACACGATCGCCGCGCCGGTGGGAAGATCGAGGGCGTACGATGCGTACAGGCCGATGAGACTCGCAACGACCGCGACCCCCCAACCGATTGCCAATCGCGTTGCCCACCGGTCGGCGAGTGTGACCGCACAGACCGCCGGAACGATGAGGTAGGCAAACGTGAGGAGCACGCCCGCAATGCGCACGAAACTCACGACCACGAGCGCGAATGCCGCGTAGAACAGAAAGTCCCACAGCCGCACGCTGAGTCCCTGCGCAAAGGCGGCCTCCGGGTCCGCGGAGATGAGGCCGAAGCGGCGATGGAACGCAGCATAGAACGCGGCAATCGCGGCAAAGAGTCCGACGCGTTTGAAAACCACGCCTGAATCCACGTTGAGGATGTCGCCCGTCAGCAAATGCTCGAGCTCTTCCTTGCCACCAGCCACCCGGCTGAGCAGCAGGATCACTCCCGCCGCCGCGACCACGAATGTGATGCCGATGATTGCCTCGTGCGGCACCTTTGATCGCTGCCGGCTCCTGGTCCAGCTAAAGAGCGCCGCGCCGAGAAACGTCACGCCGAGCGACATCCAGAACGTCACACTGTCGGTGAAATGATATCCGAGCAGGAGGGCGAGGCACGTGCCGAGCGCCGCGACCTGCGCGAGCGCGAGGTCGACGAAAATCACCTCGCGCTCAACGACATGCAGGCCCATGTACACGAGCAGGGGAGGCAGCACGAGACACGCTACTGCCGGCCACTTCATGACCTGCCACGCGACTGCGAATTCTCCGCTCATTTCTTCTCCTGGAGGCCGGCGACGACACTCGCGATGAGATGATCGATCAGCTGGACGTACGTGTCGGTGTTCGGAACGGCGCCGGGCTGCTGGGGCGCATCAACGACCGTCGCCCCGACCTGGCGCGCCACAGTCTCCGCCGTTTTCCGGTTCTGGTACGGCTGCACGAGGATGATGTGCGCCTGCTTCTCCTTCATCGCCGAA
>DASRAP010000328.1:0-11474 GCA_035638155.1 Gemmatimonadaceae bacterium | reverse complement strand
GCGCTCCTTTGCCACGTTGCGCGCGAGCGTCGCCAGGAGCGACGGCGGCATGACGTTGGTCCCGGCGGCCACAAGTCGAATGGTCGAAATGAGCTCGCTGCACGTGGCGTTGGCCGACACGAACCCGGCGACCCCGGCCCGGAGCAGATCGGCTAGATGCTCGTGGCTGCTGGTGATGCCGGTGGCCACGAGCTTCGCCGACCGCGACGCGGCGACGAGCGCTGACGCCAGGCGCGTCCTGGAGTCGTCAGAAATCTGCCAATCGACAAGAATCACGTCGGGCGCGGCTCCTTCGAGCTCAGCCGCGTTGAGAACGGGCGACGAGAGCACAACCTTGAAGTCGCGCTCCTGCGCCAGGAGCGACGTCACGCAGTCGCGCGTGAGTAAGTCGTCTTCAATGATCGCGATATTGGTGCGAGGCGTAATGAGACGCAGTGTGGTCATGTCAGTTTGACTCCCTGCGGAAATGAACGGGGACGCGCGCTGTTTCTCGCTTGTCGCGCCCGGCGTACGCGTTCCAGCGCGGACTGCACGGCGGCTGCAATGGCCTCCCGCCAGAGCCCCAGGGGCGAGCTGGCAAGATGCAGACGCTTCTCGAGCAACTTCCATCGATACGGATCCCAGTCGGACGGTACGCGCGACCGGGGCCGGATGAACGCGGCGATGATTGCCACGCCGATTCCGGCGATTCCGAACATGGCGGCGAGCTCCGGGGTGACGGGCGTATGCATGGCGGGCGTCCTACTGGCGGATCGGGAATTCGCCTTCGTACCGGTCACGCGCGACAGCCGACGCGCGCATCTTGCCGAGCCGGACCAGCCGCTCGCGCTTCCGGTCTTCGTGCTCGCGCGCGAGGTTGCGCGCCACCGTCGCGTAGAGGCGAGCCGGAACCACCGGCGTGCCCGAGGCGACCGTGCGGATCGTCGACAGCAGCTCGAAGAAGAGCGCGTCGCGGACCACGAACCCCATCACGCCGGCGCGCACCAGGGCGAGCAGATCCTCCTGGTCGGGTGACACGCCGGTCACGACCACGCGCGGGCGCCATCCGTCGATGCCGACCGGACGGAGGAGCGGGTGGCTCGCGTCGATCAGATGCGACGCGATCAGAATGACCGCGGGCTTCGCTTCAGCCAGCTTGGGCGCGTCCGGACTGGTCACGGCCGCGACGATGTTGAAATCGTCGAAGCGGCCGAGGAGTCTGGTCATGCCGTCGCGCACGAACGTGTCGTTCTCGACGATCGCAACCGCAATTCTGTTGTTGAAGAGCCCGGGCGATGGTGTCATGGGTTTCCTCTAAAGTTCTCCTCCCGGCGCGAGTCGGGAAAAAAAGAAAAGGCGCGAGGTGATCGGGGTGATCACTTCGCGCCTTCGTCTCCTGCAGACACGTACCTGCGGCGACAAGGGAACCGTGCGCTCATTCGTTCCGCGCGCGCACGTTCATCTAGGGATACGATACAACGTATTCTTTTTTTTGCAAGAGTGCGAACTACAGAGAGCGAGAGAGCGAGAGAGCGAGAGAACGGGAAAACGAGAGGACGCGATCAGATCGCAGTTGTGGTTTTCCACATGGCAGCGAAAATGTTCTCTCTCCCGTTCTCTCCGTCTCCCGGTCTGTCCGTCTTCCCTTCTCTCCGTCTCCCGTTCTCTCCGTCTCCCGTTCTCTGCTTCTAGTTCACCTGCAGCAACAACTCCAGCTGTCGTCTCAAATCTCCCAGCGTCTTCGACTTGAATGTTCCCTTCGTGGATTCCAGCACCTTGATCGTTTCCATGATCGCATTGCGCATCTGCGCGCCGCGTGGACAGTTGAACAACTGACACGGATGCGACTGGACCGGCTGATGGCTCAGCGCGCGCCCGAGCTGCTCGAGGTCGGTCAATGACCCCATGACGTTCCGCAAGGTGAGCGCGAGAAACACGTCGATCGACGAACCCGCGCCGTTCGGGACCATGTCCTTCATCTGCGCCACTTCCGCGCGCACAGCCTGGAGCCGCGACTCCGTGCTCTGCATCATGCGATACGTGCGATAGCGCTTGACCGCCGAGCCCACCTTTTCGCCGAGGATGTCGAACGAGACCGGCTTGGTGAGATACGCCGCGACGGGTAACTCGATACATGCGACCGCGGAGCGAACCGACGGATAGCCCGTCAGGATGATCACGGGAAGTCCGCCGTTTTCCGATGCGAGATCTTTCACGAGCTGGAGATCGGCGTTCCCCGGCATCTCGAGATCGGTGATCAGGAGATCGAACGCCTCGGTGTTCAGCGCTGCTTTCGCGCTCGTCGCCTCGCCGACCGTGACGCACTCGTAGTGCTCACGGCGCAGGAGATCGGCGGTCGCGTTCAAGAACGTCTGATCGTCGTCCGCGATCAGAATGCGTCCGTAGTTATCCATCGATGGTTAACTCTCGACGCGGAGGGGGAGCGTAGCAATGAAGGCGGCGCCCCCTGCGGCGCTCGTCTCGACCTTGATCTGGCCATGGGCAGCGGAGATGGCGCGGCGCACGAGCGACAGCCCGAGCCCCAGGCCGCTCGCGCCGTGCCGCCTGCCCTTGGTGCTGAAGAAAGGTTCGAAAATCCGTTCGCGCAGCTCGAGCGGCACACCGGGCCCCGCATCGGCGACCGTGAGCTCCAGCTGGTCGTTGAGCACGCGCGCCGAAATGCGGACCGTTGTGCCGTCAGGCGCCGCGTCCATGGCGTTCTGCAGCAGCTCGTAGAGAATCTGGCGCAACACCGCACCGGACACACGCACGACGCTCGGCGCGCCACTCATGTCGAGCTCGATGCGCACACCGCCTTCTCCATTCACCTGGCCCATGAACGAAATCGCACTCGCAATCACCGACGAGAGCGAGGTATCGGGTCGTACTTCCGGGTCAAGCTGATACGTCTCGTACAACCGGCGCGTCACCGACGCGATCGATGCGATTTCCCGCTCGATGGCGCCGACATACCGGAAATGCGGATGGTCCGCAGGAACCGCGTCCTTGATGAGCATGAACGCGAGCTGGATACCGCCGAGCGGATTGTTGATCTCGTGCGCAATCTTGGCCGCGACGCGGCCGATCGCCGTGAGCGTCTCGTTCTCCTGCTGCTCGACTGCACGACCCTTCGCGACATCGCGCACTTCGAGCACGAGGTTTGCCGGCGCGCCGTCGGGCGACGCGACACGGCTGACGACCATCTCGAGCACCAGCGCCGGGAGCGATGCCTCGGCGAACTCGTCATAGTACGAGACCGGAGCAGAGGTGCTCGCACGGGCGATCGCGGCGCGAAGCCGGGCGGCAGCAACGTCGTTCGCGGCCCACCAGAGCGACGACCAGATGTAATCCGTTCCCCAGACGGGGAGCGTGCCCCCGAACGCGCTGCGTGCGCCGGCATTCGCATCAAGGATGTGGCCTTCTTCGTCGAGCTCGAATGCGTATTCGAAACCGAGCGCGCTGAGAGTCCCGATTTCGGGGGCCGGCTTCTGCGCGGCGCTGCCCTGCGACGGCGTCACGCGCGCGATGCCCAGGTGCGCCGCCGATACGGATGCGGCCGACGCCTGGGCATTGAGAGCCGCCCCCGTCGCGCCCTGCGCGAGATCGAGCGCGGAGGGATCGGAGTCGGCGGAGTTATGCGTTTGCGGAACGGTCATGCGTACCAGTGAGGCGAGGGTCCAGAAATGCAAAAAGGCACGAACCCGCCGCGTGCGCGGCGACTTCGTGCCTCTGACTTGCGGGGCCTATTCCCCGCCCGACAAGGCCGTCGTTTTCCGCGCCCGGGTGCGGCGCCGAAACACGTTGCTCCAGCAGAGCATACATCCGTACCCGAGTTGGACGCAAGCGGTCCAGACGGGCCAGATGGGCAAGGGGCCACGGGCAACGGGCCACGGGGGCGTTGAAACGATGGGGCTCGCGGTTTTTGGGTGATGCACCTCGCAAAACCGGGCCCATCTTCGGCCGCATGGCTTACACAGACCTCATCGTTTGGCAGCGGTCGGTCATGCTCGGCATTCGGGTTTACCAACTGACCGCGGCATTCCCGAAGTCCGAGACGTACGGGATGACCGCGCAAATGCGTAAGGCGGCGACATCAATCGCCGTCAACATCGCCGAAGGCTACGGTCGGGAGACAACCGGAGAGTATCTCAATCAGCTCTCCGCCGCGCGCGGATCGCTCTTTGAGCTCCAGACGTTCTTCATTTTTGCGCGCGCACTCAAATACATCACGAAGGCGCAATACGCGCGCTTCGCTCAGACAATGAAGGACATCGAGCGCATGCTAGCGCGCCTGCGAACGAGCCTGCGGAGGAAGAGGTAGCCCCCTCCCCCCGTGGCCCGTTGCCCTTAGCCCGTTGCCCGTTGCCCTTAGCCCGTGGCCCTTTGCCCTTATCGTATCCCCCGAACAGCAGCCACGAGCGCCCTCACCTTGCCCGCATCGGTCGACGTCCCGGCCGCGGCATCCAGAGTCGTTGCAAGCTGGCCGAGCGCACTGCTGCGGGGCATACCGGTCGCCTTTTCCGCCGTCGCCAATGACGTTCGCGCCGACGCGATCTGCGCGACGGTGAGTCCCTTCGACCGCTCGAGCTGGTCCACGTACGCGCGCGCGAGCGGGAAACTTGCCGGCCACACGAATTTCTGCTGCCCCTGCGTGTTGTAGTAATCGAACTTGACCGTCTTCGCCGCGTCGATCTCGTTCTGGGAGATGAACTCGCTGGGCGTGAGCTCGAAGATGTCGAGTCCCCGCGCGATCTCGGAGCTCACGATCACACCGTTGTACCAGTACACCGACCATGAGCCGCCCATTTGCATCTGCGCGGCGTCGATGGGTCCGCGGTCGTGGAACGCGATCTCCTTGGGATGCGCAATGTCGGTCCAGTCAAACACTGAAATCCCGCCTTGGTACCACGCCTGCACCATGACGTCGCGACCCGGGATCGGAATGAGTGATCCGTTGTGCGCAACGCAATTCTCCTGCGGGGTCTGCGCCGCGGGGAGTTTGTAATAACTCCTGAATGTCATCTTCTTCGTCGCGGGATCAATCGAGAAGAGCGCGTCCGCGCCCCACTCCTTCGGGTCTGACGCGCGGCACTTCGGCGCGCCCCCGCCACCCCACTCGTCCGAGAACAACACCTTCGTGCCGTCATTGTTGAACGTGGCGGAATGCCAGTAGGAGAAATTCGAGTCCGCGACGGCGCCGAGGCGCACCGGATGTACGGGATCCTTGATGTCGAGCAGCAGTCCATACCCTTCGCACGCGCCGCCGGCGAGGCCGATGGCCGGATACACGGTGATGTCGTGACATTGCGTGGGTCCCGGTTTCGGCCCGGTCGTCTGCTCCTCAGGCTGCGCGCCGACGAGCTGGTCCACGATCTTCTGAATGACGTTTCGCAGCGCGGTGCTGTCCGCGCCGGTCGGGGCACCCGTTCCCCCGCGGGCCTTGACCACGCTGTCGAGCAGCGGACGCGTGAAGCTCGACGGCAGTGGGAAGGTGTCCGCGTGCACGTTGACGATGTACGCACCGGCCGCGCGCGCGGCTTCGAGCTCCTTCTTCGACTCCGCGATGTCTTCCGCCGTCTCCCCGTGTGAGGGCGGCTCGACGAGATCATTGAAGATGCGCGGCGAATTGACGATCGCCGCCTGCTCCGGGTGCGTGAGCGGCACCTTGATCACTTCGATCCTGAAGAGCGCCGATCCCGGATCCTTTGCAGGCGCGGCAGCGACACAGCCGCCGAGCTCGGCGGACGCACGGACGGGCGCCGAACCGGAGACATAGATGTAGACGTTGTCCTTGTCCTTGGGATCCACGAGCAGCGTATGCGTGTGCGAACCGCGGCACGTCTGCACGTTGCCGACGTATTTGGGCGTCGTGAGATCGGTGATGTCGAAGATGCGAACGCCGCGAATCCGCTCACCGCTCACGGGATCCTTCACGCCCTGGTCGCCGCAATCGAGGCGCGCGGAGTTCGCCTCGGACGACACGATCAGGAGATTCTTGTAGACGGAAACGTCGCTCTGCGAGGCCGGGCAGTAGTACGCGGTCTTGAGCGTCGGTGCCTTGGGATTCGAAATGTCCCACACCTGGTAGCCGTTGAAGCTTCCCTGAATGGCGTAGTTCCCGAGGAACGCGAGATCCGAGTTGATGCCGTTCAGAAACTTCTGTGACGGCTTCGTCGCGGAGAGCAGACGAATATTCCACGCGGCTTCCCCTGCGTCGTATTTGCCGGCCTTGAGTCCCACGCGGGGGTCCTGTGCAAGCGCAAGCGTCGACGAGCAGACGAGCGTAAGAGCGGCGATCCTGATTCTCATTTCTTTTTCCCGTTGAACGTGGCGAGCATCCTGGTCATGCGATCGATCTCCGTCGTCTGATCGACGTTGATGTCGGTCGCGAGTTTGAACACGAACTCGTCCTGGCCGGCGCCCGGCGTGGCGAACAGTTCCTTCACCATGCGTACGGCGCCGCTGTGATGCTGAATCATATAGAGGAGAAACAGGCGGTCGAACTCCTCGCCGCGCGTGGAGTCGAGTTGCCTGAGCTGGACATCGGAAAGCATGCCGGGCATCAGCATCTCGTGGGTCATGCCACCCATCTCCATTTTCATCGGACCCGGCGTCGCGTCGGGCACGGGTTGCAGCCGGTCTCGCAGCCACGTCTGCATGAGCGCAATCTCGTCCGTCTGCGCATTGATGATGCGCGCGCAGAGCGTCTGGATGGCCGGACTCGCGCCATGCGACGGCGCCCACTTCGCCATCACAAGCGCCTGCGCGTGGTGATGGATCATGCCACTCACGAAATGCGCGTCGGCCGCCGTCCACGGCCGCTTCGCACTGTCGGCGCGCGCCTTGAGGACGTACGCCGACTGGGCAGTGGTTGCGTGTGCGCCGATCACGCCGGCGAATACGAGCCCAAGAATGAGACGAATCACCTCTGTCCCCCCGTCCCCCTGTCCCTAGTTCTGTGCGTGCTGCCAGCTCCCCTTGCCCAGCATGCGCATGGCTTCCTGCACAGCCGTCAGGAGCTCGCGATCCAGCCCCTTGATCTCGTCTTCCGGCGAGCTCTTCACGAAAATGTTCGGAGGCACACCGTAGTTCTCGAGATTGTACCCGAAGTTATTGGGCTTGGTCGGATCGTAGCTCACCACGCGCGTGTTCGGAATGCGCACGCTGCCGCCGTCGAGGAACGCATAGTTCGGCGCTGACACGACCGCGCCGTTCGTCGGCGTGCCCACGACGGTACCAAGTCCGAGTTGCTTGAACGCGTGCGGCACCATCTCGGCGTTCGAATTCGACCGCCAGTTCGTGATCATCACCTGCGGACCCGCGATCAGCTGCTGGGGGCGGCGTCCCCATTCTGGCGAGCCGGTCTTGGTCCACGTGTATTCATACGGCCTCCGGAGCAGCACGTCCATCAACTCCTGGTCGATGTTGCCGCCGCCGTTGTAGCGCACGTCGATGATCATCCCCTGCTTGTAGTAGTACTGGTCGATCTCCTGCTTGAGCTGATCGAGCACCTGCTGGTTCATGGCGCGCATGTGGAAGTACGCCACCTTGCCGCCGGATGCGCTGTCGACGAATGCACGATTGCGCGCGACCCAATCCGTGTACTTGAGATCGTTCATCGACGCAATCGTGTGAATGCGGAGCTCGCGCGGCTGCGTGCCGTCCGGCGATGCTGATACCGTGAGCGTGGCCCACTCGCTGAGCGGCCCCGTGAGAATCTTCCAGTAGTTCGTCGTCGGCGTGAGCTTCGTGCCGTTGAGCGACACGGCGTAGTCGCCGACCTTCACGTTGAGCCACGGCTTGTCGGCCGGGCCATCCTTATAGATGTAGACGACCTTGAGGCCGCGCGCGTCCGGCTTGAGCTCTACGCCGAGGAACTGGGTCCGGTTCGGCGGAATCGCGCCGCCCGCGCCGCCCCGCCCGCCCCGGCCACCGCCGCCACCATCCTCGCTCGGCTCCGCGGGCTGGCTCACGCTCGAGTGCGTCGAGTTGAGCTCGTTGAGCATCTCGTTCGCCAGCATGTAGAAGTCGTCGGTCTGCCCGATCTTGTCGACCAGCGGCTCGTAGCGCTTCTTGATCCCGGCCCAGTCGTACCCGTGCATGTCTTCTTCGACGTAGTTGTACTTCCAGTAGCGATAGAACTCGTCGAACATCTCGCGCCACTCCTCCTTCTTGTCGACGGAGAACGCGAGCGAGAAGCGCACGGGCGTTTTGGGGCGCTGCTGCGCCGTGAGCGGCATCTTCGTAATGAGGTTGTTCTCGCGGAAGAACAGCGTGCGCCCATCCGCCGTGAGCTCCGCGCCCTGGAACGAGCCGTCGGCAATGCGGCGGCGATTCGCGCCGTCAATGTCGATCGCAAAGAGCCCGGGGCCGGTGCCGGCATTTGCGGCGGGAGCCGCCGCAGGTGCTCCGCCACGACCACCGCGCCCGCCACCGCCACGCCCACCCGCAGCTGCGGCGCCACCGCCGGATACGAAGTAGATGGTGCGCCCGTCGGATCCAAGGAACGGATTCGAAACGCCCTCGGCGCCACGCGTCAGCGGCACGGCGCGCCGGGCGATGTCACGCAAGTCGATGTCGGCCGGGTTCAGCGTCAACGGCGCTTCCCCCCCGTTGCCCGTTGCCCCTTGCCCCTGTTGTCCTCGACCTCCTCGCCCACCGGCCGCGCCGCTCCGGCGCTCCTTGACCAGCGGATCATCCGGATCTTCGGTGAGCGCCGACAAGGCGACGGAATAGAGATGGTTCACACCTCCTTCGCGATTCGACACGAAGATCACCGTCTTGCCGTCGGGCGTGAGCATGCCGCTTGTCTCACGCGCCGGATGGTCGGTGACGTTGTACTCCTTCTTCGTCGTGACGTCGTAGAGGTAGACGTCCGAGTTCTGATGATCATCCCGGCGCGTCATCACGAGCCATCGCCCGTCGGGCGACGCCTGGTTCAGCGTCCAGCCGCCGGCCTGGTTGCGCGCGACTTCGGTCGTCTTGCCGGCACCAACATCCACGGAATAGACGCTCACGCCCGACGAGAAGAAGATCTGTTTCGAGTCCGCCGTCCAGCGGAGAAGCGTCTTGCGTGACGGCTGCGTGGTGAGCTTCCGCTTCTCGTTCGTCGCAAGATTCACGAGCCAGACCTCTTCTTCCTTCGATTCGTCGGAGAGATACGCGAGCGACTTTCCGTCCGGCGAATACATCGCGCCGTGCTGCCGCCACTCGGAATCGGTCACGCGCCGCTTTTCACCAACGCCGGTGTCGGTCGGCACGACGAAGATCTCGCCGTGATAATCGACCGCGACGTACGCGCCGTTCGGCGATGCGCCGAAATCGTCCGCCTGGTTGTCCGATGTGACGGTCTCCGTGAGCTTGCGATCGATCACGTAGCCGAGATCGATCGGCACGCGCTTCGCCTGGCCGGTCGCGACCGGCAGCATCCAGATGTCGAACTCGTTCGAGTAGGTGATCACCTTTCCGTCGGGGCTGATGCCGGGGAAACGCACACCGCCGCGCGTGTGGTGCGTAACCTGCGTGGGGCTACCGCCCTTCGGGCTGATCTTCCAGATGTTGAAGATTCCGTCGCGTTCGGACGCGTAGTAGATCATGCCGTCGGAGCCCCACATGGGGTTCGCGTCGTGCACCGCGTTCTTGTAGTCCTCGAGCTTGAGATCCGTGAGCTGCGTGAACGTGTTGGCTCTGACGTTCATGACCCACACGTCGGCGTTGTTCGCGCCTTTGTAGTGCCGCTTGGGATCCGGGTAGCGCGTCCGATTGAACGCGAGCATGGCTCCGTCCTGCGAGTACATCCCGGCCGCACCCGAGCCCATCTCGATCGCGGTGGGCAGGTCGCCGTCGATGCTCACCGTGTAGAGCGGGCTGTCCCACGCCATGGGGCCGCGCGACGACGCGAAGAGAATGCGTTTCCCATCGGGCATCCAGTATTGCACTTCGTCATTCGCGGTGTGCCAGGTGAGGCGCTTCGGCTCACCGCCTGCGGCCGGCATGACATAGATGTCGGGATTGCCATTCAGGCTCGACGTGAACGCGATGCGCGAGCCGTCGGGCGAAAAGCGCGGCTTGATGTCGCGCGCGCTCGTGAACGTCAGCTGTTTGGGATTTGCGCCGTCCTCGTTCACAATCCAGATGTTTCCGCGGAACGAGAACGCGATCTTGCCGCCGAAATACTGCGGGTCGCGGGCGAAGCCGAGCGGGTTGGCTGGTACCTGGGCGTGGGCGGCCGTCGTGAGAAAGGCGGCAAGGACGAGCAATCGGCGCATGATGGTCTCCGGTGACGTGCTGCGAGGATATCGCGGGAAAGCGCAGGTGTCGAGTGCCCGGGTGAGTAAGGTTTGGTTCGGCTCGAGCACGCCACCATCATTCGCTGATGCGTACACTCGCCTCTCCCGGCGTTCTGGACTCGCTCACGGCGCGCTTTCGTGGCCTCACAGCGGCGCAATCGGCGCGCTGGGGCTCCATGAGCGCCCATCAGATGACGCTGCACATCTGCGACGCCACTGAAGCCACGCTCGGCCGGCGCCCGTTCGCGGCCAAGGCGCGTTCGCCGAACCCGATGCGGAAAATCGTCCTGCTCTACATCCTGCCGCGCTTCCCGCGCGGCGTGCGCAGCGGTGCGGAGCCGGCGTCGAGAACCGTCGACGCGACGACTTACAACACCGATGTCGCGCGTGCCGCCGGGTTGCTCGCCGAGCTCGCTGCCGCACCCGCGGACACACTCGCGGCGCGGCATCCGATCCTCGGCGCAATGACTCGAGACCAGTGGCTCCGCTGGGCGTGGATGCACACGGACCATCATCTGCGGCAGTTCGGAGCATGACAATCCAGGCGCTTGCATTCAGAGCCGGCGACTGAATCACCGATCTCGCCAAGCGACGGGATATCTAGGTCGACGTCACCGACGTGACGGTATGCGCGGCGTCAGTCGGTAGTGAACAACCTGCGTGTAGCCATCGGTGTGCGGCGTAATCAGCCACGCGCCCGCGAGCGACAATCCCGCCGATGATTCGAGCGAACCGCTGGCGGGCAACGTGACCGCTCCCAGGTATTGGCCCTTCGCATCGAACACATCGGCGATGCCGGGCGATGTCCAAACAGTCCGGGGTTGCTTGTCGGGTTGCTTCACATCGAAATCCGGATTCGGCACCTCACGTGACTCAGTGTAGCGCGTAACCCAGATCGAGCCGTCAGTGCCCGTCGCGATCGATTCATACGCCGGCTTCGAAGCCGGCTTCGCCGGGCCGTTCCAGGTCCACGCCGGGTCGTTTGCTCGACGGATGGCCTTGGTGATCTGATCACGTTGCCGTTCCCATTCCGCAGACGAAACCGGAACCGGCGGAACCGTTCGTGCGATTCGCATCACCGAGTGATCCGCCATGGCGACATCGAACTCGTACTTCTCATTGCGGCCGAGGACAATTCGCCCGTCATGGGTCAACGTCCACACGGGGCCGGGCATGTAAGGCATCGAATACCACGCCTTCGACGAC
>DASRAP010000327.1:0-23522 GCA_035638155.1 Gemmatimonadaceae bacterium | reverse complement strand
CATCACGCCCGAGAATCCGTCGCACACCGTGCACCTTACGCCGCAAAGCGGCCGGGTCGTTCGGCGCAACCGGCGCCGTGCAGCCATCGTTTTTGTCGCCATGCTCGCCATTGCCGCCGTCTCGACGGGCGCCTGGTACCGGTCACGCGGACGCGTCAGGATTCCGGCGCGCGTGACTCAACAGGCCGAGTCCCTGGCCGCGATGGATTCCGCGTCGCGCACGGGCCCCGCGGACACACTCGCGATCCCGGCAATTGTCAACCCGTCCGACTCGCTGAATGCGGCGCAGTGGAGCGTCGAAATGGTCGCGACGAATGATCGCACGGACGCTAACTTGCGTCTCGCGGAAGAGTCGACCGTTCCCGCGGGCACGCTTTCGCCCGTGTTGCTCGGCGACGACACCGCGCCGTGGTACAAGATCATCGCGGGAGCGTTCGTGGATCGCACCGCAGCGGAACTGTTGCGGCGGGCTTTGCGTCAGGTTGGCACGCTCGACGCCAACGCGGGGATCGTGTCCCGCGTGCCGTTCGCGCTGCGGCTCGACACCGATCTCGCACCGAGCATCGCCAAGGCGCGGGCCACCGCGTACGCCACGCGTGGCGTGCCGGCGTACCCGCTGATGGTCGACGACGAGCGCGCGACGATTTACGTCGGAGCGTTCGCGTCCGCGGAACAATCAGTCCTGTTGCTGGCCGAGCTCCGAAAGGCCGGTCTCAATCCTCAGCTCGCGTATCGCGTGGGGAGAACGTACTAGGTGCGGCTGACCAAGCTCGAGTTGCACGGATTCAAATCGTTCGCGGACTCCACCGAGATCGTGTTCGACACCGGTGTCACGGCGATCGTCGGCCCGAACGGCTGCGGGAAGTCCAACGTCTCCGACGCCGTGCGCTGGGTGCTCGGCGAGCAGCGCGCGCGCCTGCTGCGCGGCGCCAAGATGGAAGAAGTGATCTTCCAGGGATCGTCGGCGCGCCGGCCCGTGAACCTCGCGCAGGTCTCACTCCATTTCGACAACTCCGACGGCGACCTCTCGATCCCGATGCAGGAAGTCGTGGTCGCGCGCAGGCTCGCGCGGTCGGGAGAAAGCGAATACCTGCTCAACAACACGCCGTGCAGGCTTCGCGACGTTCACGATCTGCTCCGCGGCACGGGCCTCGGCGCGGACGCCGGCGTCGTGATCGAAGCGCGCATGATCGACGCGCTGCTCAGCGACCGGCCGGATGAGCGGCGCGAGCTGTTCGAGGAAGCCGCCGGTGTGAGTCTCTACCGCGACCGCCGCCGCACCACAGAGCGTCGCCTCGAAGAGACGTCGCACGACCTGCAGCGTCTCGATGATCTCCTCATCGAGAAAACGACCCTGGTCCGTTCGCTCGCGCGCCAGCGGAAACGCGCGGAACGACACGCTGAGCTCATGCAGCGCCGTCTGGCGCTCGAGCTCACGCTCGCCGAGTACGACATGGCCGAGTGGGCCGAGCGGCTTCGCGTGCTCGATGCGACGCTGGGGGACCTTCGCACGGGCGCGCCGGCGGCGCAGGCACGCGTCGCGGACGCCGAACACCAGCGCGATGCGTCGCACGCCGCGCGCGAAGCGGCCGAAGCGGAGCGCGCGGAGCTGAACCGGATCGTCACCGAAGAGCGCGAGCACGTCGCGAACGTGGAGCGCCGGATTGCCGTCGCCGAAGCGGATCAGCGCAGCGCGCTCGAGCGGCGCCGTCGCGCGGAAGCGGAGCAACAGATGGAGCTCTTCGCCGGCGAACGCGGCCAGGAACAGCTTACAGCGGTGCAGCAGGATCGCACCGTTTCCGACGCCGCCGTGGCCGCCGCGGAGATCGCACTCGCCGAGCGCGCCGTCGCCGAGGAATCCGCGCGGCAACATGTCTCCGTGGCGCGCACGGCGCTCGGCACGGCCGAACAGGCGGTGCGCGCGAGCCGTGAAGCGCTTCACCGGCTGGAGCTCGACGGCCAGGGCGCGCTCCGCGAGCGCCATGATGTCACCACGCGTCTCGCGCAGCTGCAGGACGAGCTGCCGCCGCTCAATGACCAGCTTGCGGCCGCCACCTCGGACGCGAGCACCGCGCTCACGGCCGCCGGCCGTGCGCGCGATGCCGCGGCCGCGGCCGACAGTGCCTTCAGCGCCGCGCGCGACGGCGCCGCCGCGGCGAGAGACGCGGAGGCGGCTGCGCGCGCGGCGCAGCGGAACGCGGATGACACCCTCACCGCGCTCCGCGGCAAGGCGAATGCCCTCGAGCAGCTCGAACGCGAGCGCGTAGGGCTCGCGCCCGCGGCGGCGCGGCTTCTTCGCGAACGCGCACGGTTCGGCGACGGCGCGATCGTCGGCCCCATCTCCGATTTCGTCGGCGCATCGACCGATGCAGCGATGCTCGTGGAGCGCTTCCTCGGCGCCACGCTGCACGCCGTGGTTGTGCGCGACCATGCCGCGGCCGACGCCGTGCGCGTGTGGCATGCCGAAACGCAGCCGGGCGCGCTCCTTCTCCTGCCGCTCGACGAGGCACCGGACGACAGCGGTTCCGGCGACGATCTCGCGGGCCGAGTGCGCGCTGACGGCCCCGCTGGCCGCTGGGTGCGTGCGCTCCTTGGCCGCGTGCGCTCCCTGGGCGACGGCGGGGCGTTCCGCGACGCGCGCGGTGCCGTGTGGCTTCCGGGCGAGAGCTCGGGCGCGGGCCCGCTGCAGCGGCGCGCGGAGCTCTCCGAGCTGCGCGACGAAGTGACGCGCGCGGAGGAGGCGCGGTCGGCGGCGGCCATGGCCGCCGACGCCGCGGCTGCTGCGCGCGCGGCGGCGGACGGGACGCTGCGGGAGGCGCACGCGAACGTCGAGAGTGCCGCGCGCGCTCGCCACGACGCGGAAGCACGCCTGGCAGAGGCACAGTCGGTCGCGCAGCGCGCCCAGCGTGCGCTCGCCGAGCTCGACGCCCAGCGGGCGCGGCTCGAACAGCGCGGGCGCGAGCTCGACGAGCGCGCGCGCGACATCGAGGAAGGCGCGCGCGCCGTTGCGGCGCAGCTCGCGGCGCACGAGAGCGGGTTGGGCGAATCGCAGGCCGCGGTCGCGTCGGCCGTGCACGCGCTCGACGAAACACGTGAGGCGCGCACGCGCGCGGCGGTGGCGCACGCTGAAGCCGTCGCACAGCGGCACGTGGTGGCGGAACGCGAGGCGCGCATCCTGGCCGAACGCGCGACGCATGCCGAGCGGCTCGACAGCCTCGCCCACGAGCTCGAGGCGCTGACGGCCGCGGATGCGCAGCTCGCCGAGTCGCAGGCAGTCGCCGCGGCCGAGATGGCCGCGCGCCGCGGCGCGCTGACCGACGCGGAAACGCGGCTCGCGAGCACCGAGGAGCGCGTGCGCGCGGAGGGTCACGCCCTCGTCGAAGCCGAACACGCACTCGACGCGGCGCGGCGGGACGCAACGCACGCGGCAGAGACGCTCCATCATGCGGAGCTCGAGCACCAGGAGCTGTCGTCCAAACGGTCGCTCGTGCGCGAGCGACTCGAGGCCGAATGGCGCCGTCCGCTCGAGGAGCTCTACGCCGGACACACGCCCGTGCAGGCGGAGCCGGACGCCATTCGCACCGAGGCGGAAGACGTGCGCGCGCAGCTCGACGCGCTCGGCCTCGTCAATCCGCTCGCTGTGGAAGAGCACAACGAGGAACAGCAGCGGCTGGAGTTCCTGCAACGGCAGCGCGCGGATCTCGCGGAGGCACAACGTTCACTGCAGCAGGCAATTCGCGAAATCGACATGACGGCCCGGGAGCTTTTCCTGGACACGTTCGCGAAGGTCGCGGAGAACTTCCGGCACATTTTCCTCACGCTCTTCGGCGGCGGCGAGTGCGAGCTGCGGCTTGCGGATCCCGAGCTGCCCCTCGACTGCGACATCGAGATTCACGCGTCACCGCGCGGCAAGCGGACGCAGCGCATTCACCTGCTGTCCAGCGGCGAACGCGCACTCGTCGCACTTTCGCTTCTGTTCGGCATCTTCCTCACCAAGCCGAGCCCGTTCTGCCTCCTCGACGAGGTCGACGCCCCGCTCGACGATGCGAACATCGGCCGCTACGTGCGCATGCTGAACGAGTTCAAGTCGCGCACGCAGTTCATCGTCATCACGCACAATCCGCGGACGACCACCGAGGCCGCGGATGCTGTGTACGGCGTCACGATGCAGGAGCCTGGTGTGTCGTCGCTCGTATCGGTCCGCATGCGGGGCCGCAGCGTGGACGAGGAGCCGGCACCGGCATGATCCGGCGGGCGCTGGCAACGGGGTGCTTGCTCGCGCTCGCCGCAGGACCCGCCGCACGAACTGCGGCAGGACAAGGGCTTCCGAGCGTGTTCGTAACCGGGCCGCTCAGCAATCCGATCACCGACGGCATCGGGACATTCTCGATCACGACGTCGGGATTTGCGCCGGCGGATCTCCCGCTGCGGCTCGAGCTTCAGATTTCGACGACCGCGGATTTTTCGCCGCCGCTCTTCGCCGATACGACCGTGAACGGACCCAGCGCGACGATCACGATTCCGCGTCTGCTGCCGGGATCGGGCGAGCTGTACTGGCGCGTGTTCGCGCTCACGGCGCGTGCGGGCAGCGTGCCGTCCGCGGTGACGGGGCCACGGGTCGCGCCCACACATCTTCGCCTGGTCTCGCCCAACAATCCGGCGGGGCAGTCCATTGGCGTGCGCCGGCCGATGTTCGTGTGGCAATCATCGGACATTCCGCCGGCGTACGGTGCATGGGAGTACGAGCTGCGCGTGGACGAAACCGCCACCGGCCGCCCGCGCCTCACGGTCAACACGGTCGACACGTCATTCACGGTTACGGAAGACCTCGAAGCGAACACATCGTACCGCTGGAGCGTCAAAGCGCGACTCAGGTCCACGGGTGATTCGCTCACGGTGCAGAGTTTCGGCTCGTTCGTCATTCTGTCCGACGAATCGCCCTTTGCCACGCTGCTGCACAACGCGTTTCCAAGTCCGTTTCCGCTCGGTGCAACCACGAGTGCCTGCGTGTGGTTCGACCTTGCAACGGGCGGCGCCGTCACGCTCGACGTCGTCGATATTCGCGGCCTTCCGGTCAAGCGGCTCGTGCCAGGGCCGCAGGTGAACGGCACGCTCCCCGCGGGCCGCTATGGCCGCCCGACGCCGGGTGCCACAAGCGGATGCGATGACCGGTTCGCGTGGGACGGCACCGATCAGCGCGGACGGGTCGTGCCGGCGGGCGTGTACATCATCCGGCTTCGTACGGGTGGGAGAGACTTCAAAGTGCGCGTGGTGTTCAGTGGCCGCTGATATATTTCGGCTCCAGCGCGCCAGAACGTCCGAGTGAACGTCGAGGAAGAACAATGTTGGTAGTAATGCAGGGAGACGCGACGCCGCAGCAGGTCGACGCCGTGTGTGCAGCCGTGCGCGCGATGGGCTTCGAGCCGGTTCCCATGCCAGGTGCCCAGCGCACGGCCATCGGCATCGTCGGCAACGACGGGCCTGTGGATGGGTCGTCCGTGCAGGCAATGCCGGGCGTGGCGCAGGTCATTCACGTATCGAAGCCGTTCAAGCAGGTCTCGCGCGAATGGCGGGCCGAAAACACCGTCGTCACGATCGCCCCCGGCGTGTCGTTCGGCGGAAACGCGGTGAGCATCATCGCCGGGCCGTGCTCGGTCGAAAGCGAAGAGCAGATTCTCGCGACGGCCCGCGGCGTGCGGGCGGCCGGCGCGGTCGCGCTCCGTGGCGGCGCGTTCAAGCCACGCAGCTCGCCGTATTCGTTTCAGGGACTCGGCCGGAAGGGACTCGAGCTGCTGGCGCTCGCGCGCAAGGAGACCGGGCTCGCGATCGTGAGCGAGGCCATGGATGAATCCGGCGCGGAGCTCGTGGCGGAGTTCGCCGATTGCATCCAGATCGGCGCGCGCAACATGCAGAACTATTCGCTGCTCAAGGCCGTGGGGCGGCTGGAAAAACCCGTGCTCCTCAAGCGCGGTCTCGCCGCGACGATCACCGAGTTCCTGCTGAGCGCCGAGTACATCATCGCGGAAGGCAATCCCAACGTGATTCTCTGCGAGCGTGGCATCCGGTCGTGGGACACGCTGGTCCGCAACACGTTCGACCTGAGCGCGATCCCGGTCGTGCACAAACTGTCGCACCTGCCGATCATCGCAGACCCGAGCCACGGCACCGGCGTGCGCGAACACGTGCCGGCCATGGCGCGCGCCGCGGTCGCGAGCGGCGCGGACGGACTCATTCTCGAAGTGCACCCGAATCCGGATCGCGCACTCTCGGACGGCGCGCAGTCATTGAACATCGAGCAGTTCTCGACGCTCGTCCCGGGACTGCGGACGATTGCGCAAGCGATCGGGCGGTCCTGAACTGCCAAAAAACGAAATGAAAATTCAGGTGAAAGACTGAAATTCAAATTGAAGGCTGAAGAGCGTTTCAAACTTCAGCTTCAATTTCGGTCTTTCTCTTCAGTTTCCATTTCGGTTTTCTGCGCTTATCGGAGCAGTTTCACTGCCTGCTCCACGACCTTGTCCCGAAGAATGTTCCGCCGCTCCTCGGCCGCAGAGCCGAACACCTGACGCGTCACCAGCTCGCCCAGCCTGCGGTCGATCAGCTCCTGCGCGTTATCGAACACCGAGCGGGACACGTGCGCACCTGAACGCTCGAGCCTCTGGTAGAGCGATGCGCGCATCGCCGGGGTGACATCGAACATGGGGTCACTGACCCCCTTCGCGGCAATCGCTTTCGCCTCGGCACTCAGCGCCTCGCGGTACTTCGGGAAATCAGCACCGAGTGCGGCAAAGAGCAGCGCGCGCGGCGTGTTGACCGAATCGCCGGCGATGTAATCGGGAACGATCCCACCACCGCCGTAGACCTTTCGCCCCGAGTCGGTCTTGAAGACGGGGCGCGCAGTATCCGCCGCGGCGGCACCCGCCTCGCGCGGAGCCGGCGCGCCGATATCGATATTGCGCCCCGACGGTGTGTACCACCGCGCCGTCGTGAGCTTCACGCCCGCCTGGTCGCGGAACGCGAACACGTGCTGCGCGCTTCCCTTCCCGTACGTCGGCCGGCCGATCACGATCGCGCGATCGTGGTCCTGCAGTGCGCCTGCGACGATCTCCGACGCGCTCGCCGTGCCGCGATCCACGAGCACCGCAATGCGCAGGTCCGGCCACTTCTGCCCATGCTCGTCGGCGTACACCGTGTCCGCCGAGCGGCCCCGAAGCGAGACGATGATCTGGCGCGGGTTGAGGAACAGGTCGGCCACGGCCACGCCTTGATCGAGCAGTCCGCCCGGGTTGCCGCGGAGATCGAGGATGAGCGACCGCATGCCCGTCCTATGCAGCGAGTCGATCGCAGCACCGAGCTCGAACGCCGCGGAATCCGAGAACGTCCGCAGATTCACATATCCCGTCGTGCCGGCGACCATGATCGCGCGCTGCACCGGACGCACATACACGGTGTCGCGGGTCAGCACGAGCGCCGTCGGCTTCCCCGCCGCGCCGAGGCGCTGCACGGTGACCGTCACCGACGTGCCGGGCGACCCGCGAAGCGCGCGGCGCGCTTCGTCCGTCGTCCAGTCGCGCGTCGGACGCCCGTCCACCGCGATGATGCGGTCACCCGATCTCAGTCCTGCGAGTTCCGCGGGAGTCCCGGGGAGCGCCGACACAACGTTCACGGCGCCGTCGCGCACATCGATGTCCAGACCAAGTGATCCGACGAGTCCCGTGATGCTGGACTGCACGCGTGCGAGCCGCGCCGAATCGAGGAACCGGCTGTGCGCGTCGCCCAGCTCCTCCACCATGCCTTCAGCCGCCTTGGTGTACAGCGTGCCCATGTCGAGCGAATCGATGTAGCTCGCCGAGATCCGCGCCATCACCTGCTCGAAGAGATGGGAGCTCGCGCGCGGCGCACGCTCGCGAAACCCGTGTTCGATCATCCAGCCACCGGTCGCGACACCCGCGACCAGTACGAAGATCACCGCGGCGAGCCGCGCACGGCCGGCGTTCACACCCCCGATCACGCAGCCGCTCCCGGGCGCACGCCCAGCGATGGCAGTGCTTCGGCGAGCGCCTGGAGCACACGCGCCTCGACTTCGTCGGCCGCGCCATCGGCGTTCACGGGAAGGATCGGTCCGCACTCCGGGTGCGCGCGCTGCCACGAGGCGTCCTCGAACTGGAGAAACGCCGCCGCCACACGCGCGTGAAACGCGGCGCCCGACGCTTCCATGCGATCGGGCGCGCCGCGGAGTCGCGCGCGCTCGGCGGCAACGTCCGGCGACGCACGCAGGAGGAACGTCAGCGACGGAACCACGCCGCCCGTCGCGGTGACGTTCGCGGCGCGAATCTCGCGCTCGTCGATGCCCCGCCCGTAGACCTGGTACGCGTAGGTCGAGAGGGTGAAGCGGTCAAGAAGCACGACACGTCCCGCGGCAAGCGCGGGGCGGATGCACCGCTCGATGAGCTCGGCGCGCGACGCCATGAACAGCAGCGCTTCGGCGCGCGGCGTGATCTCTCGCGCGGGATCGAGGAGCAGCGTGCGCACTTCATTTCCGAGCGGCGTTCCACCGGGCTCGCGGTATGTCTCCGACGGGACGCCGGCGGCGGCGAGTCGCGCGCCGAGGCGCACGAGCTGCGTGGTCTTGCCGGCGCCTTCGACGCCCTCGAATACGATGAGCGAGCCGTCGCGCGCCACGGAACGCGTCAGCCGAGCGTGATGATGCGGCTCTCGGAGCCGCGCTTGATGCCGTCGAGGATCCACTCGTTCACGCGCAGCATCGTCTTGTCGAAATTCTCCTGCGCGGAGACGGCACGCTGATAGGTCAAATTCGCCTGCACGGCAGAGAGCAGCGAATCGAGCTCGGTTTCCATTTCCTGCGTGGGCGCTTCGCCGCGCTCGATCATCCGCTGCGCGTCGCGCCGGAGCTCTTCCATGCGGCGCAACTTGGCCACGGCCTCGCGGTCGTTGTTGAGAGCTTCGCTCGTCGTCTTCACGGTCTGGTATTCCGGACTCTGTCCGATCAGCCGGCCGAGCTCCTTCGCGCGTTCTTCGAGCATCTACTCCTCCACACGCCGCGCGAGCACGAAGCGCGCGCGGCCAGTCAGGTCGGGTTGTACCGCAATGTCCCGGTACGCGCCGGTGGCGGCCACACACTGCGCCGCGCGCTCCGCGCGCCGGGAATCGACTTCAAGCGCCAGCAAGCCGCCGGACACAAGCACCGTCGTTGCCTCCTGGGCGATGCGCGCGATGGCCGCCATTCCGTCGTCGTCCGCGAAAAGGGCGAGACCCGGCTCCCAGTCCCGCACAAGCGCCGGCAGCTCACCGGCCTCGCTCGGCGAAATATACGGCGGATTCGACACCACGACGGTCGCACGCTCCGCGGCGCACGGCGCCAGAAACTCACCCTGCCGAAACTCGATACGGCCGGCGTTCGCCCCCAACAGGCGGCCGGCATTTGCGCGCGCGACGTCGAGCGCGGCCGATGAAAGATCGGTCGCAATGACGCGATCGAACGTGCCCTCTCCCGCGAGTGAGAGGGCGATGCATCCGGATCCCGTGCCCACATCGATCACCGTTCCGCTTCCGCGGTCCGACGAATCGAGCACGAGATCCACCAGCACCTCCGTCTCGGGCCGCGGAATGAGCACGCGCTCGTCGATTTCGAGCGTGAGCGTGCGAAAAGCGGCGCTCCCGACCGCGTACGCGAACGGCATGCCCGCGGCGAGGCGAGCGGCGGCTCGCTCCATCGCCGCGGACTCGGGTGGTGTCAGGGCACGGTCACGATGCGCGCTGGGCCAGAATCGCGGCACGTCCAGCACGGCGGCCACGAGGTCGCGCGCTTCCTGGCGGGACGGCGGCGCGCCGCCGGCCGCGAGGTACACGGCAATCGCGTCGAGCGCCTCGCCGATGTTCGAAGCGTCCAGCCCGAAGTGTCCCGCGCGATGCGTCCAGCGCGAAGCGTCGAGCGGCGGTAGCGCGGTCATCCGGCCATCCGCTCGTCGTCCTGCGCCATCCGCAGGCCGTCGATCAGCGGACGCACGTTGCCGTCGAGCACGCCGGTAAGGTCGTGGAGCGTGAGACCGATGCGATGATCCGTGACGCGATTCTGCGGAAAATTGTACGTCCGAATTTTCGCCGAGCGGTCGCCCGTGCCCACGGCCGTCTTTCTGATCTTGGCGCGGGCGGCTTCCTGTTGCTGCAGCATGTGATCGAAGAGACGCGCGCGCAGCACCTGCATGCCGCGGAGCTTGTTCTGCAGCTGCGACTTCTGGTCCTGCTGGCTGACGACGATGCCACTCGGGATGTGCGTGATGCGCACGGCGGAGTCCGTGGTGTTGACACTCTGGCCACCGGGGCCGGACGACCGAAACACGTCGATGCGGAGATCCTTGTCCTCGATCTTGACGTCGACATCTTCGGGCTCGGGCAGCACCGCCACCGTCGCGGCCGATGTGTGGATCCGCCCCTGCGCCTCCGTGGCCGGTACGCGCTGCACCCGGTGCACGCCGGATTCCCACCGGAGCTCGCCGTATGCGTCCTCGCCGGAGATCTTCAGCACGGCCTCTTTTACCCCGCCGAGCGTGCCGTCGGACAGGGAGAGAATCTCGAGGCGCCAGCCGGGGTGACGCTCGGCGTAGCGCGTGTACATCCGCATCAGATCCGCCGCAAAGAGCGCGGCTTCATCCCCCCCCGTCCCGGCGCGGATTTCGACGATCGCCGGACGGTCATTGAGGGGGTCGCGCGGAATCAGCACCGGCTTGAGCCGCGCTTCGAGATCGGCGACGGTCGCCTCGAGCGAGGCGACGTCGGCCTTTGCCATCGCCGCCAGCTCCGGGTCGGAAACGCCGATGAGCTCGCGGGCACCCGCGAGCTCATCCTCCGTGCGCTTGAGCGCCGCGGCCAGCTCGACCGCGGCTGCGAGACGGTGGTGCTCCTTCCCCAACGCAGCGAGCTTGCCGGAATCCCGCGTGGTCGCGGGGTCGGCAAGCTCGCGCTCGACTTCTGCCGCCCGTTCGAGCGCCTCGGCGAGACGCTCGCGGAGGCTCAGTTGGACTTCCCGTACTTCTGGCGGAAGCGTTCAACCCGTCCGGCGGTGTCGATCAGCTTCTGCTTGCCGGTATAGAACGGGTGACACTCGCTGCAGATGTCGAGATGGATTTCGGCGCGCGTGGAGCGCGTCTCGAACTCGTTGCCACACGCGCACTTGACGTGCGCCGTGGCGTAAAGCGGATGGATATCGGTTTTCACGGGACCCTCCCCCGAAAAAGCGTCAGAGTAAGCCAAGTAAGTTAGCCGGATCGGAGCTAACTCTCAAGTCTGCGGGGGCTTAGGGGCACGGGTCCACCAGTGCCGGGCTCAGGCGAGGTGCTGTCGCTTCAGGTCCGAGAACCCAATGAGCCGCCGGCGATCTTCGTCCCACAACGACAGGCGCAAGGCGGCAATCCCGGAAGGGATCGTAATCACGGGGGCCGTCTGGAGCCTCGGGTTGTCGTCGTGCGCCTTCTGCAGCCGGTAGTTCGGGATCTTCGGCGCGAGATGGTGGACGTGATGGAGCCCGATGCTTCCCGTGAACCACTGCAGGATCTTCGGCAGGCGCAGGTGCGAACTGCCTTTAATCGCTGATGTCTCATAGTCCCACTCCTCGTGGGACTCCCAGTACGCGTCCTCGAACTGGTGCTGCACGTAGAACAGCCAGACCCCCGTTACCGCGGCGCCATAGTAGGCAAGCGCATAGATGGTCATCGCGCGAACACCGCCCATCGCGAAGAGAAACGCGAAGAGGCCGACGATCGCGATGTTGGTCCACCAGATGCTCCACAGTTGGCGCTTGCCGGTCGCCTTGCTGCGCGGCCGGAAACGGAGTGTGTAGACCAGGTAGAACGGACCACCCAGCACCAGGAGCAGCGGGTGGCGGCTCAGGCGATAGCCGAGCTGTTGTTTGGGCGTCTTGGCGAGATACTCGCGGACCGTCCATGTGGTGACATCACCGTGACCGCGCCGGTCGAGGTCGCCGGAGGACGCATGGTGAATGGCGTGGTCGCGCCGCCACTGGTCGAATGGTGTGAACGCAAGAAGACCGGTAAACCGCCCGATAATGTTGTTCGCGCGGACCGACGGCAGGAACGACCCGTGCGCGCAATCGTGCATGATGATGAACGTGCGCACGAGCAATCCCGACGCGAGCGGCAGCGCGAGCCCCGCGAGCAGCAGCGAGCGCTCGGAGATCCAGTATGTCGCCACCAGCACCGCGATGAGCAGCGCCAGCGTCGACACCAGCTGAAAAACGGATTTCAGGATGTCGGCGCCTACGTAGGGCGCCACGACCGACTGCCAGCTCTCGCGCGTGGCTTCAGACATTTCGTGGCAACTCAGCCCTTGTGCCGGAACGTGATACGTCCGCGGGTGAGATCGTAGGGAGACACTTCCACCTTCACGCGGTCGCCGGTGAGTACGCGGATGCGAAAGCGTCGCATGTTTCCGCCGATGGTGGCGAGCACCGCATACCCGTTGTCGAGCTGCACGCGGAACATCGCACTCGGCAACACTTCAGATACCACACCTTCCATTTCGACCATGTCCTGTTTGGGCATTCGCCTCCGGCGTAACCCGGTCCCATGAAAAAGACGAAGGCCGGCCCGGCGACATGCCGGACCGGCCTCACCACGTCACTGCACGTTCAAGTGCAGATAGTTCAACGGCCGAGCTTCACGACGTTCTCTGCAGCCGGGCCCTTCTGGCCCTGTACCACGTCGAACTCAACGCGCTCGCCTTCTGCGAGCGACTTGAAGCCCGTGCCCTGAATTGCCGAGTGGTGCACGAAGCAGTCCTTGTCACCGCCCTCAGGGGTGATGAATCCGAACCCCTTGGCGTCATTGAACCACTTCACTGTGCCGGTCATACGCATTGCCGTACTCCTTGGATGATCTTGTGCTGTGTTCGGAGTGCGGAAAGCCGTACATGCCGACACAACTTGCTCGTGAACTAGTCCTCACGCGGGACTCCGCCGACGGCGGACGCGACGCACATACACCAGTACCAGCGGCGCCGAAGCGCTGCCGCGCACCCTGGATGCAGTGGAAGGAATCCCTGCATCTCCAGTACATACGAAGCACTGGAACGATACAGCCCCTCGGGGTGAACGGCAAGGCTAACGTCATACAAGACCACGGCTTGTACACCCCGGGCCAAGGCCACCGGGATCCCGCGGGGAGCCGGACCGGTGCGACCCGGCGCGATCGCCGGCGTCATTCAAGGTCTTTGACACACTCTGGCGGGTTCCGTAACTTCGCGCTCAATGTCCTACGCCCAGTTTCTCGCCACCGTCCCCCTGTTCAAGGGACTCGCGCCGCACGAGCTCCAGCGCTTCGCCGATGTGACGCGCGAAAAAGCGTATCCCCGAGGCAGTGTCATCCTGTTCGAGGATGATCCCGGCGATGCGCTGTTCATCGTTCGCCTCGGACGCGTCAAAGTCGTGCTCGTCGGGGATGACGGCCGCGAGGTCATCCTCGGCGTCCTCGGCGTCGGCGATCATTTCGGTGAGCTCTCGCTGATCGACGACCAGCCCAGGTCCGCGCACGTGATCGCGACCGAGGACGCGTCCCTGCTCGTGCTTCGCCGCGAGGATTTCCGGCGGCGCGTGGAAGAAACGCCGGCCGTGGCGTGGTCGCTCATGCAGGAGCTGTCGCGGCGCCTGCGCCGTGCCGACGACAAGATCGGCGGCCTCGTGCTGCTCGATGTACCGGGACGCATTGCCCGGCTCCTGCTCGATGCCGCCGACGCGCAGGGCAGCGAGGCGCTCGCGGACCCGCTGACACACCAGACAATCGCGAACACCATCGGCGCGAGCCGGGAAACCGTGTCGCGCGCCATGAAGGATTTCCAGGAAGCCGGCTGGATCGTCGTTGAGAAACGCCGCATTCGTGTTGCAGATCGCGGCGCTCTCGAGAAACGTGCGTCGGTGCGCGACTAGAATCGCACTGGCGTGCCTGTGATTGTGATCACGCCACCCTCGTGACTACGCTCCTAACGGAGTTTCGGTACGACACGCTACTGTCCTTCACGGCACTTGTGAGACTGGATCGGTGAGCCTGCGGCTCGAGTTCTGGGGAACGCGCGGCTCCATTCCGAGCCCGGGGCGTCATACCGTGCGGTATGGCGGTAATACGCCGTGCACGGAGCTCCGCACGAGCGACGGCTGGCTCATCATTCTCGACGCCGGCACCGGCATGCGCGAGCTCGGTCAGTCTTTGCTCCAGCGCGCGAACGGGACGCCCGTTCGCGGCGACATTTTCCTCTCGCACGCGCATTGGGACCATATCCAGGGATTGCCGTTTTTCGCACCCATTTTCGGTCGCGGAAATCACTTCCGCATCTGGGGGGCAATTTCGCTGGAGACGAGCATCGATCGGGTGGTCCGTGACCAAATGTCGCCCGTCGTGTTTCCCGTCACGTTCGAGGAGCTGGACGCCACTATTGATTTCGAGGGACTCGACGGGGAGACTCGAAAGGCCAACGGATACGAAGTCAGCGCGTTCCACGTCCGCCATCCGGGCGGCTGTCTCGGGTATCGCTTTCGCGAGAAGCCCACGGACGCCGGGCTGGTCTATATCTCGGACAACGAGCTCGGGCCGGGCGGACAGTACGACGTCCCGGCGGACTGGCGGGAACGGTTCGTGCAGTGGATGCAGGGCGCGAAGGTGCTGGTGCACGACGCGTCGTATACCAGCGAGGAGTACGAGCAGCGCCACGGCTGGGGACATTCCACGTACCGCGAGACCGTGGAGCTCGCACTCGATGCAGAGGTGAAAACGCTCGTGTTGTTCCATCACAAGCCCGAGCGGACGGACGATGAGCTGGACCAGCGCCTGGAGGAATGCCGGGCGATGGTGAAGGACCGTGGCGCGTCACTCGACGTGATCGCAGCCGCGGAAGGCATGACACTCGAGATCTGAAACCACGGAGACCATATGAAAAAGACGTTGTTGTCGCTGGCCGCAGCGGCCGCGCTCGCCGCACCGATGGCGGCGCCGCTCGCCGCACAGCAGGACCTGCGCACCACCATCGCCGTCATGCCGTTCGCGAACGGGGGCATGCTCGCCGAATACGCTCCGCTCGGGGTCGGCCTCGCGGCGCTCATGCTCAACGATCTCGCGACGAACGGGAAGATCCGCGTCGTCGAGCGTGATGCCATCGAGAAGATCCTTCAGGAGCAGAAGATCAGCGCGAGCGGCGCCGTTGACCCGGCGACGATCGTGCGGGTCGGCAAGCTGCTCGGCGCGAAGTACACGATCACGGGCACGATCATCACGACGCAGACGAAGGAGATGCAGCTCGCGATCAAGGCGTACAACATGGAAACGAGCGAGATCATCTACACGGAAAAGACGTCGTTCGTGAAGGCGAACAAGTTTGCCGAGCTCATCGAAACCGCGACGAAGAATGCGAACGCGAGGCTCAACCTCCCGCAACTGACCCCAAACTCCGCGCCCGCGCGCGAAGCGGCGGCGAAGCAGGAGCAGGCGAAAAAGATGCCGATCGAGACGGCGCTCCTCTATTCGCGTGCGCTGGAGGCCAAGGACAACGGGAAGACCGCCGAAGCCAAGACGTTGTTCAGCAAGGTGCTGACGGATTTCCCGAACTACGAACCTGCCCAGAAAGAGCTCGACAAGCTGCCCAAGTAAGCCGTAACGTTGTCGAACCGCCGGCGCGCGAGTGAACGAAGACGCGCCGGCGGTTCCTGATTTCAGGTGAGTTTCCGGTGCGCTCGTGAATCCACTCCTCGTCGTCGCGGACGCCTCGCACGTCCCAGCTGAACTTCGCGATCTCGGGATCGATGTTGAGGTCGCGAACGCCCTGCCCGCCGCGGCGGACGTCGACCGCGACCGGCCCACGGCGGTCGTGCTCCCGAAGGCGTGGCGCGACGCCGATCCCGTGGCACTCCGCGCGCTCGCGTCCCGCGCGGCGATCGTCGTTGTAGGCGCGCCGGGGGAGGCACAGCCACCCAACGGTGCGCTCGCGGAGCTCGCCGTCGGATGGCTGCCGAACGGCGCCGATCCGCAAGCGGCCGCCGCGACCCTGCGCGGCGCGCTCCTGCACGCAGGCGCGGTGTCGGCGGGCCAGGCGCGTCACGATGAACTGAGCGAGCTCACGCGCATCGGCGTCGCGCTGTCGACCGAGCGCGATCTCACGACGCTGCTCAACATGATCCTGAGCCAGGCGCGGCGCCTGGTGTCGGCGGACGCGGGATCGTTGTACCTCGTGGAGCGTCACGCGGGGGAAGCAGCCGCAACCATGCGCTTCACACTGCTCCAGAACGACACGCTGCCGGACCTTCCGTTCCGCGAGCGCACGATGGCCATCAACGCGAGAAGTCTCGCAGGCTACGTCGCGGTGAGCGGGAAGCCGCTGGTCATCGACGACGTGTACGAAATCGGCGCCGACGTGCCGTACATCTTCAACCGGTCGTTTGACGAACAGGTGGCGTACCGGACGCAGTCCGTGCTCGTGATTCCCATGCGATCGCACCGCGACGAAGTCGTTGGTGTGCTGCAGCTGATCAACCGGAAACGCGACGCAGACGTCCGCCTCTCCGGACCCGCCGTGGTCGAGGCGCAGGTCATTCCGTTCGATGAGCACTCCGTGGCCCTCGTCTCGGCCCTCGCCTCGCAGGCGGCCGTCGCCATCGAGAACAGCCGCCTGTACCAGGACATCGAAGCCCTGTTCGAGGGATTCGTGAAGGCGTCGGTGCACACGATCGAACAACGCGATCCGACCACAAGCGGTCACTCGTCCCGGGTGACGTACTACACGATGGGACTCGCGGACGCGCTCAACCGCGGCGTCGGCCGGGGCGCGTACGCGGATACACGCTTTACGAAAGACGAGCTGCGCGAGCTGAATTACGCGTGCCTGCTGCACGACTTCGGAAAGGTCACAGTCCGCGAAGCCGTGCTGCAGAAGGCGAAGAAGCTCTACACGGGCGTGCTCGAGAACGTGCGGCACCGATTCTCGTTCATGGCGCAGTGCATCGACCTCGCGAGCGAGCGGGAGCGCGCCGATTATCTGCGGACCAACGGCACGCTGAATTTCGAGGCTGCTGATCGCGAGATCGAAGCGCGCCGACAGGCCAAGCATGCGGAGCTGAAACGCATGCTCGACGTGGTGCTCCGCGCGAACGAGCCGTCGATCATGCCCGAGGGAACGTTCGACGACCTGCAGGCAGTGGCGGCGCACACCTTCATCGACGAAACGGGAATGGAAACGCCGCTCCTGTCGGACGAAGAACTGCGCTTCCTGTCCATTCGCCGCGGCAACCTCGACGACCGCGAACGCAAGGAAATCGAGTCGCACGCGTCCCAGTCGTACGCGTTCCTCACGCGAATTCCGTGGACGTCGGAGCTGCGGAACATCCCCGAGATCGTGTGGGGACACCACGAGAAACTGAACGGTCGCGGCTATCCCCGCGGCATCGGCGCGCCCGACCTCCGGCTGCAGACGCGCATGATGACGATCTCGGACATCTACGACGCGCTCACCGCGGCAGACCGCCCGTACAAGAAGGCGGTGACGAACGAACGCGCGATCGCGATCCTGCGCGAAGAGGCGCGCGAGGGCGCGCTTGACCACGATCTCCTCGAGACGTTCATCGAGGCCCGCGTGTGGGAGGCCGTCGCGTCACAGGTCGCCGAGACCAACCGCGACGCCAGGCAGACTGGCGCTGTTCCTGTTCGGGTTAGTGGGGAGCGATAGGACCCTTTCCAAAGATCCCAAAAGTGCACCGCCATCACTGGCTAGTCCGCGTAACGCACTGGCTCACGGTCATCCTGATCGCGGGGATGATCGCGAGCGGGCTGCAGATTTATGAGGCGTACTCGCACTTCGGCATGCGAGGAGCGCCGCCGTATCCGAATCTCTTTGACGGGCGGACGCTGCCCGAATGGGCGCGGCTCGGAGGTTGGCTCGCGGGCGGACTCATGTGGCACTTCACGCTCATGTGGCCGCTCATCATCGTCGGCGGCACGTATCTGACGTACCTCGGCGTGAGCGGCGAATGGCGGAAACTCATCTTCAAACCGTCAGACGTGCGGCCCGCCATCGACATGGCGAAGTACTACGCGCGACTGACCCGCGAACATCCGGCGCAGGGCAAGCACAACGCGCTGCAGAAGCAGGCATACACGGGCATCATCCTGCTCGGAACGCTCTCAGTGCTCACCGGACTCGCAGTCTGGAAGCCCATCCAGTTGCACTGGCTGACGATGGTGTTCGGCGGATACCAGGTTGCGCGCTACTGGCATTTCTGGGCCGTGTGGCTCTTCGTCGGCTTCACGGTCGTGCACGTCTTCATGGTGCTCGTAGTGGAACCGGCAACGCTGCGCGCGATGATCACCGGCGAGTACCGCGGCAAGTACGGGCGGGAGGACACGGCATGAGCACCCAGCGTTCCTCGTCGCGCCGCGCGTTCCTGCAGACGGGGGTGTTCGGCGCCGCCGCCGCTGCGCTCGCCGCGTGCGGCTGGGACGGCGGCTCGAAGCTCCAGCCGACGTTCGGCACGGCCGCGCACTTCAACGACTGGCTGAGCGGCAAGCTCTTCTCATCGAGCAAACACGCGCCGCAATTCTCGCCGACGCAGCGTTCGGCCTCTTTTCCCAACTACTACATCAGCTCGGCGCCGCCGGAGCTTGCAGAGCCGGCGGCGTGGCGGCTCGAAGTGAAGGGGCTGGTGCGGACACCGCTCTCGCTCACGATCGACGAGATCACGGCGATGGGCCGCGTGACCTACACGTGGGAACACCACTGTGTCGAAGGGTGGTCGGCGATCGCCACGTGGACCGGACTTCCGCTGCGGGCGATCGCGGACAAGGCCGGGGTGCTTCCCGCGGCGAAATTCGTCCGGTTCGATTCCTTCGACGAGGGCTATTACAACGGCTGGGACATGGCATCCGCCATGCACCCGGAGACGCTGCTTGCGTTCGGGTTCAACGACAAGCCGATCACCTCCGATCATGGCGCACCGCTCCGGCTCTATGCGCCGCACAAGCTCGGCTACAAGCTGACCAAGTACCTCACCACGGTCACGTTCACCGACAAGCAGCCCGGCGGCTATTGGGAAGATCAGGGGTACCCCTGGTTCGGCGGCGTCTGAGAGCGGAAGCGCACGGGAAAGCGCGAGGGGAAGCGGCTTTCTTGCAAAACTCGTAACTTCGCGCGCGTCCCGCCCGTACGTTCCAGCCAATGCCGCTCCTCACCGCATCCAATCTCACCAAGCGTTACCCGAGCGTCGTCGCGCTCGATTCGCTCACGCTCGAAGTCGAGCCGGGCATCATCGGCTTCGTCGGCGCGAACGGCGCGGGCAAGAGCACGTTCATTCGCGTGCTGCTCGGGCTCACACCGCCCACCAGCGGTTCCGCGTCCGTGCTGGGCCTGGATGTCCGGACAGAGCGCATGCAGGTCCGCGCACTGATCGGATATCTCCCCGAGAACGACTGCCTCCCCGTCGACGTGAGCGCCACCGACTTCGTGACGCACATGGGGCAGATCTCGGGCCTCCCACACACGGTCGCGCGCGAGCGTGCCGCGGAAATGCTCCGTCACGTGGGATTGCACGAGGAACGGTACCGGTTGATGGGCGGATACTCGACCGGCATGAAGCAGCGGGTGAAGCTCGCGCAATCGCTCGTCCACGATCCCAAACTGCTTCTGCTCGACGAGCCCACGAACGGACTCGATCCGGAAGGGCGTGAGGAGATGCTCGGGTTGATCGAGCGCACCGGTCGCGAGTTCGGCATCGCGGTGCTCGTGACGTCGCACCTGCTCGGTGAGATCGAGCGCGTGTGTGACACGCTCATCGCGATCGACGCGGGCAAGCTGCATTACGCGGGGCCCGTGGCAGCCTTCACCAAGCAGACTGCCTACCTCCGCGTCGAGCTCGACGACGACGTGCCCGCGTTCGCGCAGCGGCTCCAAAGCGCGGGCCTCGAAGTCACCGGCAGCGCCCACGAGCTGCGCGTCGCGTTGCGGGACGACGCCGTGTACGACCTGGTGCGCGACACCGCCGCCGAGCTCGAGGCACCGCTCGCGCGCATGGAAGTGTTGCGCCACCGTCTCGACGAGCTGTTCCGTGCACCAACCGGGCTGAGCAATGGCTGATACGCGCGCCGCGGGCACGATCTACGATCTCGGCTATCAGCGGTACGACGGCATCCGGTTCGGCCGCGGACATGCCGTCTGGAAGCTGTTGCAGTATTCGTATCGCTGTGCATTCGGTCTCGGCCGCTCACCGCGCGCGCGCCTTGCGCCCGTGGTCGTGTGCGCCGTGGCGTTTCTGCCCGCAGCCGGCCAGATCGCGGTTGCGCGGCTCACCGGCCGGACCGAGCTCATCAACTACGGCATGTACCTGCAATTCACGGCGTTCTTTGTCGCGCTCTTTTCCGCGGCACAGGCGCCGGAGATCATCGTGCAGGACCGCCAGTACGGTGTGCTGTCCCTGTATCTGTCGCGGCCGCTGCGCGGCACCGACTACGCGTGGGCCAAGCTTGGCGCGATGGTGCTAGCCATGCTGACGATTACGCTGACGCCACAGCTCATGCTGTTCATCGCGAAGGTGTTTCTCGCACCCGAGTCGCCTTGGACGGCGTTCAAGGCGGAGTACGGCAAGCTGCTGCCGATTCTCGGCGGGACGCTCGGTACGTCGGTCTACATGGCATCGATCGGTCTCGCGATTTCGTCGGTCTCGTCGCGGCGATCCTTCGCCCAGGCCGGTGTGATCGCGTTCTTCCTGCTGATGCCCGCGGCCACGACGCTGTTCCACGGCATCGCGACGGGCGACGCGAAACGCTACAGCGTGCTCGCACACCCCGTGTGGCTCCTCACCGGATTCATGAACTGGTTGTTCGACATCGAGGCCAAGCGTCGCTCGGTGATCGGCCGCGCGGATCTCGCTCCGAGCGCCTACCTCTGGGCGGTCCTCGCCATTTCCGCGTTCTTCGTGACGGTGCTCCTGGTGCGGTATCGCAGGAGCGAACCGTGACGGCGATCGAGCTCAAGAACACGTCCCGGTGGTACGGGAACGTCGTGGCGGTCAACGACGTCTCGACGACACTCGGCCCGGGCATCACCGGTGTGCTCGGCCCGAACGGCGCGGGCAAGACGACGCTCCTCCACATGATGGCGGGCCTGCTTTCGCCCTCGGCGGGACGAGTCCTCGTGAACGGCATGCCTGCCGCGGGGAATCCCGAGGTCTATCGCACGCTCGCGCTCGTGCCCGAACGCGAGTCGGTTCATGCGTTTCTCACCGGCCGTGAGTTCGTGCGCATGAGCGCGAAGCTTCAGGGCCTCGCCGATCCGAACGCCGCAACCGCGCGTGCGATCGAGCTCGTCGAAATGACGGCCGCGCAGGACCGGCGCATCAGCACGTACTCCAAGGGCATGCGGCAGCGCATCAAGGTCGCCGGCGCGCTCGTCCACGATCCGGCCGTGATCCTGCTCGACGAGCCGTTCAACGGCATGGATCCCCGGCAGCGGCTGCACATGATGGACGTGCTGCGCGGTGTCGCGGCGCAGGGACGCGTGATCATCATCAGCTCGCACATTCTCGAAGAGCTCAACGACCTCGCGACCAACGTGCTGGTGATGGTGTCCGGGCGGCTCGCCGCGTCGGGGCATTTCCGGGAAATCCGGAAGCTCATGACCGATCGGCCGCACACGTTCACGATCAAGTCCACCGACAACAGGATGCTCGCATCGGCGCTTCTGCGCGACGCATCCGTGTTCGGCGTGGAGCTCAACGACGGCCTGCTGACCGTGCGCACGTCGGACCGCGGCGCGCTCACGCGATACCTCCCGCGCACGGCGCGCGACGCGAACATCCGGCTGCACGAGATTCGGCCCACCGACGAATCACTCGAAAGCGTGTTCGAATACCTGGTGAACCGGTAGCCACATGCATCGCACCATTGTCTGGCTCACGTGGCGGCAGATCTTTGCGAACCGACGGCTCTACCTCGCGATGCTGTTTTCGCTCGCGCCCGTCGTCATTGCCCTGCTCTTCCGGTCGTTCTCCGCCGACCCCGAGAAGGAAAGCCGGGGTTTTTACCTGCTGCTCGCTCCGGACATCGTGCTCGGCGTGCTGTTGCCGCTGTCGGCGCTCGTATTCGGGACAACGGCGTTCGGCGGTGAGATCGACGACGGCACGTTGCTCTACCTGCTCGTGAAGCCGGTGAAACGCTGGCGTATCGTGATCTCGAAGTACGTCGTCGCCGTGCTGTCCACGTTCTTGCTGATGCTCCCAGCCATTTTCCTCCCGTGGCTGGCGGTGAGCGCGCCCGATCTGCCGATTTCGATTCCTGTTGCGTATGTGTGGGGCGCCGCACTCGGCGCCATCCTCTACGGCGCGTTCTTCACCATGCTCGGTGCGGCCGTCAAGCATCCGCTCGTCATCGGCCTCATGTACATCGTGATCATCGAGGAGGCACTCGCACGCAGCATTGCCGGCGTGAAAGCGCTGAGCATCCGGGAATTCGCCACCGCGTTCTCTCTCCGGATGGCAGACTCGTCGCTCAACCTGGGCACGCCGCTCGTTTCGGCGAGCAACATGAAGGTCATGGGGACGCTTTTCCTCGTGGGCAGCCTCGCGCTGGCGCTGTACCGGCTCGCGCGGTACGAGATGGCGGAGAAGCCTTAGCGCTTCGCGGGCACCAGCCGGTACCGTGCGATCGAGCCGACCATGTTTCCCTCGCGCTCGATTGTCCACACGTGCGCGCGATCTCCGGCAACGATGATCGAATTGGGCGGCACGGCGACGGTGCCGATCGGCACGCCGGCAGGATCAAGGATCAGGCGCGTATAGAGCGAATCCTGGCTGGATCGCGTGAGGTTCAGCCAGAGCGTGCGGTCCCGCCCGAAGAACGCCGAGCGAACCGGCGGATAGAAGACCGGCATCTGTTTCTCGAGCGCCGCGCGCATTTCTTCAGGCGACACACCCTGCGGAGGGCGGTTGGTCTGGGCCAGCGCGCTGTCGCGCGAATGAGCGGTGATCCGCTCCGGCTTGAACGGATAGCGCCTGCTGTAGATGGTGTCGCCGCGCTCTGACAGAACGACGACGCCGAACGTCGCACTGTCCCGCCCCGACATTGCAGCAGCGATGATGCCGATACGCATGCCGTCGGACGACACGTTCCAGATGGTGCGGTTCTGGAGGGGCACGCTGCGTCGCGGGCCCTTGTTGCCCTGCTGAAACGTCACGAACGCATCCGGCGTGTAGCGCGCGACGCTCGAGGTGATGATCCCGGACGCCTGCACGCGAAAGAGGTGCGCCGCGGTGCTGTCAAACTCCGGCGTGCTGAAGTAGTCCTCCTGTCCGAGGCCCCGCACGAGCATCGAGCCGTCGGCGTACCGGGCAAGCGCCTCCATCGAGCTGAACACGGGAAATTTGCGGCGTTCGCTCAGCGTGGGACGCAGCATGGGCATTTCGACGCTTCTGGTGACCTTTCCTTTCGCGTCGATCAGGGCGATCTGGTCGAAGCCGGGATCCGCGA
>DASRAP010000326.1:0-2910 GCA_035638155.1 Gemmatimonadaceae bacterium | reverse complement strand
GACAGCGCGATCTCGTGGCCCGCAGTTGACGGGAGAGAAAAATCCGGAGCCGGCGCGCCAACCTGCGGAACGGGTTGAATGTCGAGAGCGAGCATTGGGTGCGATCGGGAGTGTGAAGCCGGCCCGAAAAATCGCTGGCCGCCACCTGCATCACAAGCGATTGCTCCGTCAGTTTCCGGATGACTGCCGGAGACAAGTGGCCTGAGGGAGATTCCAAGGGTAGAACAGCACGAACCCCACTCTCCGCCATGCGCCGCATCTTCGCAGCAGTACCGCTTTCGCTGTACTTGTTGTGCCTCTGTGGGCCCGTTGCGGCGCGAGCGCAGCTCTGCGCGCCCGGCACGACGTCGCACGAAGCCGACCTTTTCGGCATTCGGAGCCTCTCGCTCGCGATGACACGGGCCGGTGCGGTTCGCGACGACCCGCCGGGCACCGTGCGCGCCGGCGCCGAAGCCATGTGGCTCCCGCCGATCGATGACGAAACTGCGCGTGCGACTACATGCCGGCCCGGCAAGGGGCCGGAGAACGTCAACGCGCTCGCCGTGGCCGGGCGCCTCCGCGCCTCCGTTGCGCTCCCTGCGCACGTCCTGCTCGAGCTCAGCTGGATTCCCCCGATCACGCTCAAGCACATGCGCGCGAACCTCGTCGGCGTGGCGATCGGGAAGACGCATCCTCTGTCACCGACATTGGCGCTCTCGGCGAGGGCGCATGCGCTGTTCGGCAATATCACGGGCCCGTTCACGTGCCCCGACGACGCCGTCGCCGACGCGACGAGCCAGTGCTTCAATGGCACGCGCTCGTCCGACAGGCTCGAGCCGAACGTGTTCGGCGCCGATGTTGCGCTGGGCTGGAGGCGCCCGCTGCACAACTTCTCCTGGTACGCGGGCGCCGGTTACTCGCGGCTCAGGCCGCGCTTCCGCGTGCACTTCGTGGACGCTCAGGGCGTGCGCGATTCCACGCGCGTGGAAGTCGACCTCGATCGCGCGACGTTCTTCGCGGGTGGCTCGCGCGCGCTCGCCTCGTGGCGGTTCAGCCTCGAAGCCTATGCCGCCAATCGCGACGGCATGACGCTGCGCGCGGGGATCGATCGCGCGGTCAAATGAGACACCTCAGCCTGCTCGCCCTTTTGGTGCTCGCGCTTCCCTGCTTCGCGCAGATCCCGTCTGCGACCCTGAAGAGCGCCGAGCTCTGGTTCGACGCCACGGCGTCACTCGGTCCGTTTCGCGGCATCACGAAGACGGCCCGCGGGGCGCTCACCGGCGCTCCCACGCTCTCCGCCGTGAAAGGCTTCGTCGAAATGGACGCGAAGACGCTGACGACGAACAACAGCCTGCGCGATCATGACATGCGAAACACGCTGGATGTCGAGAAGTATCCAGCCATCCGGTTTGACCTCGACAGCGTCACGGTCATCGCCGAAGGTGGCGACAGCACGCGCATCGAGCTCGTGGGGCGCATGAGCATTCACGGCGTCACTCGTCCGCTCCGCATTCCAGCGGTTCTCCACCGCACGCACAACGAGCTGCGCGTGACGGGGACGTACCCGCTCGTACTTCCCAATTACGGCGTGACAAAACTCAAGCGGATGCTCGGCACGCTGTCCATGAACGAGCTCATTCACGTGGGCATCGACGTCACCTTCACCGCCAACACGGCGGGCACGGAGAAAATGCAATGATGCGAAGGGTTCAGCTGGTTGCAGCGGTGGTTCTCGCCGGCGTGGTTGCCGGCGCGTGCGGGAGCAGCGGCGATACGGGCACGAACAACAATCCGTCCGGGCCGACAGTGAACGCGTCGCCGGCGGATGTGTTCAATCCCAGCACGCTCACCGTCGCGGTCGGCGCGACGGTCACATGGGTGTTCGGATCCGTGGAGCACAACGTGACGTTCAACTCCTCGACGCCCGGCGTGCCGACAAATATCGGCAACTCCCACAACAAGAACGTGGCGCGGACGTTCAGCACTGCGGGCACTTTTGCCTACCAGTGCACGCTGCACGCCGGAATGACCGGATCGATCACGGTGCAGTAACCACAAAACAGAAACGAAATGGAGCGGATGGGAATCGAACCCACGACCCCCTGGTTGCAAACCAGGTGCTCTCCCAACTGAGCTACCGCCCCGAATGAGGGAAAACTAAGGGCAACGGGCAACGGGCAAAGGGGTTGCACGGATCCCGGTGCTCCTCCCGTCGCTACATCTTCGCGCCCGGCAGCAGCGCCCTCGGCATCCCGATGTCCTCGGGTTTGGGCTTGAACTCCTCCGCCGAGCATTTGGCCTGCTCGCGCCGCGCGCGCGCGGCACACGCGGTACGCTCCAGCGCCCACCGCTGCATGGCGTCGTTGAACTTCACCGTGCGGTCCATCCAGCGCTGAATCTCGACGTCGAACCGCGCGAGCGCGTTGGTCATCCAGTACGGCCTGTTTTCGTTTCGCCACGCCTTTTCGAACAACTCGCGCGTCAGTGCGTAGCCGTCGCGCATGTCCTGGAAGACGCCGTTCATCCACGATAGATCGCGCAGCGCCTGCTGCGCATGCGCGCTGTCAGCCGCGGCCGTTGCGAACGCCGCGGCGATCTGGTCCGAGAACTGGTACTTCGCCGCGATCCAGTCGATGCGGCGGGCTCCGAGCTCGATCGCATCGAGCGCCGTCGTCTCGCGAATCTGACCCTGCTTCCGCGCGCGCGCCACGTACACGATCGCCGACTCCGCGCGCACGCGAACGCGCGACAGGAACGGGCGCAGCCGCTTCGCTGTGCTGTCGTCTCCCGCGGCCCACGGATCGCGGAAGAAGAGCGACGTGTTCCCATCCCCGCTCCGCGCACTGTCCAGCGTGGCGTGCGCCGCGATCAGGACGCGCTGCGCGGCGTCGACCGATCCCGTCGTGTCGCCGTGGAAGACGCGACCGTACG
>DASRAP010000325.1:0-11558 GCA_035638155.1 Gemmatimonadaceae bacterium | reverse complement strand
AGCAACACGTCCCGCACGCCCGCAGGCGCTGCCGCGCGAACCGTTCGCTCGAGCGCGTCGGCGGTTGCGGCCGCGGCTTCAACTGCGTCGAGCCAGCCCAGCCACCGTTCTTCCCCGGATGACGTCCAGAGTGATGCATCCTTCGCCCACACGCGCTCCGTGCAGCGCCCTTCCTCCCACGACGTCATTGCTGCGCCCAGGAGCTTCGTCAGGTTGTCGTCAGCGCGAATCGGCGTCGTCATGCACGAGTGGTTGATTGCCGTGTAGTATGTGGTGACCAAAGCGGAATATGAAACCAGTCCGGCACCAGGGAGAGTCCGTCATGCAGATCAGCCGCCTCGTCTGTACCCTCGCGCTCATCGTTGGTCCCGCCGTTCGCGTCGCGGCGCAACAGGCTCCCGACTGGAAAGCGGTCGATGCCGCGATGGGTCGCGCCGGAGCGCTGCAGCCCGATGGCACCTATCGCTTTGCCTTCCCGCGCAGCGACATGCACGTCACCGTCGACGGCCTTGCGATCAAGCCGGCGCTCGCGCTCGGCGGGTGGATCGCGTTCAAGGCCATGCCGGGAGGCACACTGGCCATGGGGGACCTCGTCCTGGCGGACACAGAAGTCACTCCCGTCATCAAGAAGCTCCAAGCCGGGAACGTCGAGCAGACTGCCATTCATCACCATCTCATTCGCGAATCGCCGCGCGTGCTGTATGTGCACGTTCACGCACACGGAGACGCGGTCGCCATCGCGACAACGATCAGGAATGCGCTCGCAACCACGCGCGTGCCCGCGGCGGCACCGGCCGCCCCGCCCGCGGCCATCGATCTCGACACGGCGCTCGTCGCCAAGACTCTCGGGGCGTCAGGCAAAGTGAACGGCGGTGTGTACCAGGTCTCAGTGCCACGCGCGGCGCCGATCCGCGACAACGGAATGGAGGTGCCGCCGTCGATGGGCATCTCGACCGCGATCAACTTTCAGCCGACGGGAAACGGCAAGGCCGCGATCACCGGTGATTTCGTGATGACCGCGGCCGAGGTGAACAGCGTGATCAAGGTGCTGCAGGACAACGGGATTGAGACGACGTCGCTGCACAGTCATCTGCTCATGGAAGAGCCGCGGCTCTTCTTCATGCACTTCTGGGCGAACGATGACGCAGTCAAACTCGCCCGCGGTCTCCGAGCGGCGCTCGACAAGACGGCTTCTAAACGATAAAACCGAAATTGAAATTGAAGTTGAAGAACCAAGGTGAAGATTCAAATTTCAATTTGAAGCTTCACCTTGCATTTCAATTTCCATTTCGGTTTTCGCTCTATTTCGGTTTTGCGAGTACCTCAGCTCTCACGGTGAGAATCACCGCGCGCCGCGCTCCCGTCCCCGCACCGCTGCCGAGGACGACGGTCTGACCGAGCGGAAGTGTGAGACCGGTGGAGAGCAGTGTGTTGTACTGCGTCATCGGAATCGTTCCGCCGGCGCTCTGCTCCATGGGTCCGCTCATCAAAACCTCCATTCTCACGCCGGAACCCGAGAGTGGAGGAGCAGCCTCGCCTCGCGCAGGCGCTGAACCCCGTCCTTCTCCCCGGCCGTTGGCGCTCCCGCGTCCCTCGCCGCGCGCCGCTCCCCACAGCGTTCCACGGATCGTGTATGGCAAGTTCCCGCCGCCCAGCGTCACCGAGAACGCACCGGATTCGACGGTAGCCGTCGCCTGACCAAGCAAGCGGTAGCCATTGAAGCGGAACAGGTCACGCAACGTGGCGTCGATATCGTTCGGGATTCCCGGATCCCGGCCGGCCGAGTCGACTGCGGCGATCAGCTGGAAATGGAAGACGAGCGTCGTCGGTCCGCGATCGTTCGCCTTGAGCAGACTGTCGACGAATCGGAGGATATCGCGCGGCGCCTTGACCGTTATTCCGCGCACGGCGGCGCCGGCCTCATAGACGCCGCACACCGACTTGGTCACCGAGGCGGTTCCCGGACTGCCGATGGCGAAGCTGCCATAACAGCCTTCGACATTCACGAATGGACTTACGAGCGTCGCCGCGTCGGTGTTGCTCAGGAATGTGAGCGGAAAGAGTCGCACCTCGACCTCAGGAACAGTTCCGCGCTGCGCCCCAACCATGGGCGCCACGACGCAGCTCGCCACCAGCGCCATCAATCCAGAAGTCATTCGCATCGTATTTCCTTTGTCAGTTTCGTCCGTAGAACCACACCACCGTCACTCCGGGACGCTGCATCACCACAAACCGCTGTCCGGGCGGTGGATCCACTCGTACGATGGGTCCGCCGTCGGCCGCTGACGCCATCGCAGCCGTGCTCATCGCTCCGCTCGCCGAATCGGCCGGCGCCACAGGCGGGTACGCGGCCGGCGCGACCGGCACCGCGGCCGCAAACCGGACCGGCTGATACATGAACGGCGTCGCGCTATTCCGGGCGGGCTCATGCGCGGCGGGCGGACGCATTGCGATGTCCATCACTGAGTCCCTGCGCGACCGGCTCGACGGATCGTGCGGCGGCGGAGCGCCCGGCGCGCGACCGCCAGGCCCCACTCCGCTCACGACCTGACCGGCACGCATACGTGCACGCACGGACAGCCCTGCAGCCAGGAAGATCACGGTACACGCCGCGAGCGAAATCATGCCCGCCGCAAGCACGTGCCGCGCGCGCGGGCGCTGGGCGCGAAGCACCGAGAGGTCCACGAGCCGGCGGCGCTCCAGCCGTGCGGCGAGCGCGTGCGTGTCGCCAAGGAGCCGCCGCGCCACAGCGGCGCACGTCGCGCATTCCTGCACATGCGCGGCGACGGCCGACGTTCCCCGGCCCGCCAGCTCCTCGAGATCCGCCTCGAGGAGGAGCGGCAGCACCGTGTCGCAGTTCATGGCGAATAGTCCCGCAACAATTCCGGATGCGCTTCCAGCATGCGAAGCCGCATTCTGCGTCTGGCTTTCATGAGCAAACCGCGCGCGGTGGACGGCGTGATGCCGAGCCGCTCGGCGATCTCCGTCGAGTTGAGACCGCGCAGATCACCGAGCTCGAAGACTTCGCGCTGGCGCTCGGGAAGCTCGTCAAGACAGCTCGCGACGAGCGACGTGACGTCCGGCGCATCGGGCGGCGAGTCCGCGTCATGGGCGTCATGTCCGTCGGCGACGAGCTGCGGAGCGCGGCGCTCCAGCAGCACTTCGCGCCGCCGTTCACGCTGCATGCGGCTGAACGCGAGGTTTCTGGTGATTCGGTAGAGCCACGTCGTGAACCGGCTGCGCTCCTCAAACCGCTCGATATGTGCATGAAGCCGGAGCAGAACGAGTTGTGCGACATCGTCGGCCTCATCGTGGTCGTGAGTAACTCCGCGCGCCCACCGGCGGACGCGGTCGTCGATGCGCCGGACGAGTGTCCGGAACGATTCGTCGTTCCCGGCACGCGCCTGACGCGCCAGCGCCGTCAGTTCGTCGTCACCGCTCGGGTTATCGACCGATAGCTCCATCAGGCGCACGTCCATAGACCGCGCGAGGCCGGGAAGTGTTTACGGTCAGGTCACGCTGGAAGGCTCGGCGCGCTCGAACGACCGCCCCAGGAGCGCAATGATCCCGTACGCTTCGGCGGCCAGGATCGCTGCGCCGGCAATCACGGTCCCCGCGATGGCAACGAGGCCCGTCGGCTCGAGGAACGAAAAGATCGCCGCCACACCAGCGACCGGAGCGACGAGCAACAACAAGACGCAGATCAGCACGCCGAACATGGACATCATCGCCTGTCCCATGAGCTCGATGCCGCCGCCCCCCGTCGGGCCAAGCTTGATCCACGCCGGGAAGAGCACGGCGGTGCCGTTGAGGAGCGCGAACACGGCACCGTTGAACGCGAGCAGCACGAACGGCGCCGACACGAGCAACGCGCCACGGAACGTTGCGGAGACGACCACCGGACTGGCGCTCATGCTGAGTGCAATGGCCGCAATGCCAACCAGCACGAGCTGCAGTGCGGTGAGCGGGAGCGCCCCCGATGCGACTTCGGCGAGCACGATCTCCCTGCCCCGCAGCGGCACCGTCTTGAGGAACGGCAGGTGGAGCATGTCGCTGCGGAGGTCGTTCCGGACCACGAGCGCGCCGGTGATCGCGAGCATGAGCGTAAAGAACAGCACGCCGACCGCGACAGACTGCGCGGTATCGCCCACTCCACGGCGCGCACTCGTCGAGACGACGATCGACATCACGACGGGCATGAGCAGCTGGTTCAGTTGGAGCATCCTGCCAAGCGCGAGCGTGTTCTTCCAGACGATCGCGAGCGCCGGATTGCCCGAGCTGGCGAGCGCGATCGTCCGTACCGCTTCGGTCGGTACTTCGCGCACGTTGCCGCGACGTGAACGCATCTGCTCGATCCGTTTTGCACGGCGCTCCGACGCCTCGGCCGCGGCCTCCTCGAATGCCGCGTCGGCGTTCATGACCCACACGAGGTGGAGGAGCATGATGAGGAGCGCCGGGCCGAAGGCCTTCACCCAGTCGCCAACCGAGACGGCGAATGCGGGCGCCACCACCATACGAAACGGTGTCAGGATGGCGTGTGGCACCGGGCGATCGAGATACGCCGCGACGTTCGCGAGGAACCCGAACGGACCGGCGTCGGAAGGGTGTCCCCCGGTCATCACGGGCCCCATGATCGCGAACATGATCATCATCGACACCACGAGCGCGAGCATGCGCGCGGTGCGCCGCAACCCCGGACTCGTGCGGGAGCGCTCATCCGAACGCGCGCGCACCAGCGCAGCCCCGACCCCATGCATGTTGATGGTCGAGAGCATGGTCCAGTAGCCGAGTCCCGCGAGGACATGCGGAATCGTCGAGCTCCCGCGGCCGAGAAAAAACACCATCAGCATGGCGCTGACGAGAATGGCGATCTGCGCGCGCACCAGCTTGTAGATGATGAGTCCGCGCCGGGTGACCGGTGCCGTGAAGAGCATCGACACTTCAGCCTGCGTGAACGCAAGCGCGGACGCGTCGGCGCTCAGCAACCACGAGGACACCACCATCACCACGATGAAGAGCGGCGCGAGAGCCGTCCCCGACGTTCCGTACGTGACGCCACGCGAACGGCCCAGCGAACGGCCGAAAATGACGAACGCGAAATACGCCGCCCCGACCAGGAACGCGATGGCGTAGCGCGGATTCCGTATGCGTTTGAGTTGTCCGCGCAGCCGGTTGCGCGTGCTGGTGCCGATCAGGTACCCGAACGCGCCGATCACGCGACGGGTTCCGCGCCCGGCTCGCCGGTAAGCGCGAGGAAAACATCCTCGAGCGAACGACCCACGAGCTCGGGGCGTCCGGCAATGATGGTGTCGAGCGTGCCGAACGCCACACACTCACCCCGCCTCATGACGAGGAGTTTCGTGCAGAGCTCTTCGACGAGATGCAGGAGGTGTGAGCTCAGCACGACGGCCGCACCGGCTCGGGCGCGGTTCGCGATCGTTGCGCGCATTTTCCGCATGCCACCCGGGTCGAGCCCGGTGAGGGGCTCGTCGAGAATGAGCACCTGCGGCTCGTGCAGCAGTCCGCAGGCGATCGCGAGCTTTTGACGCATGCCGCGCGACAGCTCTCCCGGAAGCGTGCGCGTCTTCTCCGTCAGCTCGAGCTCGGCGAGGAGCCCGGGGATGCGGGCATCCGCGTCCGCCACGCCGTACAGCCGCGCTATGAAGCGCAGGTGTTCGTCGACGCTGAGGTAATCGAAGAGGTGCGGCTCGTCCGGAATGAAAGCGAGCGCCTGTTTCGCCGGGACCGGATTCCGCTGGATGTCATGCCCCGCGACGGTCACCTCGCCCCGCGTCGGCGCAATGATACCGGACAGGCAGCGGAGCGTGGTCGTCTTGCCCGCGCCATTGGGGCCGACGAGGCCGAGCACCTCGCCGGGCCCGACGTCGAAGGAAAGGCTGTGCACGGCGGTGAACTGGCCGTACAGCTTGGTCAGGTTGTTGACGTGAATCATTGCGCGGGAGGGGTCACTGCAACGTAGGGACGCGTCCCGGGGCGTGCCAGCGCAGTCGCGAACGTGGTGTCCGCGCCGCCCGCGTGCGATGTTATGCCCACCATGAGGCCACGATGACCGCTCCCGACGATCCATTGGGCCGACGAGTGCTCCCGCGCGGTGAGCACCGGACGCGGCGCCTGATCCTGTGGTCCGTGCTCGCCTTCATCGTCCTCCTGATTGCGGTGCCATGGCTGGCGACGTTCGCCACCGATTGGCTGTGGTTCCGGGAGGTCGGATACCAGTCGGTCTTTACGACGTCCCTCACGTGGCGGGTGGTACTGTTTGCGGTCAGCGGGGCCGTCGCGTTCGGGATGCTCTACGGAAATGGGCGCCACGCGATTCGCGGCGCCGGCGTGCCGATGGTCATCACGAACGCCAGGACTGGCCAGCCCGTTGACCTCTCGCGCTTTGTCCCGCGGATCGTTCTGGTGATCGCGGCGTTCGTCGCGCTCAACATGGCGGGCGCCGCGTCGACACGCTGGATGACGATCCTGCAGTGGCTCCACGCCGTTCCCGCGGGCGTCACCGATTCGCTCTTCGGCCGCGACGTCAGCTACTACCTGTTCAAGCTTCCCGCGCTTTCGCTGCTCGTGGGTGGCGCCGTGGCACTCACGGTGCTCGCGCTGATCGGGGTGTCGATCATCTATCTCCTTCGCGGGAGGGTTCGCGTCCATGTGCAGCGCATCGGCGTTCCCGATGGCGAGCCACGCATCCACATCGAATCCGACGCGGCGCGCCATGTCGCCGTGCTGCTTGCGCTCCTGTTCGTGCTGTTGGCGCTGCGCCTGTGGTTCATTCGCAGTGCGGCACTCCTCCAGTCGACGACCGGCCCATTCGTGGGCGCAAGCTATGCCGACGTGCACGCGATGCTGCCCGCCATCCGCGTCTCCGCGGTGGCCGGGCTCGTCGCGGCCGCGCTCGTTCTCGCGGGCGCGTTTCGCAACGCGTTCCCCCGCTATGCGCTCTACGCGATCGCCGGGTATATGGCGATCGGCATCGTTGGACGCGGGGTCTTTCCCGCTCTCGTCCAGCGCCTGAGCGTCGTCCCCAATGAGCTCGCGCGGGAAACGCCGTACCTGCAGCGCCATCTCGAGGCCACGCGCGCGGCCTGGGGGCTCGACAGCGTCACCACTCGCGATCTCGCGGGTGACGCCCAGCTCAGCATGGCCGACATTCGCAACAACGCGCCGACGATCGAGAATGTCCGGCTCTGGGAGCGCGATCTCGTTCAGCAGACGTTCGGGCAGCTGCAGGAAATCCGGACGTATTATGACTTCGTGTCGGTGGCCGACGACCGCTATACGGTCGACGGCCGCTACCGGCAGGTGCATCTGTCAGCGCGCGAGCTCAACTCGGCGTCCCTCCCGACACGCGGCTTCATCAACGAGCGCTTGACCTTCACGCACGGCATGGGCATCACGATGGCGCCCGTGAACCAGGTGACGAGCGAAGGCCTGCCCGTGCTGTTCGTGAAGGACCTGCCGCCGGTCTCGACGACATCGCTCAAGCTCACCAGGCCGCAGATCTACTACGGCCAGCTCACGAACAGCTATGTGTTCGTGGGAACGAAACAGCAGGAGTTCGACTATCCCGCCGGCGACGCCAACATCCAGACGACGTATTCCGGGCGTGGCGGCGTCGCGATCGGCTCCGTCGCGCGGCGAATGCTCTTTGCGTTCCAGCTGGGCTCGCTCAAGATCCTGCTGTCGAACGACATCAGCGGTCCCGCGCGCATTCTCTACCATCGCGAAATCACGGATCGCGCGCAGACGGCCCTCCCGTTTCTCACGTTCGACAGCGAGCCGTACCTGATCGTGACGGATGCGGGAGAGCTCAAGTGGATGCTCGACGCATACACCGAGAGCACGCATTTCCCGTACGCGCAGCGAGTATCGAACGGCGTGAACTACATGCGGAACAGCGTCAAGGTCGTGATCGATGCCTATGACGGCACGATCGACGCGTACGTGACGGATGCCAGGGACCCCGTGATTCGCACGTACGAGGCGGTGTTCCCGTCCATCTTCAAGCCGCTTTCCGCGATGCCCGCGGACATCCGCCGGCACATCCGTTTTCCCGGCGATCTCTTTCGCGTACAGGTGACGCTGCAGGCCACGTACCACATGCGTGAGCCCGCGACGTTCTATCACCGGGAAGATCAGTGGCAGATTCCGGAGAACGGTGCGCGCGAAGAACGCGTCAATCCGTACATGCGGCACATCATTCTGCGACTCCCGGGTGAGAAGACGCCCGAGTTCATCTACATGACGCCGTTCACACCGCGCGGAAAAGACAACCTGGCCGCGTGGATGGTGGCACGCATGGATGGCGACCATTACGGCGAAATGGTCGTCTACCGGTTCCCCAAACAGAGTCTCGTCTACGGACCGACGCAGGTCGCGAACCGGATCAACCAGGACACGGACATTTCCCGTGAGCTCACGCTATGGGATCAGCGTGGGTCGCAGGTGATCCGCGGCGAGCTGCTCGTCATTCCGATCGAAGAGTCGCTCATCTACGTGCAGCCAATTTTTCTGCGCGCGGAGGGCGGCACGATCCCCGAGCTCAAGCGCGTCGTGGTGGCGCACGGGAACCGTGTGGTCATGAGCGAAACGCTCGAGGGAAGCCTCGCCCAGATGTTCGGCGGCAACGCGGCCAACGTCGTCGCGAGCGCGCCGTCGCCAGCCGGGCAGCCCGCCGGCGCTGAGTCGGCGGCGAACGCCGATCTCATCCGCCAGGCGCGCGAGCATTACGACCGCGCGATCGCGGCCCAGCGCGCCGGGAACTGGAGCGATTACGGTCGCGAGATCGAGGCGCTGGGCGCGGTGCTGAAACAGCTCAGGCGTTGAGTCGCTTCCATCACGTCAGGAGTCGGCGTGGGCGAGTCGTTCCTCGAGCTGCGCCAGACGTAACTGGATCTCGTTGAGGCTTGCCGTGCGCAAGCGCAGGAACATCCCGATGGTGCTCACGATGGCAACGAGCACGCTCAGAATCCCCAGCACGATCACGAACGGCATCGACACGCCGGCCACGGCCATCCACGGCACCGTGCCCGCCATGGCACCGCGCGCGAGCTCGAATACCTGCACTCCCGTGAGCACACCGAGCAGCAGCATGAGCACGACCGTAATCGTCCACCCGGCGACCGCCACGCGCCGCAGCAGGAAATCGCGGTGTCGTTCGTGCTTGATGGCTTCCCACGCTTTGTCGCTGGCAGATGAATTGGACTGCGTCATACCTCACCTCGTTGCGCGTTGAGTAGTTCCCTGAGTTTTCGCTTCGCGTGGTGCAGCCTCGTGCGAACCGTGCCAATTGGACATCCCACCACGACCGCGATGTCCGCGTAACTGAGATCGTCGCGGTAATGCAGCAGAATGACTTCCCTCTGCGGGGGCGGGATCTGCATGAGCACCGCGTCGACGTCGGCCGTGTCAAACTCCGCTGGGTCACCGGCATCTTCGGCGGCGTCGACCGTTTCGAATTCCACATCGGCAAACACTTCCCCTTCCCGCTTTCGTTTGCGCAGCTGATCCAGCGCGCAATGGCGGGTGGTTTGGAACAGCCAGGTTCGGAACGCACCCGGATTCGCGAGCGACGCAATGTGCCGATAGACGCCAAGCCAGAGCTCCTGGTGCACATCGTCCGCGTCGTCGCCGACGAGACCGCGGAGATATGCCAGCGTGCGTTCACTGAACATGTCCACGAGCCGGGCGAACGCGCGGTCGCTTCCCGACTGGCACTGAAGCACCAGCAGGGCCAGCGATGCATCGTGCGACCGCGCGCCCGGCACCGTCACGCGCGTTCAGCGCTTGTCGGGTGTGCCCTTGTCCCGCGCGGCGAACAGTTCTGCCGCGATCGCATCGAGGTCACCCTGCTCCAGTTCTTTCCGCGTCAGCGTTCGCGACGCCCAAACCTGCGTCTTGCCACGCATCTTGCCGACGCGAATCTCGCGCGTCGAGAAATCGGCCTGGATCTGGCCGACCGCACTTTCGTTGTGCGTGCGGTATTCGCCGAGCACGGCGAGGTGCAGCATCGCCCACCGGCGCGCGAGCGCCTGGTCCACCTGCACTGTAGCCGCGGAGTCCTGCGCGCACAGCGTCGCAGCCGTCAACGACAGCGCAGATGCCAGGGCCGCCCCGTAGGCCGCCTTCCGTAACACCGTCATCAGTTCCCCCGGTTGTGTGACCTAGGGACGTATGGGCTGTCTGGAAAGTTCAATCAGCGTTCAGTAATGCCAACTTCGGACGTCGGCACCCGCCGGGGCATTGGCGCGCAGCTGGGCGTTCATCTTGCCAATGAGATCCGGCAGCGGCGGGCCCCAGCAGTGCGGCGCCATCGGCTGGAACACGATCTCGCCCGTCCACTTCGGATTCTGCGCCGTCTTGAGGAAGTTCTCGAGCATATGGACGCCCATGTTGAGGTAGTACGAGTCGGCGTCGCCCACATACACGTTGATCTTGTTCGCAACCTTCGGCCCGAGCGTTGCCCAATTCGTCTCGAGAATGTTTCGGAGGTCGTAGTGCTGCTTCCAATACGCGGACACGTTCTTGTCGATCACGCCGGTGGTCTTGTCCCAGATGCGCTTCGGATACCCATCGGGGCCCACCGGGCCGTAGGTCGCTTCCCAGATGTCCCACTGACCGCCCGAGCGTGAGTGATCGCCCTGCACGAGCTCGAACCAGTTTTCGTCCTTCATCATCGCCGCGATGTTGCCGTCGGGACTCCGGCGCGTGGGGCGCTCGACTTTCATCCAGCCCTTGTCGAACCAGTACGCGTTCGAATCGCTGTAGATGTTCACGATCTGGTGGTAGCGGAAATCCACGCCGTCGGGACAGAGCGACCACGTGCCACCATAGAAATCGGGATAGAGCACTTGATGCGCCAGTGAAATCCAGCCGCCGGTTGATCCACCAGTGAGCAAGCGCGCCCACGGCTGCGCAATTGCACGAAATTTCGACTCGACCGCAGGGATCAACTCTTTCGTAATTGCGTCGCCGTATGGGCCATTGTTCTCGGAATTCACGCCGTACGAGTCGTCGTAATAGGGCGACGGATGCTGAAGCGTCACGAGCAGCACGCGCGGCGCGGAATCCGACATCCAGTAGTCCGTGAAGCTCGTGCCACCGCGTCCGCCGCGCCCCGCGCGGCCGAAGCCCCCCGGCGCGCCGAGTCCGAAATGTCCTTCGTCGTAGATGACCGGGTATTTGACGTCAGGATGCTTCTCGAAGTCCTTCGGCAGGAGCACCGTGGCGCCGAGGTAGATGGGCGCCCCCCACCACTTGCTCAGAATGTCGCTCTGAAACCGGATCCGTTTCACGTGCTCGTCGTCCGCCGGCAGCGCGAGCGGCGGGTTGACCTTGTCGGCGACGAGCGTGATCCGTGTGCCGCCAGTTCCGCCGATCGTCACGCGCGCCGGCGCGCTGTACAGGTTGCCCGGTGAACGCTTCCAATTCTGCCCTTCCCATTGGTCGTTGTGCAGCCACACCGTGTGCCCGTCGGCGCGCGCGAACTTCGTGTAGACGTTCACGAAGGCCTGCGCGAAGTACTCGCCGGGAGGAATGTC
>DASRAP010000324.1:0-8514 GCA_035638155.1 Gemmatimonadaceae bacterium | reverse complement strand
ACCCGTCGAGTACGCGTCACCGAACCGCACGAATCCGAATTCGCTCGAGCCGAACAGAATCAGATCTTCCGCGAGCCGGGAGAGATGCACGCACAGCACACTGTTCGCGTGCAGCACATCGAGAATGAAATCGCGGTCGCCGACGGCGTCGACTGAGTTCTCCGAAACGCGCACGAAGTCGAGCAAATCGCGCAGACGCTCCCGTGAGACGGGAAACGCCGTGCCCGCCACCGCGCCAGAGCCAAGCGGGAGCACGTTCGCGGACGAACGTGCGTGTGCCAGGCGATCGCGGTCACGCGCGAGCGGCCAGAAATGCGAGAGCATCCAGTGCGACGCGAGGACGGGTTGCGCGCGCTGCAGATGCGTGTACGCGGGCATGATCGCGTCGCCGAGCTCCGCAGCCTTGTCGATCATTGCGCGCTGAAGCTCGCGGACCGCGGTGTCGAGCTTCTCGATGGCGTCGACCGTCCAGAGACGTGTCGCCGTCGCGACCTGATCGTTGCGACTGCGTCCGGTATGGAGCTTTGACGCGACGTCGCCGGCCTCGTCGTGCAGAATCCGGTCGATGAACGTGTGCACGTCCTCGTCGCTCGCGATGGGCTGCGCGCCGCCGCCGATTCGTTCGCTCACACGCCCGAGACCTTCGACGAGGGCGTCGGCTTCGGCGGTTGACAGCACGCCCCCTTCGCCGAGGGCGCGTGCCCAGGCCTTGGACAGTGCGAGATCGAACGGCCAGAGCCGGATGTCGGTGCCGATGGACCGATTAACCGCCTCGAGCTCCGGGGCCGGTCCGCCGGCGAAGCGGCCGCCCCAGAGCTTGTGTGTCCCGCTCTCCGCGGCGCTCGTCACGAACGCGCGGGCACGGTTTCGCGTGGTTTGCCGGCGGGAAGTTTGCCGGCGGCTCTCATGTCCTTGAGGGCGCGCACGCGCGCCGGGAGACCGAAGAGGCGAATGAAGCCCGCCGCGTCGCTCTGCTCATATACGTCGTCCTCGCCGAACGTGACGAACTGTTCGTCGTACAGCGCCTGCGAGCTTTCGCGACCGGCGATGGTGACGTTGCCCTTGAAGCAGCGCAGCGTGATGGTGCCGCTCACGCGCTGCTGCGTGACGTTGACGAACGCGTCGTAGGCCTCGCGTTCGGTCGTCCACCAGCGTCCTTCGTAGACGAGATCGGCGTAGCGCGGCGCGATGAGGTCCTTCGCAGCGAGCGTGCGCCGGTCGAGCACCAGCATTTCGAGCTCGCTGTGCGCCGTGTAGAGCAGGGTGCCGCCCGGCGTTTCATACACGCCGCGCGACTTCATGCCGACGAGGCGATCCTCGACGATGTCGGCGCGTCCGACGCCGTGGCGTCCGCCGATGGTGTTGAGCTCGGTGAGGAGTGCCACCGGGCCCATCTTCTTCCCGTTCACGCCGACCGGCGTGCCCGCGACGAATTCTATGGTGACGTCCTCGTACTGGTCCGGCGCGTCCGCCGGATCGACGGTCATGAGGAAGAGGTCCTTCGGGGGAACCGAATTCGGATCTTCGAGGACGCCGCCCTCGTGGGAGAGGTGCCAGATGTTTCGGTCGCGCGAGTAGATCTTCTTCGTCGTCGCGGACACGGGCACGTTGTGCTTCGCGGCGTACGCGAGCGCGTCCTCCCGTGAGCGGATGTCCCAGATGCGCCAGGGCGCGATCACCTGGAGCTCGGGCGCGAAGGCCATGTACGTGAGCTCGAACCGGACCTGGTCGTTGCCCTTGCCGGTGCATCCGTGCGCCAGCGCGTCCGCGCCGATCGCGCGCGCCACGTCGACCTGCTTTTTGGCGATGATCGGGCGCGCCATGGAGGTGCCAAGCAGGTATTTCCGGTTGTAGATGGCGCCGGCGCGCAGCGTCGGGAAGACGAAATCGCGCACGAATTCCTCGCGCATATCGGCGATGTGGCACTCGTCGGCGCCGGAGGCAATGGCCTTCTCCTTCACCCCTTCGAGCTCGTCGCCCTGTCCGATGTCGGCCGCGACGCACACCACGCGCGCGTCATAATGCTCGCGGAGCCAGGGAACGATGATCGAGGTGTCGAGGCCGCCCGAATAGGCGAGGACAATGGTTTTCATGTATCGAAGCGCCCTCCGGGGCGGCAAAAAAATGCGACAGATTCCGAACGTGCATATTTAGCGACTTCCCTGCATATCACAACCCGTTCACCGGCGGGCGAGCTGCAGGATCCGGCGGCTCAGCCGCTCGCGTGCGGCCTCCGACCGGCAGATGAGCAGGACGGTGTCGTCACCGGCGAGCGTGCCGACGAGGTCTGGCGAGTTCTCCGAGTCCAGTACTGCCGCCGCCGCCTGCGCGCTGCCGGCGGTTGTCTTGAGGACCAGGAGCTCGCCCACACCGTCGAGACGAAGAAAGAGCTGGGGCAGGAGGGCGCTCAGCGCGGCGTGCCGGCCTTCGGTCGCTTCGGCCGGCGACGTGTAGCGCACGCCTTCGCGGGTTTGCACACGCGCCAGCCGCAGCTCCTTCATATCGCGCGACAGCGTGGACTGCGTCACGTCCCAGCCCTTGTGGAGCAACAGCTGTCGCAACTCTTCCTGACTCGCCACGACCCGGGTTCGGATCACCTCGAGAATCAGGTGCTGCCGCTCGCGTTTGTTCGCCATGCGCACCCCGCGCGGTCGTGTGGTGAACCTGTCTCGCCCGTCGGTGAAACTAGGCATTGACGTGGGGGGAATGCAAGAGTATGCATTCAGCGTGCATAGGATTCCGGCCGGCGTGCTGGGAGCCAGCGGGTACGCTGGCCGCGAGTTGTGCGCGCTCATCGCAGCGCATCCCGATCTCGAGCTGATCTTTGCGACGGCTCACGAGCAGCGGGGAGAGCGCCTCGCGCTTCCCGGTGGCAAAAGCATCACGTTCTGCGCGTTCGACGACGCGCCGCTTGGCGACGCGCGCATCGTGTTCGCGGCGCTGCCGCATGGAGCGTCGCGCCCCGCGGTCGAGCGCGCCCGCGCAGCGGGAGCGAAGGTCGTGGACCTCTCGAGCGACTATCGCCCCGGCCATGGCCATGCCGACGGCGTGCCGTACGGTCTCACAGAGGCGGCGCGTGCGGCGGTGCGCGACGCGTCGCTCGTCGCGAATCCCGGCTGCTATCCCACGGCGACGCTGCTCGCGCTCTGGCCGCTCGTCGCGCGGAATCGCATCCGGCCGGGTGCCACGATCCACGTCGTGGCGGCGAGCGGCGTGAGCGGGGCCGGCAACGCGCCGCGGCGCGACCTCCTGTTCGGCGAAGTGACGGAGAACTTTCGCGCGTACGCCACCGGCAACGTGCACCGGCATCTCCCCGAAATGCGGGAGACGCTGCATGCGTTCGGCGGCGACATCGATCTCGTCTTCACGCCACAGCTGCTGCCCGTGGCGCGCGGCATTCTCGCGACGATGACCGTGCCGGTCACCGCGATCGACGACGATCCCATGGCGCCGTGGAAGGCGCACTACGCCGGAGAGCGCTTCATCGAGCTTACCGACGCGCCGCCCTCCCTCCAGGATGTCGCGCATCGTAACGTGGTCAGGATCAATGCGCAGCGCGTTGCGGGTGTGCGCGAACCGACGCTCCTCGTCATGAGCGCGATCGACAATCTCATGAAGGGCGCCGCGGGCCAGGCATTGCAGAACGCGAATCTCATGCTGGGTCTCGACGAAACCCTCGGGCTCCCATCGTGACCGCGGCCATGACGCGCGTCCTCAAGATCGGCGGCCGCGTGCAATCCGACGCGGCGCTCGCGCCGACGGTCGCGGCGGCGGCGCGCGGCGGCGGCATTGTCGTCGTCCACGGCGGCGGCGATGACATCAGCGCGCTGCAGCGCCAGCTCGGGCACGAACCGCGTTTTTCCGGCGGCCGGCGTGTGACGAGCGACGCCGAGCTCGACATCGTGCGCATGGTACTGAGCGGGTCCGCGAACAAGCGGCTCGTTGCGGCATTCGGGGCGGCGGGCGCACGTGCGGTCGGCCTGTCCGGCGAAGATGGCCGCCTCCTCCGCGCGCACGTCGCGCCGGGCGCGCCGCTTGGCCGGGTCGGCGAGCGCGTGAGCGCCGACCCGGCGTTGCTGCACGATCTCCTGAGCACGGGCTGGCTGCCGGTCGTGTCACCGCTCGCGCGTGACGCGGACGATCCCGGCGCTTCGGGGCTCAACGTGAACGGCGACGACGCGGCTGCCGCGATCGCCGCGGCGCTTGCCGCAGCGGAGCTCGTGTTCGTGGCAGACGTCCCGGGTGTGCTCGTGGATGGCGCGGTCGTCCCGACACTCGGCGGCGACGAGGCATCGTCGCTCATCACCCGCGGAATTGCCGCGGGCGGAATGGCGGCAAAGATCGAAGCGGCTCTTCGCGCGCTCGCACTCGGCGTTTCGCGCGTGCGCATCACGAACCTCACGTCGGTGAACGATCCGGCCGGCGGCACCGCGTTTCTCTCTCACTCGGCAGCCCCATGGCAACAATGACGCGCCCAGTCACGGCAACGCCAGCTTCGTCTGCTCCAGCGACTCCCGATGCGTTGCTCAACACCTACAAACGCGCGCCGATGGAGATCGTACGTGGCGCCGGTTCGGAGCTGTTCGACGCCGATGGACGCGCGTACCTGGACTTCACCGCGGGCATTGCCGTGATGGCGCTTGGCCACGGCGATGAAGGCGTCGCGAACGCCATGCGCGAAGCGCTGGAGAGCGGCCTGACACACGTGTCGAATCTGTTTCGCACGCGACCCGGAGAGTTGCTCGCCGCGCGCCTCGCCGAGCTTTCGTTTGCCGATCGCGTGTTCTTCTGCAATTCCGGCGCTGAGGCGAACGAAGGGGCGTTCAAGTTCGTTCGCAAATGGGCGCGCGCGCAGGGCGGGCCGGCGAAACACGAGATTCTGTCCGTACGCGGCGCGTTCCACGGTCGCCTGTTCGCGACGCTCGCCGCGACGGACCGCCCGCAATATCGCGCGCCGTTTCGCCCGCTCGCGGGCGGCGTGTCGATCGTCGAACGCGACCTCGACGAGCTGCGCACGGTGCTCGACCCCGAGCGCGTCGCGGCGCTCGTGATCGAGCCCGTGCAGGGCGAAGGCGGCATGCGCGTGCTCGACGCAGCGTTCCTGCGCGACGTCCGCGCCCTGACCCGCGAGCGCGGCATCGCGCTCGTGCTCGACGAGATTCAGTGCGGGCTCGGCCGCACGGGAACGCTCTTCGCTTACCAGCAGTCCGGGATCACGCCCGACGTCATGACGCTCGCCAAGCCGCTCGCGGGCGGCCTGCCGATGGGTGCCATCCTCATGACGCAGGACATCGCGGACGCGATGCAGCCCGGGGATCACGGCACGACGTTCGGTGGCGGACCATTCGTGGCGCACGTGGCGCTCCACGTGCTCGACCGCCTCGCCGACCCGCGCATGCTCGCGCATGTGCGTGAGGCGGGAGCGTGGTTTGGCGCGGCGCTGCAATCCTTGCAGGAGCGCAGCGGCCGGATCCGGGCCGTTCGGGGAGTCGGGCTCATGTGGGGGGTCGACGTCACGCCGTCCGCGGCGGACGTCATTGCGCGGGCGCGTGACCGCGGCTTGCTCCTCGTGTCGGCCGGCGAGCACACGATCCGCTTTCTCCCGCCACTCGTGATCACGCAGGACGAGCTCGCGCGAGGACTCTCGATCTTCGAGGACGCACTCACCTCGGCGTGAGGCGGGGCGAGGATCACGATGGCGTCACACGCGCGCCACGGCCATTGCACGAGCCGGGGCGCGCGGCGAAGCTTCGCCATGAGCCGTCATGACACGGTAGCGCGCGCCGTACGCGCCGTACGCACGGTTGCTGCGATCGTTTTTGGTGCGGCCGCGACCGCCGCCTCCGCGCAGCGGCCGACGCTGGTCGTGATGATCACGGTCGACCAGATGCGTGCGGATTACCTGTCGGTCTGGCGTTCGCAGTTCACGGGCGGGCTCGCGCGCATCCTTCGGGACGGTGCCGTTTTCACGAACGCCTTTCAGGACCACGCGAACACGGAAACGGCACCCGGCCACGCGGCGATTCTCTCGGGCAGATATCCATACTCCACGGGAATCATTGCCAATGCGCGCGGCGTGAACACACCCGACGCACCGTTGCTCGAGTCGTCCGATACCGGCGCGTCACCGATGCGGTTTCACGGAACAACGCTGGCCGACTGGATGCACGCGCGCGCTCCCGCGACGCGCGTGCTGTCGGTTTCACGGAAGGATCGGGCGGCGATCCTTCCTGTCGCGCCGTCGCATTGGCCGACGGCACTCTGGTATTCGCCGCGTCAGGGCGTGTTCACCACGAGCACGTGGTATGCGAGTGCACTTCCCGCGTGGGTCAAGGAATTCAACGCGGAGCGCGCGACGCAACGACTTGCCGGCCGCGCGTGGACGTTGCTCCTGCCCGAGAGCGCCTATCCGGAGCCGGACAGCGTTGCCGGCGAAGCGCGCAACAATGTGGTCTTTCCGCATACGCTCTCAGCGGATACGGCGCGTGCGCGCGTAAGCCTGCCGGAGTTTCCGTGGATGGACTCCGTCACGCTGGCGCTCGCGCTCCGCGGCGTTGGAGCAATGGAGCTCGGCGCGGGCGACAATCGCACCGATCTGCTCGCGGTCTCGCTCTCGACCACCGATGCGATCGGCCACCGGTGGGGCCCGGATTCGCGCGAGCTTCACGACATGGTGCTGCGCGTCGATCGCTACCTCGGCGCATTCCTCGATTCGTTGTACGCACTTCGCGGACAACGTCGCGTGATTGTGGCGCTGACGGCGGACCATGGCGTCGCGCCGGCACCGGAGATCGCGTCCCGGTTCGAGCACAACGAAGGCGCAACGCACGTGCCGGCGACGGAATTCCGACCTGCGCTCACCGACGCGCGCGGAGCCCTCCGCAGCGCCGGTCTCGACACCACCGCCCTGCGCTGGGAAGATCTGGTGCTGTGGCTGAACCACGGTCTGCTGAACAAGCCGTTTGCCGCGGATGCGCTCGCGCGGGCGTTCGCGGCGGCCACGCGAACGCTGCCAGGCGTGCAGCGTTCCGACGTCGTCGCGGATCTCGCGCACGCCGATACGGTGGCTGATCCCATTGCGCGGCGGTGGCTCCACATGTTCACGCCCGGCGTCGACGCCTATCCCGGCGAAATACCGCTCGTTGCGGTGACGCTCGCGCCGCTCTCTGTGCTCGGACGCGGAGACGTTGCCACGCATGGAACGCCGCATGATTACGACGCGCACGTGCCAGTTGCGTTCCTCGGCGCGCCCTTCAAGCCGGGAGAGCGCGCCGAGCGCGTGGGCGTCGTGGACATCGCGCCGACGCTTGCGGCCGTGCTCGGCATCAAACCGTCGGAGCACGTCGACGGACGCATCCTTAAGGAAGCGCTCCGCTGAAGCGATCAACGCATTCCGCACTCGCGCACGCGTTCGACGAGGCGCGATTCGGGCGCGAGCGCACGCTCGATCTTCGTTCGTCGCTTCCGACCGCGGCCGACGCGGAAGCGCGCGTCGAGGCATGGCTGCGCGAGCGACAGGTGTCAGTCGGCGGTGATGTCCTCGTGATCACCGGCCGCGGGCGCTCAAGCGCGAACGGCATTGCGGTGGTCCGTCCCGCCGTAGAGAAACGCCTTTCGCGGCTGCGCCGGCAGGGCGTCGTTACGCACGTTCAGGAACACACCGCCGGCTCATTCATCGTGACGCTCGCACCCGTTCGCGCATTGCTGGGCGCCACGAACCGCAGGAAGGATCCGCCCGCGCCGGACGCATTGCCGGCGGCGCTCAGCGCGCTGCCGGCCGCGACGCGCGCACTGCTCCGCGATCTCGCCGCACGTTCGCTCGACGCACTCGGAGCGCCCCGGACCGACGCTCTCGTGAATGACGAGATGTTGCATCAATTCTCGCGTCTCGCGCGCGCAATCGAACCCGGGCCGAACCGTGACGAACGGCTGAAGGCGGCAATTCGCGCGGCGCTCGCGGACTTTTCAGACGAACGGGACTAGTCGCGGCCTCTGCTGTCAGGCAGCTTCACCTGGGACCAGTCTGACATCGCAACCGACGAGATGAATGTGCGCGCCCTGATTATCGCCATCGTCCTGACCGTGCCGGGCGCGACGCGCGCCGCGGCGCAGCTCACGGGGTATTCCCCGCAGGACGCCGTGCGACAGCGGGCTGCGGAAGCTGCGGCCATCGCGCGCCCCGATGCGACGCGCGCGGCGACGTTGTCGCGCGCGCTGTCCAGCCGCCCGCACGTTGCCGGAACCGAAGCGCAGGATTCGACGCGCGATTACGTGATCGAGCAGATGCGCGCCCTCGGCATGCAGACAGAAGTCCGGCAATATCGAGTGTGGATGCCGCACCCGACGTCGGTGCACGCGTGGCGTGTATCGCCGTCGAGCCTCGAGCTCGACGTCAACGAAGGCCCGGTGTCCGAGGATCCGACATCGACCGCATGGCCGCAGGTTCTGGCGATCGCGGGGTACGGTGCCGCCGGCGATGTCACGGCGCAGGTGGTGTTCGTGAACTACGGGCTC